>NZ_CP050695.1:402500-727057 GCF_012044895.1 Aquisalimonas sp. 2447
GCTGTGAAGATGCAGTGTACCCGCGGCAAGACGGAAAGACCCCGTGAACCTTTACTACAGCTTCGCACTGAACTTTGAACATGCTTGTGCAGGATAGGTGGGAGGCTTCGAAACTGGGACGCCAGTCCTGGTGGAGCCACCCTTGAGATACCACCCTGGCATGTTCGGGGTTCTAACCTAGGCCCGTTATCCGGGTCAGGGACAGTGTGTGGTGGGTAGTTTGACTGGGGCGGTCTCCTCCCAAAGAGTAACGGAGGAGTGCGAAGGTACCCTCAGCACGGTCGGAAATCGTGCAGTGCGTGTAAAGGCAAAAGGGTGCTTGACTGCGAGACTGACAAGTCGAGCAGGTGCGAAAGCAGGCCTTAGTGATCCGGTGGTTCTGTATGGAAGGGCCATCGCTCAACGGATAAAAGGTACTCCGGGGATAACAGGCTGATTCCTCCCAAGAGTCCACATCGACGGAGGAGTTTGGCACCTCGATGTCGGCTCATCACATCCTGGGGCTGTAGCAGGTCCCAAGGGTATGGCTGTTCGCCATTTAAAGTGGTACGCGAGCTGGGTTTAGAACGTCGTGAGACAGTTCGGTCCCTATCTGCCGTGGGCGTCGGAGATTTGAGGGATTCTGCTCCTAGTACGAGAGGACCGGAGTGGACGAACCTCTGGTGTTCCGGTTGTCACGCCAGTGGCACTGCCGGGTAGCTAAGTTCGGACGGGATAACCGCTGAAAGCATCTAAGCGGGAAGCCCTTCCCAAGATGAGATCTCCCTGGGTCCTTGAGACCCCTGAAGAGCCGTTGAAGACGACGACGTTGATAGGCTGGGTGTGGAAGGTCAGTAATGGCTGAAGCTAACCAGTACTAATTGCTCGTGAGGCTTGGCCATATAACACCCAAAGAGTCTGGTGCGGCCTGCGTAATGCAATGTGACATGCGCGATGCAGCAACTTCCCGAATTTCACGCCGGTGCGTCAGAGCACCGTTAGCGTGAGCCAGTTTGCCTGGCGACCATAGCAAGCGGGAACCACCCGATCCCATTCCGAACTCGGAAGTGAAACCGCTTAGCGCCGATGATAGTGCGGCCCCGCTGTCGTGCGAAAGTAGGTCATCGCCAGGCGCCTCACCGAAAACCCCGCAGCAGCGCTGCGGGGTTTTTTGGCTGGTATTCTGTGTCCATTCCGCTACTTGAGGAATTTGCATTGGTCATGGATACCACCGGAGATCGGCGGGCAGCGCAACTCCTCGAGTTCATCGATGCGAGCCCGAGCCCGTGGCACGCCGGCGCCAGCATGGCGCAGATACTGGAGCGTGCCGGTTTCGTTCCGTTGCGGGAAGGCGACGCCTGGGACATCCAGCCTGGCGGCCGCTACTACGTAACCCGCGATCACTCCACCATTGCTGCGTTCGTGATCGGCACTGGTTCCCTGCTCAAGGACGGCTTTCGGATCATCGGCGCGCATACCGATTCCCCCGGCTTCCGCGTGAAGCCCGCAGGATCGCGGATACGCAACCGCCACCACGGTCTCGACGTGGAGATCTATGGTGGCCCCATCCTGGCCACGTTTGCCGACCGGGACCTCACCCTGGCGGGCCGCGTGAGTATCCGCGACGGTGACACCGGGGATGCGCGGACGGCGCTGTTTCATGCGAACCGGCCCCTGGTGCGTTTCCCCAACGCCGCCATCCATCTCAACCGGCAGGTGAACCAGGAAGGCCTCAAGTACCAGGCCCACGATGAGCTGACGCTGATCCAGGGCCTCGCCCGGGAAGGTCTGCCCGAAGGGCCAACGCTGCAGGAACTGATCGCCACTGACTTGGACGTGGCGCCGGAACAGGTGCTTGCCTGGGAACTCGCCGTAGCGGACACCCAGGCGGGCGCCTTCTTCGGTGAACGCAACGAGTTCGTCGCGAACAGCCAGCTGGACAACCTTGGTTCTTGTCACGCAGGCCTGTGCGCCATCATGGACGCCGATCCCGACAGCTTCGGCGGCGTGGCAGTGCTGGCCTGTTTCGATCATGAGGAAGTGGGCAGCCAGAGCTACAAGGGCGCGCAGGGGACGTTCCTGCCGGAACTGTTGTCCCGCATCACTGGGGCGCAGGGTATCGGGGAGCAGGACCGCCCCCGGGTGCTGGCCCGGAGCATGGTCCTCAGTGCCGACATGGCTCACGCCTATCATCCGGCGTTCACGAGCCTCTATGACAGCGACAACGCCGCCACCGTCAACGGCGGCCCCGTGATCAAGGTGAACGCCCAGCAGCGCTACGCCACCGATGCCGGTGCGGAAGCGGTGTTCATGGTGCTCTGCGACGAGGCCGGCGTCACCTGCCAGAAGTACATCCATCGGAATGACATCCCCTGCGGTTCCACCATCGGCCCGATCACCGGGGCGGGTCTCGGCGTACGTACCGTGGATGTCGGCAATCCCATGTGGTCCATGCACAGTATCCGCGAGAGCGCCGGCGCGCAGGATCATGGCGCCATGATCGACGTCATGCACCACTACTACTGCCGAGCATCCCTGCCCTGGCGGGAGGCACCCTGACGTGGACCGCGCCGGCGAACTCCTGGGCAGTCTTGCCGATGGCCGACCGCGTTCCGGAGAGGAGCTCGGGAAGGCGCTTCACGTCAGCCGCGCCGCGGTGTGGAAGCTGGTGCATCAGCTCCAGGGGCAGGGCGTTCCCGTGATCTCCGAGCAGGGCCGTGGGTATCGCCTGGCCCGACCTCTGGAGCTCCTGGGCGAGGACCGGATCCGCGCAGGCCTCGGGGCCGACGTAAGCCAGCGCCTCATCGACGTCCGTGTAGCCCGCGTCACCGATTCCACCAACCGTCAGCTGTTCCAGCAGCTGTCCGAGCTCGAGCTGCCCTGTGCGCTGTTCGCCGAGGCACAGAGCGCCGGCCGCGGCCGGCGCGGGCGCACCTGGTACTCCCCGTTCGGCCAGAACCTGTACATGAGCCTGGCCTGGTCCTTCGACCAGGTGCCGGGAGGCGTCGCCGGGCTCAGCCTGGCCGCCGGCATGTCCGTCGCCGAGGTGCTGCGCGCGTTCGGTTTGCGTGATGTCTCGCTCAAGTGGCCCAACGATCTGGTGATCAATGACCAGAAACTTGGCGGCCTGTTGGTGGAGCTCCAGGGCGAGCCCACCGGTGCCTGCGCTGTCGTGATCGGCCAGGGCCTCAACCTGCAAATGGACGTCGACGATACAACCCGGGATGCCATTGACCAGCCCTGGACTGCCGTCCGGGATCGTCTCCCGCACTGGCCTGGCCGGAACGTCATCGCCAGTGCCGTCCTCGACGGACTGGCTCGCGCCATGGACCAGTTCGGCCGACACGGCTTCACCGCGTTCATCCAGCGCTGGCCGGACTACGACGCCCTCAGCGGCCGGGACGTGCGCCTGCTCCTCGGTCAGCGCGAGATCCATGGCCGCGCCTGCGGGGTTGATCCCACGGGCTCCCTGCTGCTGGACCAGGGGCAGGGCCCGGAGCCCTGGAGTGCCGGCGAAGTCTCCGTCCGCCCTCTGCCATGATGCTCCTGTTTGACCTCGGCAACTCCCGCTGCAAGTGGCAGCTCCGGACCGACACCGGAGAGCCAGCCGCCGGTGGTGCGCTCCCGTATACCGAGAATGGCAAGCTGCCCCCGGCGCTGTTCGAACGCCTCGCCGCGCTGGACGAATCGCCAAGCAGCGCCCGGGTGTGTACCGTCGCCGCTCCCGAACTGTTGCGCCCCCTGGACCAATGGCTACAGGATCGATTCGGTTGCGTCCTGCAGCGCTTCATCACCCACATGGAGGATGCAACCGGCGTCACCAACGCCTACCCGGAACCTTCTTCCCTGGGGGCGGACCGGTGGGCGGCCCTGATCGGCGCCCGCGTTCACTACACCGGTCGACTCTGCATCGTCGACTGCGGGACTGCCGTCACCCTGGACGTCCTGGAGGCCGACGGGAGCCATGCCGGAGGCCTGATCTTTCCCGGGCTGCGGCTGTCCCGCCGTGCCCTGGCCACGGCCGCGCATCGTCTTGGGGAGAGCGGTGAGGGCGATCTGCCGCTGCTGGCTAAAGATACGCCCACCGCCATCCGTGCCGGGACCTACCATGCCCTTGCCGGCGCCCTGGCAAGCCTCAAGGCCCGCGTGGACAGTCATGGGGATCACCCATGTCAGGGCATTCTCACCGGGGGTGACGCCGACGCACTGGCGGATACCCTGGGAGGTGCGTGGGTCGTCGATCATGACCTGATCTTCCGCGGCATCGCCTCCGGCACGGTGGCCCCATGAGAGCGCTGTTCATCCTGCTCTTGCTCCTGAACCTCGGCGTGCTGGCCTTCCTGACGCTCCCTGCCGCCGACGAGCCGGCGCCCTATCCGCCGAGGCCGGCACCGGAGGGGCTCACCGTGGTGGATGAAGAAACGGCACTCGCCGCCGCCGAGGAGCAGGAAGAGGTGGCGCAGGAGCCGGAGATTTCCGGCGAGCAACCGGCCGCGCCCGAGGAACCCGATACTGCGCTCCCGTCACTTGAAGAGCAGCTGCCGCTACTGGCAGAGCCTGACGCCCCCGTCCGCGACGCGGTCTGCCAGGTTGCCCCGGTGGAGGACGAGGACGCCGCCCACGCGCTCCTCACCCGAGTGCAGGACGACGGCCTCGAGCGCAGCCGCATCGTCACCCGGGAAGATCAGGCGTTCGTCGGCTACTGGGTCTATATTCCCCCGCACGACAGCATGCAGGCCGCCCAGGACACCATGGCCGAACTCGGTGATCACGGCCTCAGCGACTACGGCTACGTGGGCGGTGACCAGTACGAGCACGCCGTATCTCTGGGCGTGTTCAGCTCCGAGTCCCGCTCCCGCAATCGCCAGGAGGAACTTGAAGAACTGGGGTATGAAACCGAGGTGGGCGAGCGCCACCGCGTGGTCACCCGGTACGCCGTGCTGATCGAGACCGACGAGCCCGACCCCGCCCTGCCGGATGCCGACTGGGAAGAAGTCGACTGTGCCGATTACGAGGCTTGAACTCCTGCCCGATTCCGGTGGATCATACTGCTCTCCACCGACACCACGAACAATGCTGGCGTAGCTCAGTTGGTAGAGCAGCTGATTTGTAATCAGCCGGTCGCAGGTTCGACTCCTGTCGCCAGCTCCACGATTCCGCGTAACGGCGGGGCTGTCCAGTCTTGCGGATTGCTTTCGTTCGGCGCCGTCATGCCTTTGAATTATTGCCCACGCTACCTACCGGCTCAATCAGTTCAGGATCGTCGTTCACGGGCCGATTAACGCGCTTGCTGACCGGGTACGCGATCAGGCAGTCCCCGGGGAGCGGGCGTACAACTTTCCGGACCTGGTCCCGCTCGGTGAATTTCGGGTCCATCCACGACGCCCAGCACTCCGGGGCCAGAACGGTTGGCATGCGGGGATGGATGTGCTGGAGCGCGGACACTGCGGGCTGAGTGATGATCGCGGCGGTGGCACGGTCATCACCAGCCGGTTCCCAGAGGCCTGCGAACATGAGCAGTTCGCCATCGGCGAGGGTAATGTAGTAAGGCTGCTTGTCACCGGCATCGGTGGCCCGCCATTCGTACCAGCCGTTGGCCGGCACCAGCGCACGGCGTGTCTGGAAGGCATTGCGGAAGTAGGGGCTGGTTGCCACCTTCTCGGCCCGGGCATTGATGGGGGAGGGCGCCTTTGCGTCAGCCCGTTGCGGGTGAAATCCCCAGTGGGCTGGCATTAGAACCGAGACGGTACCCGTGCCGCACTCCAGCATGGCAAGCAGCGCTATGTCCGTACCCGGCGCGACGTTGTAACGAGGCATGGCGTCCGCCAGCCAGTCCTCCTGGTACTGATAGCGGCTGGCGATATCGGAATGGGGAGCATGCAGTGAGTATCGACCACACATGGACTGGGCATCCCGTTCGGTTGCTCGATCTCCGTCGCATTGACACTGACCGACCGAACCTGCATCAAGCCAGAATGGAATTCCGTGACCATATCATCTCCCGCATGCTCCGTATGGTCGCCGGGATTCTCGGGATCGCGCTTCTCCTTCTGCTCCTCACGTTCGCGTTCTTCTATCTCAAGTCCCCGCCGGATGCCGGCGAGCCGATCGCAGAAGCGTGGCAGATCCCTTACCCGACCGTTGTTGCCCATCGGGGCGCGTCCTGGGTTGCCCCGGAGTCGACTGCACCTGCCTACGAGCTCGCCCGCGACATGGGTGCGCATTACCTGGAGGCGAATCTCCAGCGCACCAGAGACGGGGTGGTCGTGGCCTTTCACGACCGAACGCTCGCGCGCACAACCAGCGTAGAGGAAGTTTTCCCGGAGCGGGCGAATGATCCGTTCGAGACCTTCACCCATGACGAGCTCATGGAACTCGACCACGGCAGTTGGTTCAACGTGGCATTTCCCGGCCGCGCCCGTGACAGCTACGAGGGGCTCGCGCCCGTGACACTGGAAGAACTGATCACGATTGCGGAGGAAGGCAGCAATAATCCCGGGCTCTACCTGGAGACCAAGGACGCAGAGCGCTATCCCGGGATCGAAGAAGATATTCTGGAGATCCTCCGGAATGCCGGCTGGTATCCTGACCCGCCCACTCTCGATGCACCCGATGCCGCACTCAATGAGCGATTCGGTGCTTCCAGCGTCGATGTCGCAAGCGGCCCGGCCCGCATCATCGTTCAGTCGTTTTCCGCCTCGAGTGTCGACTCGCTCGTCACCCTCATCCCTGATCTGCCCGTGGTATATCTGATCAGCCGGCGAATGGCCGACGCGGACGGTTTCCGCTTCCACCTGGACCGGGCTGTCGAGATGGGCGCCGCTGGTGTGGGCCCCGACGGGCATCTGGGATTTCCGTGGCACACCCGCCAGGCGCACGCCCGGGACCTGCTGGTCCACCACTACACCATCAACGAACCCTGGCAAATGCGCCTGTTGCGGAGGTTCGGTGGGGACGGCATCTTTACCGACCGCCCGGCCGTCGCGCTGGAGACGTACGGCTGGGCGGATCAGGTCGACGTGGATGCGATTCTTGATCAGCGGGGGTATTGAGGGCCAGCGTTACGCCGGAAACCGTCGCTGCCCCCCATCAGCCCCTCCCGTTCCGGGTTCGAATACGGCTACATGTGCGGGCACTCACTCTCCTCGAGCGGTCGAACCGCATCCTCTCCGGGAATCGTCTGCAGCACGCGAAGGTAATCGCCCCGATGTTCCGTTTCCTGTGGGGAAAGAACCTGGACGAGGTACATGTCCTTTTGCAGACGACCATCCGGTCGCAGTTCCGAGTTGCGCGCAAAGAAATCCTCGTTCGGCTGCGTGCGCAAGGCATCCATGACGGTCTCCCCGTCGGTGGTCCCGGCGCGATCCATCGCTTCGAGGAAGTTGTAGATCACGGAGTAGCTGCCCGCCTGGAGCATGCTTGGAAGGACGCCGTGGCGCTGTTCGAACCGCCGGCTCCACTCGCGTGTCTGCTCGTCCATGTTCCAGTAGAACGAAGTGAGGTAAATGAGGTCCCTGGCGGCGAACATGCCTACTGACTGGATGTCGTTGATGGTGGCGAGCAACGCGACGACCTCCTGATCGTCGCTGCCGAGGATGCCCAGCTCGTAGGCCTGACGGATGCTGTTGCGCAGGTCGGCACCGGCATTGGCGAAGGCAATGACATCCGCGCCCGAGTCACGCGCCTCCTCCAGGTGCGCGAACAGGTCTGTCGCCTGGAATTCGTGTCGCGTCGAGCCGACGACCTCTCCGCCCACGGCCTCGATCATGGCCTCGGCATCCGCCTGCAGGACATCACCGAAGACGTAATCCACGGTGACGAAGTACCAGCTCTCGTGGCCCTGCTCTGCCATCGCCGGGACAACGGCACCGGCCAGGGCGTAGGTATCGTAGACCCAGTCCACGGCGGTGGGCGAGCACTCACTCCCGGTGAGAATGGAACTGGCCGAGCCGACGTGCAGCGCTGGCAGGTTGTGTTCACGGGCGTACTGCTGGAGGGGGAGTGCCACCTGAGTCCCGACCATCTCGGCCAGTGCGACAATGCCTTCTTCCTCGTGCATGCGTTGCCCGATGGACAGGGAGCGCTCGCCATCGAGCTGGGTATCTTCCACCAGCAGTTCGACGGGTCTTCCGAGAACTTCACCACCGTAGTCCTCCACGGCCATTCGCGCAGCGACCTCTGCCCCCGGGCCCGCAATATCGGAATACGCCGCGGTCATGTCTGTCAGGAACCCGATGCGGACCGGTTCACTGGCGGCCGCGGAGCCCGCGGCCAGCGCGCCAGCCAGAAGCCCCCCGATGAGCACTGAATGCTTCATAATTCCCCTCCATGCTGGGTTTGTGCGCGTGCTTTATGTGGACGTGCGCGCGTCCTCATTTCCTTGCCACCTAAAGCACCGGGATGCAACGCCACGATCCCGAATTCGAGAACTGGCGCACAAAGGGAGGTCTGGTTTCGGAGGGGCAGCGGAGGATGGCGGAAGGGAGTGGGAGTCGAACCCACCAGACGCGTTTCGCGTCTCGCCGGATTTGAAGTCCGGGCGCTCCACCGGGATGCGATTCCCTTCCTTGATGGTTACACGGTATCAGGCCTGACGGGTTCATGGTGGGGTGTTATCCCCGGCTGGGCTGTCCGGCGCCGGCCAACGTCGGCCGCCGGCGAAACGTGTTACGCCCAGGCGGTCGAGAAACTCCAGGACCTGAATGGTCAGGTTGCGCCCGATCCCGGAGCGGTCCCGGTACCAGGCAGCATCAAAGGTGCCATCGTCCGATTCCTTCGCCAGCACCCGGGCAATTGCCGCCAGCTCCGTTACGGTTTCGGGCAGGAAGAAGCGATTATCGGCCACGCGCGCCAGATAGCCGAGTGCGGCATAGCGCTCGAGGCGTGCCCGCAGGGCCTCCTTCTCCTCGCCCAGTTGGTCCGCCAGTTCCCCGAGGATGGGCGGACGCAGTCCTGCCTCGGTGAGTATTGTGCGGATACGCTCCAGGTCCGCGGCTTCGTCAGGCGGCAGTCGTGGCTGATGGCCTGCCAGGCAGACACAGAATCGCTGCCGCTCCAGGGTACCGCGGTCCAGCAACGCGCGCAGGGCGGCGCGCACCAGCGCCGGGTCCCCGCGGTTGCGCAGACGCTCAATCAGGGCCGACTCGAGCAGGCCGGGGCTCGCCGGTTCCTCGTCATGCCAGATTGCCAGTTCCCGGGTGATCGTCAGGCACAGGGCGTCCCAGTGTTGCCGGGCGACAAGGCGCCTGTCATCACTGGCGTGGATGGCGAGTCCGATGTCACCGGCTGCCAGGGCTTCCGTCTCCGGCCGTGTCAGGTTGAAGGTGGCCGCAATCCAGGTCAGCGGGACGCCGTTGACAGCCTCGTCCAGCACACCCGGAAGTGCCGTGGCACCGTCCGCCTCATCCAGGGCGGCGAGCCATGCCAGCCTCGGCGGCTTGTTGCGCCCCCGTTTGCGGGCGAACGGGTCCAGTACCCGGCCTCCGCCCATGGTGCGTTGTGCCGACTGGTCGCGGATCACGAACCGTGTGCCGTGGACGGCGTTCACCGGCCGGTCCAGGACCAGTTGCGCCATGCCCTGGTGCCCGGGTTGCAGGTCCCTGGTGTTCAACGGGACCACCCGGGCGTTTACCACCGCTGCACCGATGTGCAGATGCACCGGCGTCCAGTGCCCGAGGGCCCGGGGCTCATCAGGCAGCAGCCGCAGCCGGGTGTCCAGCTGGCAGGTGCCGAGATGCCCTTCGCGCGCCACCATCCACTGGCCACGCAAGCCGGTTTTCGCCGGCAACTCGCCGGAGACGATATTGATAGCGCAACGTTCGCCCGTGGCAGTGGCCTCCGCCGGCCGATCATTGACGCGCAGGGAGCGGACACGCACGGGAAAGCCCAGCGGAGAGACCATGAGTTCATCACCGGTCTCTGCCCGTCCCGCCGCAACGGCGCCGGCGACCACGCGACCAGCGCCGGCAATGGTGAAGTCCCGGTCCACGGCGAGGCGGAACCGTCCCGCGGGATCATGATTGCCCGGCTGATTGCCGGCCTGCGCCGCCAGGTGTGCGTCCAGTTTATTCAGGCCCTCACCGGTCACCGTGGATGTGGTGAACAACGGGGCATCTGTAAGCGTGGTGGATGCCAGCAGGGCGCGTACGTCCGTCGACACGTCGGTTACCCGCTGCGGCGTGACCCGGTCACACTTGGTCACCACCACCGCGCCATGCCGCATGCCGAGGAGATCGACAATCCACAGATGCTCGCGGGTCTGGGGCATCGGCCCGTCGTCCGCGGCCACCACCAGCAGCACGAAATCCACCATGGCAACGCCGGCCAGCATGTTGCGCACGAACCGTTCGTGGCCGGGCACGTCCACGAATCCCAGGCGCTGGCCGCCGGGATGATCCATGTAGGCAAAGCCCGGCTCGATGGTGAGCCCGCGGCGCTGCTCCTCGGCAAGCCGGTCCGTGTGGATACCGGTGAGGGCCCGGACCAGCTGGGTCTTGCCATGATCCACGTGCCCGGCGGTGGCTATGATCATGGCCGCTGGTTTTCCTCAAGCTGCGCGTGGAACGCGTGCTCGTCTTCCAGGCAGCGCACGTCCAGCAGCAGGGCACCGTCGGCAATGCGCCCGATCACCGGCACGGGCAGCCGCCGCAAGCGTGCGGCGATCCGGCCGAGCAGGCCGCCCCCGCCGCGACGGGCAGCCGGCTGGATCCGCAGGGCGTGACTGGGGAGGCGATCCACCGGCAGGGAGCCGCTGCCGATCTGGCTTGCCACGGAGACGTGGTCAACCCGGACTGGCTCATCCGCCAGCCACTTGGCAAGCACCGGCTGCAGTCTGACGGCGACCTGCCTGATGGCGTCTTCGGGGCGCGTAAGCAGGCGCAGCGTCGGCACGCGATGGCACAGGCTGTCGGGGTCGGCGTACAGGCGCAGCACCGCCTCCAGGGCGGCCAGCGTCATGCGGTCACAGCGCATGGCCCGCTTCATGGGGTTTCTGCGAATCCGGGCGACGAGGTCGGCCCGCCCCGCGATGATCCCCGCCTGCGGGCCGCCCAGGAGTTTGTCGCCGCTGAACGTGACCAGATCCGCTCCGCCGGCCAGTGCCTCCTTCGGCGTGGGTTCGTGGGGCAGGCCGTAGCGGGTGAGGTCCACCAGGGTGCCCGCGCCCAGGTCAACGGCGAACGGGATGCCGTGCTCGCGGGTGAGCTGCGCCAGCTCATGCTCGGCCGGCGCCGCTGTAAAGCCTTCGATGCGGTAGTTGCTGGTATGGACCTTCAGCGCCATGGCCGGGCGCGATTCCATGGCTTCAGCGTAATCCTGCAGGTGGGTGCGGTTGGTGGTGCCCACCTCGTGCAGCTTGCATCCGGCGCGGGCCATGATGTCCGGCAGCCGGAAGGCGCCACCGATCTCGATCAGCTCCCCCCGGGACACCACCACCTGACGACGCTGCGCCAGCGTGTTCAGCATGAGCATGAGCGCGGCGGCGTTGTTGTTCACTACCGTTGCCGCTTCCGCCCCGGTGAGCCGCTGCAGCCAGGATTCCACATGGGCGTCACGGTCCCCGCGCTTGCCGGTCTCCAGGTCAAACTCGACGTTCGACGCGCCGGTGGTCACGCGGACCACGGCCTCGATGGCCTCCGGCGGCAAGGGTGCCCGGCCCAGGTTGGTGTGCAGCACGGTGCCGGTGAGGTTGAAAACGGGTACCTGGGAGGGGGTGACCGCCGCCACCACGCGCTGCTCGACACCGGCGACGATGCTGGGGTCATCCGCCGGATTGCCCGACGCCCGCCAGCCGGCCAGTTCGCCGCGCACCGCGTCCAGTACCGGCTGCCTGCCGTGGGCATCCACAAGCGCGGCCACGGCCGGCCAGCCCAGGACGCGATCCACGGCGGGCAGCCGGTGCCGCTTGTCCGCGTCGCCGGCGGTCACGCCGGCCGCTCGCCAGCGGCGAGCCGGTCAGGCCGGTGATGCGTTCTGGACCAGGTGTTCGACAATGGTCTCGAACACCTGGTCCGCCAGGGCGCGTAACTCGTCGTCACGGCGGTCCTGGATCGGGTGATGCACGAACACCATGGCGGGGGAGAACCCCAGCGCCCGCGACTGCGCGGCAACCGCATCAACGAATTCCGTGGTGGCAACACCGACTCCCGGAATGCCTCGACCTTCAAGGTCTGCGATGTCATGCGTACAGCACGACGTGCAGGAGCCTCAGTCGGCCAGGCCTTCAACAACGAGGTCGCACTCCCGGGTCAGCTGCTGGTACAGCTCGGCGGGAGCGGGGCGGGTGAAGGTGGGCTTGCGGTAGTGCCGCACCGTGACGCCGCGATCGGTGAGCAGTTCATCCAGGCGCGCGAGGAATACGTCGCCGCGGGGCTTGGATATGTCCAGCAGTCCCACGGTGGCGCCGCGAAGGCTGGTCGGCCGCGGCGCCCTGGGGCGTTCGGCCGCGGAGCGCTCCGCGGTGGGATCAAGCAGTATCTGGTCGGTCATGAGCCGATCTCCCTGGTAACGGGTGAAGAGCCGATGGGGCCGGATGCGGCCCAGCCGGCAATGACAGCGGAAAACAGGCCGGCGGTGCCGCCCACGCGAACGATGTTCAGCCCGCCCGGCCGGAACTTGGGCACCGTCTTGTCGGCGAACTTCGCCGGCAGCCCCTCGGCAATGCCCTGCGCGCCGGCGATCATGTCCTCGCCGGGCAACTGCAGCAGTTGATCGAGTTCCTCCAGCAGGCGGGCCTTGGTCCAGCCCGCCGCCGCGAACACGTTGCAGTGCTCGGGCGAGACGGCGAGAAAGGCATCCCCCGCCATGGCGAGTTTCGGGTGATCCACCACCCGCAGGCAGGCGGCGAAGGTCCGCGCCAGGGATTCCGGCGTGCGGGATTTCTGGTCGACGACGCTCTGTACGCCCTCGCCGGCGAACAGGGTGACCGTGGAGGCCTCCGGTGAAAAGCCGCGTTGTACCGCAAGGCTTTCCCAGCACGGGTCCTCTGCCTCGGCAAAGCAGAAGGTGTACTTGCCCGGCGTGCCCATGGCGGCGCGGTCGATCTCGCCGGGGCGGCCGCCGCCGACATTGCGGATGACCAGCTGCAGCGCGCGGCCGATGGTGGCGTTGGCGCGATTGCCCTGCCCCAGGGCGTTGACGCCAGAGTTCATGCCGATGGACCGGGCCACCGGGCCGTTGACCACCACCATCGGCCCGCAGAACATGGTGGTGCACAG
Source organism: Aquisalimonas sp. 2447 (assembly GCF_012044895.1). NCBI lineage: Bacteria > Pseudomonadati > Pseudomonadota > Gammaproteobacteria > Chromatiales > Ectothiorhodospiraceae > Aquisalimonas > Aquisalimonas sp. 2447. Next base: position 415,694 of record NZ_CP050695.1, read on the forward strand.
GATGCCGTGCATGCCGAACTCGTCCTCCAGCGCCGCCTCCACCGCGGCCAGGACCACTGGCATGTACTCGGGCTTGCAACCCGCCATCACGGCATTGATGGCCACTTTCTCCACGGTGCACGGGGCCAGGTCCGGTGGCACGTGGCCGATGACTTCGCCGGGGTCGCGCTGCGTTCCCCTGAGCATGCGCAGCACCCGCTCCGCCGTGGGTGGCACTACCGGCAGGCCGTCGGTCCAGCCGCGTTCGAAGCAGGCCTCCACCGGGTCCTCGGCGTCACCGACGGTTACCTCGCGGGCACTGAGACCGCTGTCGCCGAAGCGCACGGCCAGGGCTTCAGCGACGCCCGGGTCCTGGGTCTTCGAGCCGCAGCCGGGCCGCATGGGCGGCAAGTCCGCTCCCAGGCTCTCGCGTCCGCAGATGCGTTGCCAGTCGTCGCGATGCCAGCCGTAGGTGCGCTCGACTTCAGCGCCATCAGCCATGCGGAGCAGAGTGGGTACGATCTCGATGCCGAGCCGGTAGGAGGTTTCCAGGCTGGCGTCATGGAACTGGCCGGGGAGGTCGGCCGCGTAGGCGGGGTCGTCCTGGACGACGACTGTCAGCGGGGCTCCGTCCGCGGAGAGTTCACGCAGGACCGATTCCACCAGACCGCAGGTCGGGCAATCGCGCTTGGCGACCACAACAAGGCCGTCCGCGGGCGGTGACATGGGTGGCAGCCCCCAGTTAAGGCGCGGGCGCAGGCCCGACAGGGTTTCACTGCCAAAGTGCGCACCGCCAGAGGCATTGTCAAGCAAAGCGCGGCGCGACAACCTCGTCGCGTGCTCCTATACCTCCTGGCCCGTCCGGCGCTGCGTCGGGCAGGAGGCGGTGGCGGTCCCGACCCTCTTCAAGCGAGGCTCCCCCACATTATCTCATGCCGAGGAACGAGAGGATGAACACGACAATGACGACGAAACCGACGACGTAAATGATGCTATTCATGATAAGGCTTCCTTTAATTACTGAGTTCAACGGTGCCGCGCCACCGGCGCGGCGGGGTTTTCAGATTTAGTACGGCGTGAGCACAGGGCTCATTTTCGTTGCCTTGTGGGCATCGTCTTTCACATCGCCGTACCCGGCTTCGACCTTGCCTCCGTGTTTTTCGGCATTGCCTTCGCGCTCCATGGCACCCTCGCCCATGAGCCGGCCGGTGATTTCCTTGATCTTGCCCATGGCCGAGCCGGCACGGCCTTTCAGTTGGTTTTGGTTCATGACAGGTCATCCAGAGTGCGGTTCGTGGAGGTGGCTGCATCGCGACCGGAACGCGCCGTGATGCGGGATGAAGTTCTGAGACTAGTCGCATGGGGGACGGGAGTCGGTGCGCTCGCCAACGCAGGCGGGTGTGCACGGGTGCCCGGTGAGAAATCACCGGCGTCGGTGTACAGTGAGTGAATCGGTTGTGGTTGTCGGAGGCCTTGAGTGGTGACGAAGTCGGTTGGGCGCAGCATGTTCGCCCCGGTCCTGGTGCTGGTGGCCCTTCGCGCAACCGGCAGCCGTTGCCCAGCTGCCGCTCGCGGAACTGATCGAACAGCCGCAGGAACTGCTTGGAGACAGGAAAGCGACGTACGGATCAGCGCAGGATCAACAACGGGATCGGTGAGCGCATGATCATGTGCGACGTGGTGCTGCCCACGAAGAACTGACGCAGCCGCGACTGCCCGTAGGCCCCCATGGCCAGCAGGTGGATGTTGTTCGCCTCGCGGTAATCGCAGACCACCTCGTTCACGTCGCCGGATTTCACCGCCGTGGTCACGCTGAAGCCCCGCTTCTCCAGCCGCGCCCGCGGGGTTCCCAGCTTCTCGCGATTGGCGTCGGTCTCGGCCCCCACCATCAGGATATGCGCCTCCAGCCCCACCAGGAGATCGCTCCCGGCCAGCCGGTCCACCACCTTGTCGGCGGTGGCGCTACCGTCGTAGGCGATCAGAAAGCGCTCCGGTGCCCGGAACTCCAGGGGCACTACCAGCATCGGCGCGTGCAGGGTGCGGATGATGCTCTCCAGGTGGCTGCCAATATGGCGGCTGACCACGTCGCCGTCCTTGCCCTGCTTGCCCAGGACCAGCAGCCGTGTGTCCTCCTCCAGCGCCGACAGCGCCTCGGTGATATCGCCGTTGCGGAGCAGACGGCCGGGATCTTCCACGCCGGCGGCGCTGACGCGGGCAATGGCATCGGCAAGCACGGCCCGGCCTTGCTCCCGCACCAGCTTGCCGCGCTTCTCCTCCAGCTCCACCAGCTCCTCGAGCAGGTGCTCCCTGCTGCCCAGGGCAAGGTTGCCGCTGTAGTCGGGTTCGCGCTCGCCGTGGGGGTTGCGGACGACATGCACCAGCGTCAGGGGTGCCTCCAGGCGCTGGCACGCCCAGGCGGCATGGTCACAGACGGATTCGGACGAGCGCGAGCCGTCCACGCAGGCGAATACCTTTTCATTCATGATGCTCTCGCTCCCTGGCCGGCGCCCGGCTCGCGGATCAATGGCCCATCAGCCGGTCGATGGCGTCCGGCTTGTCGTGTACGGCGTGGCGGTCGACGATGGTGGCGGTGGCCTCGTTCATGCCCACGAGCTCCACGTCGGTGCCTTCGCGGCGGAAATTGACGACCACACGGTCCAGTGCCGCGACGGAGCTGATATCCCAGAAGTGGGCGCGGGTCAGATCAATGGTCACCCTATCGAGGTCTTCCTGGAAGTCAAAGGCCTTCATGAATTTCTCGGTGGAGGCGAAGAACACCTGACCGATGACGCGATAGGTGCGGTGCAGGGTCTGATCGTCCGGATGTTCGTTGGCATCGGAGCCCACGTGCAGGAACTGACTGACCTTGTTGGCGAAGAACAGGCCCGCCAGCAGCACCCCGGTGAGCACGCCGATGGCCAGGTTGTGGGTCAGCACGGTCACCGCCACGGTGCTGACCATGACGATATTGGTGCTCAGCGGGTTCTTGCGCAGGTTGCGGATGGAGCTCCAGCTGAACGTGCCGACGGCCACCATGATCATCACCGCCACCAGTGCGGCCATGGGGATCATCTTGAGCAGGGGCGAGAGAAACACCACCAGCACCAGCAGCACCAGCCCGGCCACCAGCGAGGAAAGCCGCCCGCGGCCCCCGGATTTCACGTTGATGATGGACTGGCCGATCATGGCGCAGCCGGCCATGCCGCCGAAGCTGCCGGCCACCAGGTTGGCGATGCCCTGACCCTTGCACTCGCGGTCGCGGTCCGTCTCGGTATCGGTGAGGTTGTCCACGATGCTCTGGGTCATCATGGACTCAAGCAGGCCCACCACGGTGAGCGCCAGCGAGTAGGGCAGGATGATCCACAGGGTTTCCAGGTTCAGGGGCACGTCCGGCCACAGGAACACCGGCAGTGTGTCCGGCAGCTCGCCCATGTCCCCCACGGTGGGCACTTGCATGCCCAGGGACCAGGCCAGCAGGGTGAGCACCACGATGGTCACCAGCGGCGAGGGAATGGTCCGGGTCAGGTAGGGCAGCAGGTAAATGATGGCCAGACCAGCAGCAACCATGGGGTAGACCGACCAGGGCACGTCGATCAACTCCGGGATCTGCGCCATGAAGATCAGGATGGCCAGCGCGTTGACGAACCCGGTCATCACCGAGTTGGAGATGAAGCGCATGACCCGGCCGATCTGCAGGTAACCGGCGATGATCTGCAGTACCCCGGTGAGCAGCGTGGCGGCCAGCAGATATTCCAGCCCGTGTTCCGCCACCAGGGTGATCATGAGCAGGGCCATGGCGGCTGTGGCCGCCGAGATCATCCCGGGCCGGGCACCGGTGAACGCGATGACCACGGCGATACAGAACGAGGCGTAGAGCCCCACCTGCGGGTCCACGCCGGCGATGATGGAAAAGGCGATGGCCTCGGGGATCAGCGCCAGGGCGACGATGGTGCCGGCCAGCACATCCCCCCGGATGTTACCGAACCACTCCTGCTTCACTCTGTACCAGTTCATGGGGCTTCCCTGTGGGGTGTCGGTACGACGTCGCGGCCAGCACGTGCTTGGAGCCGCGCGGGCAAACGAAACGTCTCGTGATCGCGGCGGCACCGCGATCGGCTCTCAATTGGGGTGATGGTGCGGGTCGGTCACCGTGATGCGCCGGGCGCAGGTGATGCCGGCCCCGGAATGCGGGCGTGCTGGCCGCGGCGGGTGTGTCCGCTACGGCAGCGCGATATGCCGGGTGTTGCTGGGCACGTTGCCTTATATTACTGACCGTCCAAGGGCGCGGGACACTACACCATTTCACGGTGCGGGGGAAGTAACGTCTTCCCGGCCGGGCGGGAAAGGCGGTGGGAGCCACGGGGTTATCGCATCCAGCGAGTGCGCGGTGCTGTCGGGGCCGTAATGGCTGCCCCGAAATGGGGCGCCTGCTGCACTCGGCTGCGCCATTTTGGCGCAGCCGGGGTGGCGCTGATCGCTGTTGCAAGCGTCTTGCGTTGGCGCTGCGGTGCCCTGGTATACACATGCGCTCTACTGCAATTGATTGATTTGAAGGGGTCCTCTCGGGTTGTCCGGCTGCCGCCGCGAGTGCTGCTTGCATCTGGCAGATTTGTTGCATTCCTTTTGAGAAACATTTTTTCTTTCAAGGAAACAAGCATGAGTGAGCGCCGCTTCAGACTGGTGCTGTCCTGCCCCGATGCCGTGGGCATCATTGCCGCAGTCACCCAGGGTATCGCCGGCCAGGGAGGCTGGATCACCGAGGCCCACCAGTATGCCGATGCCGAGAGCGGCTGGTTTTTCATGCGCTACGAGGTGCGTGCGGACAGTCTGGGCGGCGACGTGCAGCGCCTGGAGGCCATTGTCGCCCCCCTGGCCGAGCGCTTCGGCCTGACCTGGTCGGTCACTGATACCGCCGTGGCGCGTCGGGTGATGCTGTGCGTCAGCCGCCAGAGCCACTGCCTGTCGGATCTGCTCTATCGCTGGCGCAGCGGCGAGCTGGCCATGGAGATCCCCTGCGTGGTCTCCAACCACGAGGACATGCGCAGCTTCGTGGAGTGGCACGGCATTCCCTATCACTGCATTCCGGTGCCGGCGGATGGCCGTGAGGCGGCCTTCGCCGCCCTGGAATCGGTGATCGAGGAGTACCGGATCGACGCCGTGGTGCTTGCCCGCTATATGCAGGTCCTGCCCGGGTCGCTGTGCGATCGCTACCACGGGCGCATCATCAACATCCACCACAGCTTCCTGCCCTCGTTCGTCGGCGCGCGCCCATACCACCAGGCGGCGCAGCGGGGCGTGAAGCTCATTGGCGCCACCTGCCACTACGCCACCGCGGATCTCGACCAGGGCCCGATCATCGAACAGGACGTCATCCGGGTGAATCACCACAACACCACGGACGACATGGTCCGGCTGGGACGCGACGTGGAGAAATCGGTGCTGGCCCGCGGACTGCGCGCCCACCTGGAAGACCGGGTGTTCATTCACGGCAACAAGACCATTGTCTTCGGATAGGTGATCCATGCCCTTGCGGCTTCTGAAAATCGGCCTGCGCGGCGCTGACAAGGAGCCCCGGTTCTTTCCGGAGGCGTCGGAGCTGCGCGAGAGCTACGACGTGGTGATCATCGGTGGTGGCGGCCACGGGCTCGCCTGCGCCTATTACCTGGCCACCCGCCACGGCATCCGCAACGTGGCGGTGCTGGAGCAGGGTTACATCGGCGGCGGCAATACCGGGCGCAATACCACCATCGTCCGCTCCAACTACCTGACGCCGGAAGGCGTGCGTTTCTACGACGCCAGCGTGCGCATGTTCCAGGGGCTCTCCGAGGAGCTGGACATCAACCTGTTCTACTCCGAGCGGGGTCACTACACCCTGGCCCATTCCGACGAGGCCATGCGCACCATGCGCTGGCGCGCCGAGGTGAACCGCCATCTGGATGTGGACAGCCAGGTGGTGGACCGCGAGGCGGTGGGCCGCGGCATCCCCGGTATCGATCTCGACTGCGGCGGCTCGCAGCCGGTAATGGGGGCGCTGTACCACGCACCGGGGGCCGTGGTCCGGCACGACGCCGTGGCCTGGGGCTACGCCCGCGCCGCCGCCAACAACGGTGTGGAAGTGCACCAGAAGACCCGGGTCACCGGCATCAAGATGGACAAGGGGCGGGTCTGCGGCGTGGCCACGGACCGGGGCGACATCCGCTGCGGCGCGGTGGTCTCCATGGTCGCCGGCTCCACGCCCCGCATCACCGAGATGGCGGGGCTGTCCACGCCCATCGAGATCTTCCCGCTGCAGGCCTGCGTCACCGAGCCGGTGAAACCCTTCCTGGACACCATCGTCGTCTCCGGCAGCCTGCACGTGTACCTGAGCCAGTCCTCCCGGGGTGAGCTGGTGATGGGGGCGTCGGTGGACCCGGCGGTGCTCCACAGCACCCGCTCGTCCTTCGAGTTCGTCGAGGGTCTGGCCGATCGCATCATCGATCTGTTCCCGTTCACCGCCCGGCTGCGCATCAACCGGCAGTGGGCGGGCATGAGCGACATGACCCCGGATTTCGCCCCCATCATGGGGACCACGCCGCTGCCGGGCTTCTACCTGGACGCCGGCTGGGGCACCTGGGGCTTCAAGGCCACGCCCATCAGCGGCAGCACCATGGCGGATACCGTCGCCAACGACCGCAACCATGAACTGATCCAGCCGTTCCGCTTCGATCGCTTCACCGACTTCCAGTTGGTGGGCGAGAAGGGCGCGGCCTCCGTGGGGCACTGACCATGCAACAGCTTGACTGCCCGATCATCGGCCGCCGGCCCATCAGCGAATTCGTCTACGGCGGCGAAGTGCGCCGGCCACCCGCCGGCGACGCGCCGCTGGCCGAAGTAGCGGATCACGCCTTCAATCGCACCGGGCAGCCCACGGTGCTCCGGGAGTGGTGGTTCCACCGCCCCACGGGGCGCTGGTTCGTGCTGGAGCGCGACACGCTGACCAACGTGGTGGAGCGCGTCGTCCCGCCGCAGGAGGTGGCCTATGCCATTCCGACGCTCTGAGGCGGGGCCGCGGGAGTGGATCGACCGCCAGCGGACCGTGCAGTTCACCTTCGAGGGCACCCGCTACCAGGCCTTCGCCGGTGACACCATTACCTCGGCGTTACTGGCCAACGGGGTGCAGTTGCTCGGGCGCAGCTTCAAGTACCATCGACCCCGCGGCGCCCTGTCCATGGCGAACCACGACATCAACGCCCTGTTCGCCACCGCCGACGACACCAATGTCCGCGGTGACGTGACCCCGGTCACCGACGGCCTGGACGTGCGCCCGGTGAACGTCCGTGGCAGCCTGGCCCGGGACGCGGACCGCCACATGGATCGTCTCGGCCGCTTCCTGCCCGCCGGCTTCTATTACAAGGCCTTCCACAAGCCGCGCTGGCTGTTCCCGTACTGGGAGCGGTTGATCCGCCGCCGTGCGGGACTCGGCGCCGTGGACACGGCGTGGACGCCGCAGCGCCGGCCCAAGCGCTACGGCTATTGCGACGTGCTGGTGGTGGGCGGCGGCCCTGCTGGCCTGCAGGCGGCCCTCAGCGCCGCCGAGGCGGGGCTGGAGGTGCTGCTGGTGGAGGAGAATCCGCACCTGGGCGGCAGTCTCGACCATCAATGGGCTACCGAACCCGCGGCGGCCGCGCAGCGGGAGGAGCTACTGGGGGCAGTGGCGGCCAGCCCCGGTATCCGCGTGCTCACCTCCGCCGTGGCCCTGGGGTTCTACACCGATCACTGGGTGCCGGTGTCCACCCCCGAGGGCATCATGAAGGTGCGTGCCCGCGGGGTGGTGCTGGCCACCGGCGTGATCGAGCAGCCGGCGGTATTCCGCAACAATGACCTGCCGGGGGTGCTGATGGCCTCCGCCGCCCAGCGCCTGCTGCACCGCTTCGGCGTGCAGGCCTGTGAGCGGGCGGTGCTGCAGGTGAACAATGCGGAAGGCTTTGCCGTGGCGGAGGACCTGCGCCGCGCAGGCGTCGCGCTGCAGGCCGTGGTCGCCTCCGGCCCCGGGGTACAGGAAACCGACGCTGCTGCTCTGCAGGATGCCGGGGTGCCGGTGCATTTCGGCTGGGCGATTGTCGAGGCCCACGGCGACGGTGCGGTGGCCGCGGCCACCATTGCCCCGGTGGACGCCGCCGGCGTTCCGGACCAGACCCATGCGCGCCGGATCGACTGTGACGGCGTGGTGACCAGCGCCGGATGGGCCCCCGCTGGCCACCTGCTCTACCAGGCCGGCGGGCGGTTCAGCTACGACGATACCCTGGAGATGCCGGTGCCCGTCGCCTGGCCCGAGACCGTGGTGCCGGCTGGACGCGTGAACGGGGTGTTCGCCCTGGACAGTCAGCGCGCCGACGGCCGTGATGCCGCGGCCCGGCTCGCCGCCGCGCTGGCCGGTGAACCGGTGCCGGACGCCACGTCCCACCGCGACACCCGGGCGCACGCCACGCCGTGGCCGGTGGTGCCCCACGCCAAGGGCCGGGAGTTCGTCGATTTCGATGAAGACCTGCAGTACAAGGACCTGATTCAAGGCGCCCGGGAAGGCTTCGACAACGTGGAGCTGCTCAAGCGCTTTACCACCGTGGGCATGGGGCCCAGTCAGGGCAAGCACTCGAACCTCAACGCCTTCCGCATCCTCGCCCGGTACCTGGGGCAGGGCATGGACCAGACCGGCACCACCACCGCCCGCCCCATGTATCACCCCGTGCGCCTGGAAGACCTGGCCGGACGGCGCATGCGCCCCTGGCGGGAGACCCCGGTGCAGGCCCGGCACGGCGAGTACGGTGGGTTCCTGATGGAGTCGGGCGAGTGGGAGCGGCCGTCGTTCTACGGCGAGGAGGCCGACGCGGCGGCGGTGATCGCCGACGAAGTGACTGCCGTGCGTACCGGGGTCGGCATTATCGACGTCTCCACCCTGGGCAAGATCGAGGTGGTGGGCCCGGGCGCGGCGACCCTGCTGGATGGCAGCTACACCATGCGCCAGGGCAACCTGCGCGCCGGTCTGACCCGCTATGCCCTGCGCACCGACGACACCGGCGTGATCGTGGACGACGGTGTGATCGGCCGGCTGGCGGACGATCACTACTATCTCACCGCCACCTCCAGCCACGCCGAGGGCACCTACCAGACCCTGACCCGACACGCCCTGGAGTGGGGCCTGGACGTTCACGTGGTCAACCGCACCGGCCAGCTCGGCGCCCTGAACCTGGCCGGCCCCCTCAGCCGCCGGTTGCTCGAACCCCTGGTGGACGTGGATCTCAGCGAGGCGGCGTTGCCGCGGCTGGGCATGACGGACGCCCGGGTCTGCGGTGCATGGGCCCGCCTGCTGCGGGTGGGGTTCGTGGGTGAGCTGGGCTACGAGATTCACGCTCCGGTGGACACCATGGCGCGCATCTGGGACGCCCTCATGGAGGCCGGTGCGCCCATGGGCATCCGTCCCTTCGGCGTCGACACCCAGCGGGTGCTGCGGCTGGAGAAGGGGCACATCATCGTCGGCCAGGACACCGACGGGCTCACCAACCCCTTCGAGGCGGCCATGCCCTGGGCCGTCCACCTGAAGAAACCCTGGTTCGTCGGCCGGCCGGCCCTGGCCCATCTCAAGGGCGCGGAGCAGCGGAAACTGGCGCGCTTTGTCATGGCAGCGGACGCGGATCAGCCCCTGCCGCGGGAGTCCCATCTGGTCATCCGCGACGGCGCCATCGCCGGCAGGGTCACCAGCATCGCCCGCAGTCCCACCCTGGGTCGGCCCATCGGCCTGGCCATGGTGGACCGCGATCTGGCGGAAGGGGGGCAGACGCTGGCCATCCGTGGCGATGGCGGGCGGATGCTCGACGCCGAGGTGGTCACCGAGACCTTCTACGACCCCGACAGCCTGCGACAGAACGCCGATGCACCGGAGGTGACGCCATGACGTTGACCCTGGAGACACACGTGGACCTGCACCTGTGGGAGCTGGTGGGCAGTGGCGCCGATGACGCCCTGCGCGCCTCGGACCTGCCGGTGCCCGGTGACGAACTCACCGCCGTGGAGCACGGTCCGGGGTTCGTGGCCTGTACCGGGCGTAACGACTACCTGATTGCCGGCGAGGGGGAGTGGCACCAGTCGCCGCAGACCCCGCCCTGGCTGCTGCAGCGCAGTGACCGGGTCATGCGCCTGACCGGGGCCGGCTGGAATGACGCCCTGACGGAACTCTGCCCCCATGATCTCGGTGCGCTGCCGCCCGGTGGCTGGCTCATGGCTGCCGTGGCGGGCGTCAATGCCTGGCTGTTCCGGTCGGCGTCAGCCCCGGACAGTCTGCTCCTGGGGTGTGACCCGTCCTACGGGGCGTACCTGGAGTCCATGCTGCAGTCCGTTGTCCGCGATCCCTCGCGAATCAATCCGTCTTGATGACCCATGGAGATGAGCCATGTTGCCCACTGACGTCCAGAGCCTGCTGAAGGACAACGATGTCCGTTTCGTACTTGCCCAGTTCGTGGATATCCACGGCGTGGCGAAGACCAAATCCGTGCCGGCGCACTGTCTGGAGAACGTGATCAACGACGGGGCGGGCTTCGCCGGTTTTGCCGTCTCCGGGCTCGCCATGGAGCCCCACGAGTCCGATTTCATGGCCAAGGGCGATCCGAGCACCCTGACCCTTGTCCCCTGGCAGCCGGGCTATGCCCGCATCGCCTGCACCGGGTACGTGGACGATGAGCCCTGGCCGCTGGATTCGCGCTATGTGCTGCAGCGGCAGCTGGAGCGCCTGAAGGAGCGCGGCTGGACCCTGAATACCGGGCTGGAGCCGGAGTTCTGCCTGTTTCAGTCCCAGCACAACGGGCACCTGGAGCCGGTGGACGAGAGCGATACCCTCGACAAGCCCTGCTACGACTACAAGGGCCTTTCGCGCTCGCGGGGCTTTCTGGAAGCGCTGGTGACCAACCTCCAGGAGGTGGGTTTCGACATCTACCAGATTGACCATGAGGACGCCAACGCGCAGTTCGAGATCAACTACACCCACAGCGATGCGCTGACCTCGGCGGATCGCTTCGTGTTCCTGCGCATGGCCGCCGGCGAGATCGCCCATGACATGGGCATGATCTGCTCGTTCATGCCCAAACCCATCTCCAGCCGCACCGGCAACGGCATGCACTACCACATGTCCATCGAGGACGCCGCCGGTACCAACCTGTTCCATGACGACAGCGACAGCCGCGGCCTGGGGCTGTCGAAGATGGGCTACCACTTCCTGGCCGGGCTGCTGCACCATGCCCACGGCCTGTGCGCCCTGGCCGCGCCCACGGTGAACTCCTACAAGCGGCTGGTGGTGGGCGGTTCCGCCTCCGGGGCCACCTGGGCGCCGGTGTACGTGACCTACGGCGACAACAACCGCTCCTCCATGGTGCGCATTCCCTACGGCCGCCTGGAATACCGGCTGCCGGATGCCGGCTGCAATCCCTACCTGGTCACCGCCGGTCTCATCGCCGCGGGTCTGGACGGCATCGACCGGGAACTGGAAGCGGGCGAGCCCCACAACGTCAATCTCTACAACTACACCGCCGCCCAGTGCGAGGAACTCGGCATCGGCATCCTGCCGCAGACCCTCAATCAGGCCCTGGACTGCCTGGAGGAGGACAGCCTGTTCGCCGACACCCTGGGGCAGGGCATTGTCGGGGAGTTCATCCGCATGAAGCGGGCCGAGTGGATCGAGTACAACCGCCACGTCTCGGAATGGGAAATCGAGCGCTATGCGCAGTTCTTCTGAGGCGCGGCGTCACCGGAACGAAGGAGTCACATCATGTGCGGCATCGTAGGCCTTTACCTGAAGAACGAGGCGCTGCAGCCCCGGCTGGGCGAGCTCTTCCAGCCCATGTTGCTGGCCATGGGCGATCGCGGCCCGGACAGCGCCGGCTTTGCCATCTACGGCGATGACGTGGGTCAGGATCGCCTGAAGTACACCCTGCAGGCCGAGGATCCGGCCACCGACTGGCAGGCGCTGGCCGATGGCCTGGAAGCCGATCTCGGTGCCACCGTGGAGTGGTTCCGCAACGCCACCGCCGCGGTGTTCAAGACCGCCGCCGACTCCGGGCAGGTGCGTGCCTGGCTGCGGGAGCGGGCGTCCGGGGTGCGGCTGATGAGCGTCGGCCACAGCATAGAAATCCTCAAGGGCGTCGGCCATCCGCGGCTGGTGGCCGAGCGCTTCGGGCTTGCCCGCATGCAGGGCACCCACATCATCGGCCACACCCGCATGGCCACGGAGAGCGCGGTCACCATGGAGGGCAGCCACCCCTTCTCCACGGGGCATGACCTCTGCCTGGTGCACAACGGCTCCCTGTCCAACCATAACCGGCTGCGGCTGCAGCTGGAGCGGGAAGGTCTGGAATTCGACACCGACAACGACACCGAGGTGGCGGCGGCCTATCTCACCTGGCGGCTGGCAGAGGGCGACAGCCTCACCGGCGCGCTGGAACGGTCGGTGGGGGATCTGGACGGTTTCTACACCTTCACCGTGGGCACGCGGGACGGCTTCGCCGTGCTGCGCGATCCCATCGCCTGCAAGCCGGCGGTGCTGGCAGAGACCGACGATTACGTCGCCATGGCCTCCGAATACCGTGCCCTGGCCGGATTGCCCGGGATCAGCACCGCCCGCGTGTGGGAGCCGGAGCCGACCCGCGTGTATGTCTGGGAGGGGAGCCCGCAGCGCAGCCAGGAGACCGGTACATGAAGACGATCAGCCTCGCGGAACATTCCGTGCGGGACGTGAACCAGCTGCTGCACGACCAGGCGCGCGAGCTCACCGAGCCCGAATGGCGCATCACCGACACCGATGGCCGCCACGCTCTGGCCTGCGGCCTGGATCAGGAGCTGCACGTGGTCATTGAGGGCCATGCCGGCTACTACTGCGCGGGCATGAACCAGAAGGCCACGGTGGAAGTGAACGGCACCGTGGGCGTCGGCGTGGCGGAGAACATGATGTCCGGCCGCGTGCACGTCCACGGCAATGCCTCCCAGTCCGCCGGTGCCACCGCTCACGGCGGGCTGCTGGTGATCGACGGCGACGCCTCGGCGCGCTGCGGCATCTCCATGAAGGGCGTGGACATCGTCGTCGGCGGCAGCGTCGGCCACATGAGCGCCTTCATGGGCCAGGCCGGCCGGCTGGTGGTCTGTGGCGATGCCGGCGAGGCCCTGGGTGATTCCATCTACGAGGCGCGCCTGTACGTGCGTGGCTCGGTGGAGTCCCTGGGTGCCGACTGCATCGAGAAAGAGATGCGCGAGGAGCATGTCAGCGAGCTGCGCGAACTGCTGGCGCAGGCGGGCATGGAGGCCGATCCGGCGGAGTTCCGCCGCTACGGCTCCGCGCGCCAGCTCTACAACTTCCAGGTGGACAACGCCGATGGCGACTGAGGAGGCTTCAATGGACGATCACGGCGAACAGTGGGGTCTGCGCGAATCGGCGACCTTCGACCGCGGCACCATCCACGAGATCCAGCGTGCCGCGGACACCGGCATCTACGACATCCGTGGTTTCGGCGCCAAGCGCAAGGTGCCGCACTTCGACGATCTGCTGTTCCTGGGGGCGAGCATGTCCCGCTACCCCCTGGAGGGCTACCGGGAGAAATGCGGCACCGACGTGGTGCTGGGCGACCGCTTCGCCAGCAAGCCGCTGCACCTGGACATCCCGGTGACCATCGCCGGCATGAGCTTCGGCTCGCTGTCGGCCAATGCCAAGGAGGCCCTGGGCCGCGGTGCATCCGCCGTGGGCACCAGCACCACCACCGGCGACGGCGGCATGACCGACGAAGAGCGCGGCCAATCGCGCACGCTGGTGTACCAGTACCTGCCGTCGCGCTACGGCATGAACCCGGTGCACCTGCGCATGGCCGATGCCATCGAGGTGGTGCTGGGCCAGGGAGCCAAGCCCGGCGGCGGCGGCATGCTCATGGGTCAGAAGATCAGTGACCGGGTGGCCGAGATGCGCACCCTGCCAAAGGGGATCGACCAGCGCAGCGCCTGCCGGCATCCGGACTGGACCGGTCCGGACGATCTCGCTATCAAGATCGAGGAACTCCGCGAGATCACCGACTGGGAGAAGCCGGTGTTCATCAAGATCGGCGCTAGCCGCACCTATTACGACGTCAAGCTGGCGGTGAAGGCCGGCGCCGACGTGGTGGTGCTGGACGGCATGCAGGGCGGTACCGCCGCCACCCAGGAGGTGTTCATCGAGCACGTGGGTATTCCCACCCTGGCGGCCATTCCCCAGGCGGTGCAGGCCCTGCAGGAAATGGGCATGCACCGCAAGGTGCAGCTGATCGTCTCCGGCGGCATCCGTAACGGGGCCGACGTGGCCAAGGCCATGGCACTGGGCGCCGACGCGGTGAGCATCGGCACGGCGGCCATGATCGCGCTGGGCTGCAACCATCCGCGCTGGGAAGCCGACTATGAAAAGATCGGCTCCGCCGCCGGTTTCTACGATGATTACCACGCCGGCCAGGATCCGGCCGGGATCTCCACCCAGGATCCGGAGCTCTCCAGCCGGCTGGATCCCGAGCTTGCGGGCCGCCGCCTGGCGAACTTCCTGCGGGTGATCACCCTGGAAGCGCAGACCATCGCCCGGGCGTGCGGCAAGTCCCACCTGCACAACCTGGAGCCGGAGGACCTGGTGGCCCTGAACATGGAAGCCGCCGCCATGGCCCGGGTGCCGCTGGCGGGCACCGCCTGGATTCCCGGTCAGTAACGGCGGCCGCACCATGAGCGACGGCGACGCCCCCTTCGTCCCCAAGACGCTGGCAACGCGGTACACCCACAGTGGTGACCGCATGGGGCTGGAGCGCTACATCGGTGCCATGCTGCGCCAGAAACGCCTGGCGCAGGGGCTCACCATTGCCGATGTGGCCGAGCTCGCGGACCTGAGCCGCGGCATGGTCAGCAAGATCGAGAACGGCCAGGTTGGGACCAGTCTGGACTCGCTGGAGCGGCTCACCGTGGCGCTGGGGCTGACCCTGTCCCAGCTCTTCCGGGACTATGACTCCCCCGAGGGCGGTGCCCAGCACATCAAGCGCGGGGAGGGTCTGGAAGTGGTCCGGCGGGGTACCCGCAAGGGCCACACCTACCACATGCTCGCCTACCACCGGGGGCAGCCGCGGAACTTCGAGCCGTTCCTTATCTCGATGGATGACGAGAGCGAAGCGTTCCCCACCTTTCAGCATGAAGGCACGCAGTTCATCCACATGCTCCAGGGCGTGATCGAGTATCGCCACGGCAAACAGGTCTACCTTCTCGAGGAGGGCGACTCGTTCACCTTCGATGCCCAGGTACCCCACGGCCCGGAACGGCTGGTGGAGGTGCCCATCCGCTTCCTGGCCGTGACCGTCTTCGGCGACGGTCACGGCACGGGCTGAGTGTGCTGGGACGGAATCCTAAGCGCAGCAGCTGGCCGCGTTCTTCCCCGCCGGCAGGTTGATGGCCGGATTGCGGTCGAAGAAGCCGGATGGCATCAGCTTGAACCCGCAGGTCACACAGGGCTGCACCGGGTAATCCTCCGGGCGCACCGGATGATGCAGGCCGAAGACGTGCCACAGCACCACGTCGGTGTCCTCGACGTCACGATCCGCCGCGGTCCAGGCGGGCAGGCCCTGCCCCGGCGCGGAGTGATTGACGAACTCCCCCACCGGGTAGCGCTCGTCCTTGTGGAAGGGAGTGACCCAGAGGTGATTCTGGATGAAGCCGCCACGCTGACCGGAGGGTGAGTCCGGGTGGGTAAAAGGCGTCACCGTGTCCGTGGGTTCGAGCTTGAAGGCAGTGGGCTGACCCACGGCGTTGCGGCGGTTCCGGTTGACCACCTTCCAGTAGCGCATGGTTTCGGCGTTGGCGCGCCGCTGCGCCTGCTGCTCCGAGACCAGAGGCGTTGCCTCCTCGTGGAAGGCGTTACCGGTGGGGTTGTCGGGGCCGGGGGGCGGGGCGGTGGTATTGTACTCCACCACCGTGTTCTCCGGCCCGTCCACCTCCATGTCCAGCCGCGCGCAGAACAGGTGCTGGTGGATCTGGCCGGCAACCCCGGGGGCCACCTCGTTGGCGTACTTCGAGGGCTTGCCGGGTTCGCAGGCCACGGTATTGATGATGCCCGTGGCCTTCATCTCGAACTCCACCATGCCGGTCTGGTAGAGGTACCAGTAGGAGGCGTACTCGTAGTTGCCCACGGTGGAGATGGAGGAGATCACCAGCCGGCGCAGGCGCCGGACCTCGGTGTGGTCGGTGCGGAAGTCCCAGTGCTTCCAGGCGATGCCGGTGTCTTCCTCGTGGATGCAGATGGCGTTCTCGATCTGCATGGGCTCGCCGTCGATGCCGTTGACGTAGGCGTCCAGGTAGCGGATGGCACCGAGGCAGTCGCAGCCGAGTGTCAGGGAGTTGGCCAGCTTGCCCAGGCCGTATTCGCCGATGTCGAAGACGTTCTTGCGGCGGTGGCCCGGTTCCGGGCTGCCGTAGGGCACCACCATTTCCGCCAGGGAGGCGCGGTAGAGCACCGAACGGCGCTCGCCGCCATCCTCGGTGTAGCCCAGGGTGTGCAGGGTAAGGCCCTCGCGGGCATTGAAGCCGATGCGCACGTCCCAGCCCTGCCAGCGCAACAGGTTCCCCTCGATGCTGAAGCTGGGGCCGTCGTTCTGGACCACGTCCAGGGGCTTGATGCCGTTGCGGGTGGCGCCCACCAGGTCGGCCTCGTAATTGGACTCGCCCCGGGGTACCGGCACGGGGTCCCGGTCCGCGTAGTGATCGTCCACGCGGATCACCTCCATGGTGTCGATGTCCACCACGGCGTTCACGCCCTCAACGGGGTGGGCATAGAAGTTGTCCCGGGGGTGATTGCGTACCCAGGCGAAGGTGTGGGAGAGCCGGCGCCCCTCCTCCCCGGGGACGTCGAAATTGCCCGCCGACCAGGGGTCCACGCACACCAGCGACATGTCCTCGATGCCGCGGCGCCGGCAGGCCTTCACGAATGCGGGATCGGCCTTGACCGCATCCTCCACGCCCATGAACTCCTCCAGCATGATCATCGGGCGCGCGTCGGGAAGGTGCTCCCGGGACAGGATGCGGTGCTCGGTGAGGGAGAGAATCCCGAGCGTGACCCCGATGCTGCCGGGGCGGGATACGACAAAGCGCACCTGGCGGTCCACCGCCTGTCCCGGTTGCCACGCGTGCACGGTGGCCTTGTCCGGCTCCTCCAGCACCAGGCGTTCGAAGCGCAGGTCATCCGGGCCGAGCGCTTCGCGAAGCATTGTCGCAGCGGCGCGCATCTCCTCAGGGCCCAGCGGGTCGAGGGGATGAAAGGTGTCGGCGGCGGTGGTTTCCGCCGTGGGGGTGTTGGCAATGGCCATGGTTCAGTACTCCGGCATGCGGCACCCGGCCGCGTGGTTGGGTCGGTTCAGCGTCTCCTGCAGGCAAGTATCGTTGAAAATTGACGCCTTTCCGCAGCTCTGCAAGACATTTGCCAGGCGGCCTGCCACGGTGGTGCTCCGTGATCGGTGGGGGTGTTGCTCGGTAAGCAATTGAACGGTCGGGATGTTTGTTGGTCGCGGTCACTGTGCCTGGGAACTCTGTAGCATTTCCCTGGCACAGCCGGATTGCGCCGTGTTGGTGCGCTGGTGCACGGGCATGCCCGAAAACGGGCACGCCGGGTGCTATCGGCGTAGGCGCTGTTGCGAATCGGCTGTTACCGGGGGTGTCCGGCGGCACGCGCGCGCATGAGCCAGAGGGTCCGGTGTCCTGGCTTACAGGACACTAACCGCGGATCACGCCGCCCGATTGCTGATACCGTCTGGCTTCGTTGAGCAGGCGCTGCTCGAGGGTTTCGAGGTCCTCCTGCTGTCCTTCGTCCCGGCTACGCCGTTCGAGTTCGGCGTCGATGCGCTGGAGCAGCTGGCGCAGCGAATGATCCGGCCATGCGTTACGATCAGTGAAAGCCGGGTTGGAATGACTGGGCATGCAATCCTCCAATGGTGAGTGGTTCCGGGGTCGGTTACGGTGTCCGGGGATGCGTGCCTGAATGTGGGCACCCTGTCCGGTCCTTTCAAGGGATGGGCGCTTCCCGCACAGTCTGCCCGCGGGATCCGCCGGATCCTGTTTAGGACCGTCCGTTCCTCGTCGGGGTTCCCGATGGCATGATCGGGCAGTCAGTATCAGTGTTATTTGCCTGATTGGCGAGAGGGGGATTGCCCATGGCGATAGAGGACATTACCGATTACGCGTCCGGGGTCACTGCGATTGATGCGCATTTTGCCGGACGGCCGGGTCAGGTGGCCAGTCATCTGCTCGTCGACAGTGGCGAGGCGGCGCTGGTGGATGTCGGCAGCAACTTCTCCGTGCCCCACCTACTTCGAGGGTTGGAAGCCAAGGGCGTGATGCCGGAGGCGGTGCGCTACCTGTTCGTCACCCATGTGCATCTGGACCATGCCGGTGGCGCCGGTGAGCTCATGCGTCACCTGCCACGGGCTACTCTGGTGGTGCACCCGCGCAGTGCCCGCCACATGATCGACCCCACGGCCCTGTTCGAGGGAGCCCGGGGTGTGTTCGGGGACGAGGTCATGGCCACCCACTACGGCGAGCCGGTGCCCGTGCCCGAGGACCGCGTGCACATCGTCGATGACGGCGACCGGCTGCCGCTGGGGCGACGCAGCCTCCGGTTCCTGGATACCCCGGGGCATGCCAACCATCACTACTCCATGGTGGATGAAACCAACGCCCTGGTGTTTGCCGGGGATACCTTCGGCGTCGCCTACCGCTCCCTGATCAATGCGCGGGGCGCGTTCACCTTTCCCTCCACGGCCCCGGTGCACTTCGACCCGGACGCGGCACACCGGTCCCTGGACCGGCTTCGGGACCTCAAGCCGGACGCCATCTACGTGGCCCACTTCGGCGAAGTAACCGAAATCGACCGCCTGGCGGATGATCTCCATCGCGGTCTGGACGCCCACGTGGCCATCGCCGAGCGCCACGCCGATGCCGGTGACGGGCAGGTGCGCGCCATTGCCGCGGACCTGCAGGCCTGGTTGCAGGAGGCTCTGCGTGCACACGGCGTGGAACTCTCCGACGCGCAGTTCCGGGATACCCTGGGGCTGGACCTGGAGATCAACGCCCAGGGCCTGGCCGTGTGGCTGATGCGGCGGGGGGCTGGGCGCTGAGCCCCCGCGGCTCAGGGCTGCGCCCGTGCAGGTGAACTACCGGTTCTGAACATGGTTGTCCTGGCCCGTTGAGGAGCGTCTGCCGGGCGGCAGAATGCCGGGTAGCAGGAACAGCGCCACCGCCGCCGCGACCACCACCCAGTCCAGGTGCCAGTGCAGTGCCACCGCGGAATAGCCGGCCGCCGCCGCACCGGCCAGGGGGATCAGCGCCAGCAGGGCAACCGGCCAGCCGGGTTTTCGCGTCAGCAGCCAGCCACAGGTGAAAAGGAGGGTCGGTTCCGGGGCCAGGCCCACCAGGCGGATCTCCGGCCAGCCATCGCGGAGCACGGCCTCGGCGCCGGGCATCACCAGCAGGGCCACCAGCATGAGCGTGACGCCGCCGCCTACCGCCGCCGGTGATGCCCGCGGCAGGCCGGGCCGCGGGGCCACGGCCGCCAGCGCTAGCAGCACTGCCTGGGCGGTATAGGCCCACTGAAACCACTGGGCGCCGAAAAACAGGGGCTCCATCCGGTCGCCGTAGAACACGGTGCCGATGACCAGCCAGCCCAGCGCGAGCATCAATGCCACCAGTCGCGGTATCCAGCCGGAGCGTTCATCGGCCACCGCAAGCACTACCAGGATCGCCGCCAGCACGGCGAGCATGGCCGCCCACCAGAGCTCGCCGTTCATGCGGGCGACGACGCTGAAATAGACGTCCAGCGAATAGGGCAGCATCAGAGCCCTTCCAGGTGCGTGATCATGGCCTGGCGCCTGTCCTCGTCGGGCATCGGGCCGCGCATGGCGCCCATGTTCTCGCGCATGTGCTCCGGTTGTGACGTCGCCGGAATGGCGCAGGTGATGGCTGGGTGGGAGATGATGAACTTCAGGAAGAACTGCGCCCAGTTGTCGATGCCGTACTCTGCCGCCCAGTCCGGCAGGGGCTTGCCCTCCACCCGGTCGAACATGCTGCCGCGCCGGAACGGCCGGTTGGCGATCACGGCAATGCCACGCTCCTGCGCCAGCGGCAGCAGACGCCGCTCCACCTCACGGTCGAGGACGTTGTAGGTGAGCTGGACGAAATCCAGCGGCTCGTCGCGCATGATGCGCTCGAGTTCGTCGTGGCGGCGGCCGTGGGAGGTGGTGATGCCCGTGTAGCGGATGTCGCCGTCGTCCCTGCGGGCACGGATGGTCTCCATGTGCTCTTCCCGGTTCACCAGGTTGTGGACCTGCATGAGGTCGAAGCGCTGGATACCCCACAGGTCCAGGGAGTCGTCGATCTGCGCCCGGCCTTCGGCCGTGCTCCGGGTCCAGATCTTGGTGGCGGAGAACAGGCCCTCGGTGTCATTCAGCCGCTCCAGGCAATCGCCGAGTACGTCCTCGGCGGTGCCGTACATGGGCGAGGAGTCGATCATGCCGCCGCCCATGTCGAAGAAGATCTCCAGCACCTCCGTGAGCCGGTCGCGCATGGCCTGGGCCGGACCGACATTGAAGGTGACGTAGGTGCCCATGCCGATGGCGGGGATGGTTTCGTCGGTGCCCGGGATTTCGCGCCGGAGGATGGCGTCCGCCGCCACGCGGGTGGAGGTGCCGGACAGCAGCGCGATGGTTGCCCCGGGGAGCGCACGGCTGGCGGTCGCGCCGCCGAGGGCGTGTCCCAGTTGGCACAGGAAGCGGCGTCGTTGTGGCCGGTGTGTGGTCATGGGCTGTCCTGCAAAGCGGCTGCAAGCAGCCTCAAGTCTCCGATCGGCCGGGGCGGGGCGTCAATGCGGGGTTGTCAGCATCCGCAGCGCCCGGGGCAAGACGGTGGCCTGCAGTTCCCTGGCGGTATAGGGCTCGCCGTCCAGTTCCGTCACCCATGGGTCGCCATCGGTGGTGACGACCCGCACGGAGGCGCCACGGGTGCTGGAAATAAAGGGCGAGCGTAGATGCCGGCCCAGGTACAGGGCCGGGATCCAGGGCAGCAGACGCCATGGCGACGCGCCGGCCACCACCACGCAGTCCAGGAGGCCGTCATCCATGTGTGCCTCGGGAGCGATGCGCATGCCCCGGGCGAAACGCGGGCCGTTGGCCAGAGCCACCAGCCATGCCGCACCCTCGTACCATGGCCTGTCGTTCACCGTCACCCGGCACTGCCTGGGGTGGCTGCCCAGCAAGTGCCGCAGGGCAGTGACCAGGTAGCCCAGGCGGCCGTGGCGGCGGTGGCGGTTGACTTCCCGGGCCACCTCGCCGGACAGGCCGATGGAGCCGATGTTGGTGGCATAACGGACTTCGCCGTCCAGCGCCAGGCGCAGTGCATCCAGCTGGCGGACACAGCCGCGCTCCATCAGGGCCATGGCCCGGTGCGGGTTACGGGGCAGGCGCAGGGTCCGGGCCAGGTCCGAGCCGGTGCCCATCGGCACAAGGCCAATGTCCACCTGCCCGCCCAGGCCCCGGGCCAGGACCTCGTTGACCAGCAAGTGGAAGGTGCCGTCGCCGCCGACGGCGATGATCCGGCGGACGCCTTCATCCAGCCGCGCGCGAAGCTGATCGGCGCTGTCCGCCGCCGATGCCGTGTGGATGGCATCCCGGGTCGGACCTGCGGCGCGCTGGTTGCGGTTCCAGAACTGCCCGGCACGCCCGCCGCCCGCGTGCGGATTGACGAAATAGAGGGTCGATGGGTGGGCCGTTAGCGTTGCCATGGTGTTGTTCGCTTGCTGTCCCCGTTGCGGTTATATCATTGACGCAGGTTTTCCGGGTCAGCTGCCGAGCCCCGCTCGGCAGGAAAATCAAACCAGCTGCAACCTCCGCGGCCGCCAACGGTCTCAACCTGGCGTGTAACTGAATGGAGGATGGCGATGCGCTCGGCTCACCTGCTGACCGTCTGCCTGCTTGTTTCCCTGGCAATCACCGTGGTCAGTGCGGACGTCGCAGCCGACCCCGATCCGTCCCTGGCTGATGCCGAGGACGCCTTTGCCGCACTGGAGCGCTCCCGCGCCATGCTGGTCCTGGTGGACGGCGAGCCGGTGATCCAGCGCGTGGTGGACGGGCCGGATCTGGAGACGCCGGTCAACATCAAGTCCCTCTCCAAGGTGGTCATCGGCGCCCTGGTGGGGGCCGCCATCGATCGCGACGTTTTCGCGGGAACCGGGCAGCCGGTGAGCGAGCTGTTGGGGGAGCGCGTGCCGGAGGATGCCGACGCCCGGGTCAACGACATCACCGTGGGCCATCTGCTGTCCATGCAGTCCGGCCTGGCACGGACCTCCGGGGCCAATTACGGGGCCTGGGTGGCCAGCGACGACTGGGTGGCCTATGTGCTCCGCCGGGAGTTCGTGGATGAGCCCGGTGGCCGCATGGGTTACTCCACGGGGAATTCCCACCTGCTCTCCGCCGCGCTGGTGGAGCAGACCGGCGAGAGCACCCTGGCCCTGGCGCGCGCCTGGCTGGGTGCGCCGCTGAACATCGCCATTCCCGACTGGCTGCAGGATCCTCAGGGCATCCACTTCGGTGGTAACGAGATGCGCCTGAGCCCCCGGGCTTTAGCCCGATTCGGCGAGATGATCCGGCATGATGGTGCCCTGGATGGGCGCCAGGTGCTGCTGGCGGACTGGATCGAGGCGTCGCTGACGCCCCGCACACGCTCGCGGTTCAACAACGATCTCTACGGCTACGGCTGGTTCATTACCGAACTGGAGGGCTACACGGCCTACTATGGCTGGGGCTTCGGCGGGCAAATGCTCTACGTGATCCCGGAGCTGGAACTCACTGCGGTGATGACTTCCGATCCCACGCCGCCGTCCTCCGGTACCACCTATCTGCGCCGGCTGGAGCAGGTGGTCAGCGAGCACTTGATTCCGGCGGTGGCGGCTCAGTCGTCCTGAGGGGCTGTGCCGAAATCCTCCCGCAGCCACCCGCGCAGGCGATCCATGCCGGCCAGGCCCTGCTCTGTGACCGGTGTGCCGCCGGTAACGAAGCCGCGTTCCCGGAACGGCTCCAGCAGCGCCGGGTCGCCGCTGATGACGTGCACCGGCACCGCGGGACTGGGGTACTCCCCGGTGATCAGCTGTGCCGGCTGGTGGTCGCCGAGGACGATCAGGAGCGTGTCCTCGTCCACGTACCGCTCGGCATAGCCGGCAGCCACATTCAGGGCGTAGTCCACCGACAGGGCGAAGTGCGCGCGCACCCGGTCGTGGTCCCGCCACAGCTGCTCCGGCGTCTCGCCCTTGCCTTCCCACTGCCGGAAGATCTCGCCGTCGCCGATGCGCTCCCAGGCCTCGATCACCGGCAGGATGGGCACCCAGGGCGCGTGGCTGCTCACCAGGGCCAGCATGCCGAACACTGGTTGCTGCGCCGGCTGGCGCAGGGACTGCTCGAAATACCACCAGGTGTACTGATCCGGCATGGTCACCCAGTTGAACGGTGGCCCCTGGTAGGGGATATCGCCGGCTTCCCGGGTGGTGTCGAAGCCGTACCAGCTCCCTTCCGGCCAGTCCTGGGTGATGGCCGGCATGATCTGCATGGTGGTGTGACCGGTGGCCTGGAAATCCTGCACCAGGGTGTCCCGTTGGGTGTTGAGCATGAGCTCGTAGCGCAGCTGGTTCTCGATCCACAGTCCCGAAAGGGTGGCCGCGTGCGCCAGCCAGGACTGACCACCGAACATTGGCGCATCCAGCGTGCCGGTGACCATGTGCAGGCCGGCGTTGTCCACGCGCTGCTCCAGATCTATCAGCCGCGGGCGGATCACTGGCGCGTAGCGGTCGTCGAACACCGCCGAAACACCGTAGGACTCGATGAACCCGAGGATTACGTCAGTGTCCCGCAGCCCGTCCAGTGGGCGCGCAGCATCGCTGTCGTCGGCGTCCAGCAGGGCGGCAAACGCCCGGCTTTCATGGTGGGTGCGGGCGGCCCATTGGGCCTGGTCGGCGATCATGGTCACGCCGGGGGAAATGGCCCGCGGCACCACCGGCGAGGTGTGGAATGTCACGATGCCGGCGATGCCCGCCGCCAGCAGCACGACGCCACTGGTCCGCCGGACGGGGCCGGGCCCGTCCGCGCGCAGCAGTGCGAGCAGCACCGTGCCGCCGGCCCAGAGGGCCAGCAGCGCCACGACCAGAGCCGCCAGTGCACCCATGGCCAGCAGCGGTGGCAGGTTGCCCACCGCCAGGTCGTACACTGAGGTGATCAGCGGGTAGTCTAGGTACAGGTTCAGTGGCCGCGACAGGCTCATGCGCGCCAGCGCATCAATGGCGGCCATCAGTGCGAGAACCAGCAGCACGGCACCGGTCACCAGTGCTGCGACCAGGGTCCAGCGGCGGCGGGGCAGCAGCATGAACGCGCCCGTGAGCGCCAGGGCCTCGAAGGCCAGCACGTTGGGGCCGAACCCCCAGTGCCGCGGGATCTCCAGCGCCAGCAGGAAAACGTTGAGAACGCCCAGGACCAGCAGGGGTGTCAGTGCGTAAACCGGCGGCATGGCTAACCTTGTTGTATGGGCGCGGGTCGGGCTCGAGCGGCGAGCATGGCTTCGCTGTTCGTGTATCATTATTGTATAATTTAGTGAACGCTACAGGATAGAGCCATGTTCCGCTGCCGCGCCCGATCCCTGTTCGCAGGCCTTGTGATCCTGCCTGCCACCCTGACCGCTCAGGACGGGCATTTCCAGTCCGTGATCGAGCGGGCTCAGCAGCGCGCAGCGGACGACTACGCGGCCCCCGTGGGTGAGGTACCGTCCGCGCTGGCGGAGATGGACTACAGTGCCTATCAGCAGATCCGCTTCCGCCGGAATGCTGCCCTGTGGGCCGAGGATCCCCACGGGTTCAGCGTCCAGTTCTTTCACCCAGGCTTCCTGTTCACCGAACCGGTGACCATTCACGTGCTGGACGACGGAAGCAGCCGGGAAATCCCCTTTGATCCCGACCTGTTCCGCTACGACCGGCAGGCCGCGGAACTGGAGAGCGAGGCCGTCGCAGCCGAGGGATTTGCCGGTTTCCGCCTCCACTATCCCATCAATGATCCGGATGTGGACGACGAAATCGCGGTGTTCCTGGGCGCGTCCTATTTTCGTCTGGTGGGCGAGGGGCAGGTCTATGGCCTGTCCAGCCGCGGGCTGGCCATCGATACGGTGACCGCGGGGAGTGAGGAGTTTCCCGCGTTTCGCAGCTTCTGGCTGGAGCGTCCGGCGGACGATGCCGATGCGGTGACCGTCTACGCCCTGCTGGACAGCCCCTCGGTCACCGGCGCATACCGGTTCCGCATCCGCCCGCAGCCGTCGCTGAGCGTTGACGTGGACAAGCACCTGTTCGCCCGGGAGGACGTGGATAACCTGGGGGTGGCACCCCTGACCAGCATGTTCGACCACGGCCAGCCGGGTATGACCCGCCGTGACGACTTCCGTCCGCGGGTCCACGACTCCGACGGCCTGCAGGTGCTCACCCGGGCCGGCGAGTGGATCTGGCGCCCGCTGATCAATCCTGCCCGATTCCGGGTTACCCAGCTGCGGGACAGCGGTCCGGCAGGCTTCGGTCTGTTCCAGAGGGAGCGCGATTTCAGCAGTTACCTGGATCTCGAGGCGCAGTATCACCGCCGCCCCAGTCAGTGGGTCGAGCCCGTGGGAGATTGGGGCGAGGGCGGTGTGGAACTCGTGGAGATCCCCTCCGATGGTGAGACCAACGACAACATCGTCGCCTACTGGGCACCGGACACGACGTTCCGGGCCGGCGAGCAGCGCCACTACGCCTACCGGTTGCTGATGCGCGGCGAGCAGCCGCCCGATCATGCCAGCCCCCGGGTGATCCGCAGCCGCACCGGCTGGGCCGCCACCCCGGGCGAACCCGATCCGCCGCCGGAGAGTGTGCGCCGCTTTGCCATCGATTTCCATGGTGAGGCACTGGGCGATGCCAATGTGGACGAACTGGAGGCCGGCGTGGAGGCGAGCCGCGGTGAGGTCACTGATATCCGGGTGGTCTCCCTGCCCGAGCCTGACACGGTCAGGGTTACGTTCCGTCTGGCTCCCGACGGCGATCACGCCGCGGACATGCGCGTTGTCCTTGCCAACGCGGAGGGGCCGGTGAGCGAAACGTGGAATTTTGTCTGGTATCCCGATGAGCTGTAAGCGCGAACAAACCACCGTGGACGCGGGAGCCCTGAGGTTGACCTGCCCTGCCGTGCGTCTGCGTCGACGCCTGCTGGCCGGAGTGGTTGCAGCCACGGTGGCGCTGGCGGCAGGCGCGGTATTGACCCTGGTGGATCCGGGTGCAGTGGGGCCTCTGCAGGCGGTGTCGTTGCTGCTGTTCCTGGTGCTGTTCGCCTGGATTGCCCTGGCGTTCTGGAGCGCTTTCATCGGCTTCGTGCTGGGGCTGTCGGGGCGTGATCCGCTGTCCCTTCGCCGCCGGGTTCCGGGAACGCCGGGCACCGCTGATCCACCCCTGGTCAGCCGCACGGCGCTGGTCATGCCCGTTCACAACGAGGACCCCCAGCGCGTGGTCCATGGGCTGGCGGCCACCTGTGAGTCGGTGATCGCCACTGGACAAGGGGCGGCCTTCGACGCCTTCGTCCTCAGCGACACCACGGACGCCGACATCGCCGAACGGGAGCAGGCGGCGGTGGCGGAGCTGCGCCAGCGGCTGCCGCGTGACTTCAGCGTCCATTATCGTCGACGCCCCGACAACACCGGCCGCAAGGCAGGGAATATCGCCGACTTCTGCCGCCGCTGGGGTGGCCGTTATGACTTCATGGTGGTCCTTGACGCTGACAGTCTCATGGCCGGCTCCACCTTGGTGACCCTGGCGCGCACCATGGAGGCGAACCCCGGTGCCGGGCTGATCCAGACCGTGCCGGTCCCGGTGCGTCAGCAGACCCTGTTCGGGCGGCTGTTCCAGTTCGCCGGCGCGGTGCACAGCCGCATGCTGGCCGCCGGCATGGCGTTCTGGCAGGGCGATGCCGCCAACTACTGGGGGCACAATGCCATTCTGCGGCTGCGGGCCTTTACCGCCCACTGCGGCCTGCCCACCCTGCCGGGGAGCCCACCCCTGGGCGGGGAGATTCTCAGCCACGATTTCGTCGAGGCGGCGTTGATGCGGCGTGCCGGGTGGGGCGTCTGGGTGCTAAGCGACCTGCAGGGCAGCTACGAGGAGCTGCCGACGACGCTGCTGGATTACGCCAAGCGGGACCGCCGCTGGATCCAGGGCAACCTCCAGCATCTGCGGCTGCTGGGGAATCACGATCTGCATCCCTTGAGCCGGCTGCACTTGTTCCTGGGTGCATTCACCTATCTGGCTTCGCCGCTATGGCTGGCGCTGCTGGCCCTGACCAGCATCGATGCGGTGCTGCGCTCCGGTGGTGGCCTGCTGGCCGTCGCCGGAGAGGGCGCCGGTGGGGTGGGTTCGGCGACGGCCCTCGCATTGCTGATCGTCACCGTCCTGCTCGTGCTCGCCCCCCGCGTTTTCGGCCTGGTGCTGATCGTGACGCAGGCCGGCGCCGGGAGCGGCCGGGTGCGCCTTGCCGCAAGTGGTGTACTGGACGTGGTGTTCTCGGTGCTGATCGCCCCCGTGCTGCTGGTCCTGCACGCCTGGTTCCTGGTATGCATACTGAGTGGCCGGGCCACCGTCTGGCGGGCCCAGGCGCGTCAGGGGCGGTTGCTGTCCTGGCGGCAGGCCTGGGGCTACACGGGGGCATTGCCGGTGTTGGCACTGGTCTGGGGTGGACTGCTCGTGTGGCAGGCGCCGGCGCTGCTGGTGTGGTTGCTGCCGGTGCTGCTGCCCCTTCTGGTCGCCCCGGTGATGACGCGGTTCACCAGCAGTGATGCTCTGGGCGGCAGCCTGGCGAGTGCCGGTTTCCTGCGCGCGCCGGACGAACCTGCCGCAGTCGCCGTGCTTGCGCGCTTGTGTGCCCATGAGCGGGCGCCCCTGCGTCTTTCCAGGGCGCCCGCCAACCACCCCACGGTGCCGCCGGAAACGCCCGAGCCGATGCCCGTTCAGGCGCTCAGTGCCCTCGCGCTGCCCTTCGCTCCGCGCTGACGCATCAGCCGAACAGGCTCATGCGCTGCATCACTCCGTCGCGGCGGATACGCCAGTGATACAGGGCGCCGGTGATGTGCAGTAACACCAGCGCGAGGATGATCCAGCCCAGGGTGGCGTGCCAGAAGAACAGCTGTTCTGACAGGGCGTCGTTCTCGCCGATCAGCCCCGGCAGGTGCCAGTGGAAGAACTCCACCGGGAAGCCGCCGGCGGCCGTTGCCAGCCAGCCCACCACCGGCATGGCGATGAGCAGAACATACAGCAGCCCGTGCACGCTCTGGCTGAGCATGCGCTGCCAGCCCGGCAGGGGGCGATAATACTCCGGTTTTCCGCGGGCGATGCGCAGCGCCAGACGGGCCACCATGAAGATCAGAATGAGAATGCCCACGGTCTTGTGCGAGGTGTACAGGGTGTTGGTCATGGCCATGCCGAAGGTGTCCCGGGCACCCTCGAAACCCAGGAACCCCAGGGTCATGCCGGCGGAGAGGCTGCCAATGACCAGAACGGCGACGAGCCAGTGCAGGATGCGCTGCGACAGGTGGTAACGCTGTGTAGCGACTTCGGCGGTGTACTTCATGGGTGCTCCCGGCGTGCATGGTTCGGTGATCGTCTCCACGGTATGCTTCACGCATGAATGACAGTCAACAGCAAAGTGAACGGGTGGTGGTCGGCGAGTTGCACCGGGTGAACCCGGTGCTGGCCCGGATAACAGCCCCGAACCCGGGAATGATGACCGGCCCGGGCACCAACACCTGGATCGTCGGCGGTGAGGACCGGGTGGTGGTGGATCCCGGACCTGATGACCCCGGCCACCTGGAGGCCGTGGTTGCCGCGGGTGAGGGGCGCATACGTGCCATCCTCGTCACCCACGCCCATCCCGATCACTCCCCGGGCGCCCTGCGCCTGCGCGAGATGACCGGTGCATCCATCATGGCCCATCCCGCGGAGCTCACCGGTATCCGCGACGAGGGCCTGGATGCGGATCAGGATCTGGACGAGGGCGACCGCCTGGATGGCGACGACTTCACCCTGCACTGCCTGCATGCGCCGGGCCATGCCTCGGATCACCTGTGTTTCCTGCTGGAGAATGACCGCATCCTGCTGGCCGGAGACGTGGTCATGGACAGCAATACGGTGGTCATCAGTCCGCCGGACGGCAACATGACTGATTACCTGGCCACCCTGGAACGGCTCCGTGACCTGGATGTGGATGCCATTGCCCCGGGACACGGCCGTCTGCTCAGGCCGGCGGCGGCGGTGTTCCAGGCGGTGATCGACCACCGCCTGGAGCGGGAGCGCATGGTGCTGGACGCGGTCCGGGCCGGCGACACCCTGATCCAGGACATGGTGGCGCGCATCTATACCCATGTCCCCGAGGCGCTGCAGCGCGTGGCCCGGGGATCTGTCCAGGCCCACCTGGAGAAGCTCCGGGTCGACGGCCTTGTCAGTGGTGAAGGCCAGGGACCCTGGCACGTACCGGGTGACTAACCTTTTCGCCCCCGAGATTCTACCCCGCTGCGCTCAAACGCTCGGCGATCGCTGCGATATGGGCGGGGCCCACCTCGCAGCAACCACCGACGATGCTGGCGCCCTGGCTGATCCAGCCCAGTGCGTGGTCGGCGTAAGCGGCGGGATCGAGATCCTTGCGTGCCTCCAGCACATCCACCGTGCCGCCCGGCTTCAGGGCATCCACGGACGTGAACGCGTTGGCGTAACCGCCGAACGGCACGCCGGTTTCCGTCAGCACGTCCATGGCAGTAGTGACCGCTTCAGGCACGGAGCAATTGACCAACAGGTGCGTCGCGCCCACGGCCACGACCTGCTCGGCCGCTTCCGCGAGGGATTCGCCGGAACGCAGGCGCGTACCGTCCCCGTCATCCACCGTGAACGACACCCACACCGGCAGGCCGCTTTCGGCGGCGGCGATGGTCGCCGCGCGCGCCTCGCGGGCCAGGGACATGGTCTCGCAGAGGAAGAGATCGACGCCGCCGGCCTGCGCCGTGACCATCTGCCGGTAGGCCTCCAGGCAGGTGGCGTCGTCCGGCGCGATATCCGGACTGTAGCTCGCCATGAGCGGCGGCAGGCAGCCGGCAATGCGCACATCCTTGCCGCTTTCCTGGCGGGCCTTGCGGGCAGCATCCAGTGCTGCCGCGTGCAGCGGCCCGAACAGGCCGGGCTCACCGTCGCGTGCCAGGCGCTGCGGCGTGGCGCTGTAGGTGTTCGCGGTAATCACCTGCGCCCCGGCATCAATGAAGTCGCGATGGGCCGCCACCACCAGATCCGGTTCATCCAGCATCACCTGGGCGGACCACAGCGGTGACACCGGGCGGCTGCTGCGCCGTCGCAGTTCCTGGCCCATCCCCCCATCCAGCACGACGATCGTGTTCCCTTCCGGGTTCATGATTCCGGTCTCCTTCTTTCTGCTGCGGATGTCGCGGGAGTTCGCGACCCGGCGGCCGCCTCCTCGGCAACCGCATCGTTGAGTGTGCGCGGGTAAAGAAACGAGCCAGCCGCAACCATGACCGCCAGCATCGCGAACACCATGAATGCCTCCGCATACCCGATGCCGGCGATGGCCGAACCCACCAGCGGGGACCCCACGGCCTGGCCCACCGTGATCGCCAGGAAGGCAATCACCGGCCCGAGGGACGGGCGCTCGCGCAGCAGCCGGATCCCCGTGACCAGATACAGGCCGGTGAGCGTCATGAACGCCCAGCCGAACACCGCCGCCGACACCACGGCGATCCCGAAGTCTCCGGGAGCGGCTGCCACCAGGGCGGTTGCGCCACCCAGGGCAGCCAGCGCGACCGCCTGGGTTGCCGGCGCGCCGAAGCGGTCGCCGAAATCGCTGGCCCAGGCGCCGGCGAGTCCCGTGATGCCGACCACCAGCCAGAGGTAGCCGGTGAGCCGCTCCGGAAGGCCACCGATCTCGACGACCAGATCGGGCGTGAAGATCCAGTACGCGGACCCGGCCACGCCCATGGCGAAGCAGAACGCAGTGAGCCGCAGCACCTCGAACCAGCGCTCTCGCGGGATCGGCGTGGGGGGGGCCTCCTGCTCCTCGCTGGCGGGGGTGTGCGAGGGGATCAGGGCAAGGGCCGCCAGCACGCCCAGTGCCGCGAGCACCGCGAAGGAGCCGTAGGCCAGACGCCATGCCCCGCTCAGCAGCAGCACGGCCGGAACGCAGACGATCAGGCCGACGCTGGTGCCGGCGTTCATGACGGCGTTGACGCGTCCGCGCAGATCCGCACGCACGGCGACCTTCGCGCCGGAGGACAGCGCCGGCATCATCAGGCCGGTACAGACGCCGCAGGCGAAGACGCCGGCGCCGAGAACCACGGCGTTACCCGCCTGGCTGATCAGGGTGAGACCGGCGAGCGCCAACATCCCCGAAAGCGCTGCGGCCCGGCGCGGCCCCAGGCGGTCGGCGACCAACGGTGCGACCACGCTGGCGAGACAGAAACTGACAAAGGCCAGCGACCCGACAACGCCGACCGTGTCGGCGGACAGCCCCAACTCCGCGCGGATCGATGGCACGAACAAGCCGTATGCATAGCGGGCCAGCCCGAATGCGATGGCGATCAGTCCGGCCCCGAGGACGGCATATCCCGTGGAACCAACCGCTCTCATGCCTGCTCCTCGGTGGTCGAGGCGAGCACGGCGGGCATCATTGCCCGCAGATGGTTGTTTACGGTGGCCGCGCCGAGAACCGGCACCAGCGCATCTGCGCCTTCGAGGATCACCAGCAGGCGCTCTGCCATGCCGGCCTCGTCCACCATGCCGTCCCGGGTCAGTGCGTCACCGATCACCGCGATCAGCTCGTGCTTGAGCCGGCGTCCCAGGTCAGAGATCGCCGGGTGGTGGTGCTCGAATTCGCCAATGGCCTTGATGACGATGCAGCCGCGGTTCGCGGTGGTCTCCAGCCACCGGCAATGCACCTCGACCAGTGCCGTGACCGCTTGACCCTTCGCGGCCCCATCCATGGCGCCACGGAGTTCGTCGAGGTAGCGGGCGAATCGTCGATCGAGCACCGCCTCGATCAGTGCTTCCTTGGAGGAGAAATGGTTGTACAGCGTCATCCGGGCGACACCCGCTTCCACGACAACGCGGTCGACGCCGGTGGCGTGGAACCCCTCCGCATAGAAAAGCCGCTCGGCCGTGTCGAGCAGAACGTCACGCTTTCTGGCTGGCATCTCGGAACTCTGAATTTGATAGAACGATCTATATAATTTTGAGGGCGGCGCCGGCATCATGTCAAACATGGGCGTGCTGCTCACGTCGCTTGCGCCGCCCGGGTGCGTCGCCGGTCGGGCAAGGGCTCGCTCATCAGTCCCCTGACCAGCGCGTAGCACGCGACCATGAGCACCAGGGTGAAGGGTAAGCCGGTGGACACTGCGGCACTCTGCAGCGCTTTCAGGCCACCGCCCAGAAGCAGGGCGATGGCGATGGCGCCCTCGATGATCGCCCAGAAGACGCGCTGTGGCTTGGGCGAATCGACCTTGCCGCCGGCGGTAATGGAGTCGAGCACCAGCGACCCCGAGTCCGAGGAGGTCACGAAGAACACCACGACCAGGATGATGCCCACGGTGGAGGTGATGGCGGCCAGCGGCAGCTGTTCGAGCATGACGAACAGTTGCAGCTCCAGGTCGGCGTTCTGGACCCCCTCGAAGCCGTCGCTGATCACCTGATCGATGGCGGTGCCGCCGAAGGCGGTCATCCACACCACGGCCACGAGGGTCGGGACCAGCAGCACGGCAATCAGGAACTCGCGCACGGTGCGGCCACGACTGACCCGGGCGATGAACATGCCGACGAAGGGCGACCAGGAGATCCACCAGGCCAGGTAAAAGGCGGTCCAGCCCTGGGTGAAGTTGGCGTCCTCGCGGCCGAACGGGTTCGACAGCGCCGGCAGATGGACCACGTATGCCGTCAGGCTCTCGAGCAAACCGGTGGCAATCACCAGGGTCGGGCCGGCGACAATCAGGAAGACCAGGAGCAGAAAGGCCAGCCCCAGGTTCAGCTGCGACAGGCGTCGCACGCCCCTGTCCACGCCTAGCAGAATCGAGGCCAGGGCGATGGCGGTGATGCCCGTGACCAGCAGCACCATGCTGGCGTCGGTGTCGGGCACGCCGAACAGGTAGCTGAGCCCCGCCGTGGCCTGGGACGCCCCGAGACCCAGCGACGTCGCCAGGCCGAACAGGGTTGCGAATACCGCGAGGATGTCGATCACGTGGCCCGGCCACCCCCAGACGCGCTCGCCCAGCACCGGATAGAAGATCGAGCGCATGGTCAGCGGCAGGCCCTTGTTGAACGCGAAAATCGCCAGTGCCAGGCCGACAATGGCGTAGCTTCCCCACGGGTGTATGCCGTAGTGCAGGATCGTCGCGGCCATGCCGAGCGAGGTCGCGGCCTGCGCATCGCCCGCGGCAGCCGCCAGCGGCGCCCAGTCGGTACGCGCCCCGTTCTCCGTGGTGGTGCCGTCCAGGGCCGTGCCGAAGTGGGTCAGTGGTTCGGCAACGCCGTAGAACATCAGGCCGATGCCCATGCCCGCGGCGAACAGCATGGCGAACCAGCCAAGGTAGCTGAACTCGGGCCTGGCATCGGCTCCGCCGATCCGTACCCGGCCGAGTGGCGTGAAGATCAGCGCCACACTGACCAGCACGAACAGGTTACTGCCCAGCAGGAACACCCAGCTCAGATTGCTGGTTACAAAGCCGAAGATGGCGTCGAAGACCGGCTCGATCTCGGCCTGCAGGGCCAGCGTCAGGATGACGAATACCAGGATGACCAGCGACGACACGGTGAACACCGTGCCGTGCAGGTCAAGGTTGAGGCCCCACTTGGTCACGGCGACGTTGTCCTGGCCGATGACGTAATCGGTGTCCACCGGGTTGGCCGCGCCTTGCGGAGCGGGCACACCCGCGCTGGTCGTGGTCGCTTCCGGCGCCTTCTCATCGAGCGTCATACGATCTCCTCTGTATGCCTCCCAGATCATTGCGGTACCTGATGGCCATCGCCGTCACCGCCGGACTTGCCGCTGCAGCCGGCGCCGTCGACAGGCGGCCGCGATCCAGCGCCCCACAGCACGTATGAGCCGAAGTGGCGGCATCGCCGGCATATACACGTCGGGCGTGCGCGGCATGCTGTTCCGTCCCCGCTCGGGTCGGGCTTCGCGATTGACGTTACTCATGTCACACCTCTCTCAGGTCCGCCGCGTCATGCGCGGCGCAATGCTTTCTACGCTGTGATGCTGAGATCGCGATCTCCGGGAGATGGTCGCGTGGACTCATTGATCAAACAAACGAAAACATCTACAGTCAATTTTCAATTTTTCTGAATGATGTGGGCCATGACCGAGCCGAGCGCATCGCTGAACCACCGCACGCTCCCCCTGCTTGATGCGGATGTCTTGCGAACCTTCGTAACCATCGCCGAGAGTGGGAGTTTCACCCGCGCCGCGCGGCAGGTATTCCGCACACCCTCGGCGCTGAGCATGCAGATCAAGCGTCTGGAGGAGACCCTGGGCCAACCCCTGTTCGTGCGCGAAGCACGCCAGGTGCGCCTGACCCCTGAGGGTGAGGTGCTGTTGGGCTACGGGCGCCGCTTGCTCAAGCTGAACGAGGAGGCCGTCACCCAGTTCCTTGCGCCATCACTGGAGGGACGCGTGAGCTTCGGCACCACCGACGTTGTAGGCTCGCGCATTCTGCCCGGGGTGCTGGCCCGGTTCGCCCGGTCGCACCCGGCGGTGCAGGTGGATGTGGTGGTCGGGAACACCGCCACCATGGTTCAGCGTCAGGAGGAGGGCGAGCTTGATCTCGTGCTCATTACCGTCGGCAACGACGGACAGGAGCCACCGGGCGAGATCATGCACAGTGAGCCGCTGGTCTGGGCAGGGCGGGAAGGCGGCATTGCCGCACAGCGTGCGCCGTTACCGGTGGCACTGGCCAACCACGGCTGTGTCTGGCGTCGTGCAGCCCTCGAAGCGCTTGACCGCGCAGGGGTGTCCTACCGCATCGCCTATACATGCGAGCACTGTGCCGGACAGGAAGCCGCCATGCGTGCGGACCTGGCGGTGTCGCCGTTTCCACCCAGCCTGATTCAGCCACCGCTTCGCAAGCTGGACCACGACGCACTGCCGGCGTTGGCGGACTACCACGTGGCGCTGATGCGTCGCCCTGGCATCGGAAGCGCTGCCGAAGCTCTTGCCGGGCACATCGTCGATGCATTCCAGACCACACATGGTTAACGTGATTCCGTAATGGAGCCCGTCAGCAGGGAAGAGCGGCGTCCCACTTCCTTCCGTGAGCCCGGAGTCGTGTCCTGAGCAGCGGGGGCGGGTATCCACTCCGGACGGTCCGGTGTTTACACGCCGTGCCTCATCCGCGCGGAATGCTCGGCGGCGACTGCGTGCCGATACGTACGTCCGACCGGGATCTCCCGGCCGTCCTTGAGAAGCATCCGCATGCGGCCCTTGTCCCGTTTGATGGCTGCAACGCCGGCATGGGCAACCCACCAGGAACGGTGAACGCGCAGCCCGATGCCGGTGAGTTCCCTTGCCGCGTCTTCCATGCGACACAGGATGAGCTGTTGTCCGTCGGTGCTGTGGACCGCGAGGTAGTGATCCTGCATCTGCAGACACAGGAGTTCGCCGCGGATCGGGCGCTCCAGGCGCTGGAAGAACGGAGATCCCGAAGGTCCCGATGCATCGGGCAACGCCTCCTCGGGCAGGGGTGCCGGCGCTGAGGTGGTGTCCTCCGCGTCGACGTCGTCCGGGGTGCTCAGATAGAACACCACCGAGAGTACGGCGCAGACCAGAAGCACCTTCCAGAAGAGGCTGAACAGCCCCTCGCCCTGCAGGCCGGCGACCGCACCCGCCGTGTGCACCACCGCGGTCGCGGGGATTGCCGCAAGAACGCTGCCAAGGAACGGCACCATGACGGGCCGAACCGGGAGGCCTCTGCCAACCCAGGCATCCAGGCGTCGAACCGCCAGGTCGCACAGCATCCAGTTGACCATGACGATACTGACCCAGTAGCCGATGCGCGTCGGCCAGGCCAGTGCGTGGAAGGTGCCGAACGGGCCGAGCAATCCCAGCACGATGCCGACCCCGGCCGGCGGTCCGAGCAGCCACGCCGCGCTGTTCAGTCGTTCACGCATCGCCAATGGAGCCCCCGCGCCGTTCACGAAAAAATTCCTGCTCTCCACGAAAGCAGCGTTGTCCACGCCGCAGGGCCCGCCTAAGGTTTCGATGAAACGCGCCACCCCGGAGTGATCCCCATGACAGCATCACCGCAACGCACGGACCGCATCGATAGCCTGGATGTCCTTCGAGGCTTCGCCATCCTGGGCATCCTGGTGATGAACATCCAGGCCTTCGCGATGATCAGCCAAGCCTATCTCAACCCGACGCTGGGCGGGAGCATGACCGGCATGGATTTCTGGATCTGGGTGGTCTCCCACGTCGCTTTCGATTCCAAGTTCCTGGCGCTGTTTGCAGCCTTGTTCGGCGCGGGAATGGTGATCATGGCCGAACGCGCCGAAGCCGCGGGCGATACCCCGTGGCGCCTGCACAGGCGGCGCATGGGTATCCTGGCGCTGATCGGGCTGATCCACGCCTACGGCATCTGGTTCGGCGACATCCTCTTCATCTATGCCGTTATCGGCGTGATCGCATTTGCCTTCCGCAGGGCGTCCATTCGGCGGCTGCTGGTCTTCGCGGCGCTTTTCTACGCGGTCCCGGTCATCGTGGGTCTGGCCATGACGGGCATGTTCTACATCATGCCCGGGGACGAGTACGACGCCATGGTGCAGGCCTACTGGCAGCCCTCAGTCGAGGCGATTGCGGGCCAGCAGGAGGCCTACCGCAGTGGCTGGTTCGGTCAGATGGCCCAGCGCGTCCCGGATGCGGCGACGCTGCACGTGCTGGCGCTGCCACTGGAGGAGGGCTGGCGGGTGCTCGCGTTGATGCTTGCCGGCATGGCGGCGCTGAAAAGCGGTCTGCTGACGGGCGCCTGGTCGGCGCAGCGGTACGCCGCCGCGGGTCTGCTGGGTGCCGGTATCGGGTTGCCCATCGTGATCGCGGGCGTGGTGTTCAACCAGGCCACCGGCTGGGAAATGAAGACCTCACTCTACCTCGGGGCGCTGTTCAATCACCTCGGCGCGCCGCTGGTCACACTGGCCTGGGTGTGTGGGGCACTCATCGTGCTCAAGCGCGGTCTCTGGCCCTCGCTCCTGGGCCGTCTGCGCGCCGTCGGCCAGACCGCCTTGAGTTGCTACCTGCTGACCAGCGTCCTGTGCGTTACCGTGTTCTACGGTCATGGCCTCGGGTTGTTCGGCCAGGCGGACCGCGTTGATCAGCTCCTGATCATGTTCGCCGTCTGGGCGGTGCTTCTGACCGTGGCGCCGGCCTGGCTCCGGCGCTTCGAGATGGGCCCGGTGGAGTGGTTGTGGCGCTGGGGTGTAAAGGGCCGAAAGCCTGCACTGCGGCGAAAGGCCGCGACGGGCTGAGCGACCATTTGGGCTCGTCGGGGTGGTCCAAGCCCGGGGATTGCTCCGCCGGGCCCAATACCCGCACTCAACGGAGGATCGGCAGCAGCCAGGACAGAAAGAGGCTAGGCAGGTCTGCCGCGAATCCTCGGGGGTGACTGTCCCCCGGGGGGAACCGCTGGCTGCGGGAGTGGTCCTCATGGTGGATAGCCCGAAATACCCAACAGCAACCGTCGGGCAGTGGCCCGGAGGAGAGCGTTATGAATGATTCCCTGGAAACCGCCGTGCTTGGCGGGGGCTGCTTCTGGTGTCTGGAAGCGGTCTTCATGGAGGTCGACGGCGTGCACGAGGTGACCTCCGGGTATGCCGGCGGGCAGCGGGAGAGGCCGACTTACGCCCAGGTTTGCAGCGGCGCCAGCGGCCATGCCGAGGTGGTCCGTTTGCGCTTCGACCCGGCAGTCGTCTCTTACGAGGCACTCCTGGATGTCTTTTTCAGCATCCACGACCCCACCCAGCTCAACCGCCAGGGCAATGATGTCGGCCCGCAGTACCGCTCTGCCATTATGCCTCAGGACGAGGAGCAGGAGCGTATCGCCCGGGAGGCCGTGCGCGCGCAGGACGAGAGCGGCGTGTGGCAGGGGCCGGTGGTGACCACCATCGAACCCGGGGTACGCTTCTGGCCGGCCGAGTCGGAGCATCAGGACTTTTTCCGCCGCAACACCTTTCAGCCCTACTGCCAGTTCGTCATCGCGCCCAAGCTCAAGCATGCGCGCGAGACCTGTCCGGCCCGGATGCGCTCGTGACGTTCCGGCGGTGTCTGCTGCTGGGTGGTCTTGCCCTGGCTGCGTCGGGGCCTGGCCAGGCCGGGCTGGACGCCGCACTGGAGGAGATCGATGCCGGCTGCCGCGAACGCGCAGCGGAAGTGGTCGCCGACCAGTGGCCCACCATCCGTGAGCAGGCGCAGGAGCGCGGCCTGGAAGTGACGCCACGCCACCGCGCCGCCCATGAGCGCGTGCTGCGCCGCCGCTGCGTCCTGTCCGAGCGCATCGATCTGGTGGAGGAATTACGTGGGGACCTGGATGAGGCGGAGTGGGAGGATTTCGGTGGCGATGAACTGCTGGACGATCTGCGTCGGGAACTCAGGCAGTTGCGGAATTAGTGCGCTGACGCTGGCTGCGTCAGCGGCGACCAGAACGCCGCGTCGGAGTGTATCCTGACGCGGCGTCGACCTGCTGATGGGCGGCCCGCCCGGATCAGCCCTGGCGGCGGGTAGCCCGCCGGCTGACGGTCCGGGGCACGCGCAGGTTGCCCATGAGCTGCCGGGCACTGGAGCGGATATCCCGCGCCGCCTGGCCGATGGCCTGATTGCGCATGTGCTCGGCCTGACGGCGGATGCGATCCATGTCCTGCTGCTGTGCCCGTACGTTGTTTACCCGGGTCATGTCGATACGATCGCGCATGGCTCACCTCCTGCCTTGGCCGATCCGTGGATTTACCCGATAGCCTAGTGCAAGGATGCCGCGCTGCAATCCGGGTCGGAAGAACAAGGGTTTTTCTTTTCGAGAAAAGGAGTTACTGCATTTTCTGGAAGGTTGGTACGAAACGCTGGGCGGTTGTTCGTGGGGGGAGGGAAACACCCGCCGGGGCACCTTGGGTGTGTGCCCCGGTTGCTGAATCGCCGGGTATTCAGGCGGCTTTCTGGCGCACCCGCGAGGTCAGAGCGCGGACGCCGCGAACGGTGCCCCGGACAGCGGCGGCGAGCACGGCGCCCCGCAGCATGTCGGCCTCCAGGCGCACCTGGGCGAGATGCGGCCGCTCGGCCGCCTGGGTGTGATGCTGGAACTGATGCTGCTGCATGACGGCCTCCTTGGAGTTGACATTGTGTACCCACCGGTGCAACGAACCCTGTCGGGCAGGCGATTCGTTCCACCACTGCGAACCGGATCATTCAGGGTGGTGCCGCGTCGGACCATCCGGAAAGTTGCGCGAAGTCTACTCGGGCCGGTGCTCCCTGCCTAGGGGGCTCTATGGCCGTTTGTCAGACTTGCGAACCAGCGCACGGAATGCCCGGAAAACTGTCCGTTCGGCGCTTCCCCGACACAAGTGTATGGTGGATGTAATTAACCGGAAAATCATCCCCTTGTGGGGCATAACGCTTATGCTTCCCGGGACCAGGTGGCCCAGAACAAGGGTTACACGGTTATGGCCGGTGCTGACCGGGATTCAGACAAAAAAAGACGGGCCACGCGGCCCGTCGAAACTTCGTAGAAGCTACGAAGGAGGAGGAGAACTGTGACGCGTCAGCCCAGGCCGTGCGGATCGCGACCGGCGCAGATGCGGATCGCCCGCTGCAGCGCCTGCTCGCCGTTGATCCGGGCGACTTCTTCGCGCAGGCCGGGCATGGTGTCCAGGATGTCGGTGGCCGGCGCCGTACGCTGCTCTGCCTTGCGCTGGCGGTGACGTAGGATCTGCACTTTGTGCTGCATGATGACCTCCCGGCCCTGCCGTTGGACATGTATGTTGCGAAGCAGCATAGCGCACCCAAGGAAGATAGACAAACCGGTCTTTATCACAACAGTTTTGCCTGCAGGTCACAGGTGCTGCGAAACTGTATTGTCGGCGCAAGGTGAGGGGGCAAGCCCATGGATCGTGCATCGGAAATGTTGATCTTCGTCCACTGCGTGGAGGACGGCAGTTTCTCTGCCGCGGCCCGTGCCCTGGATATGACGCCTTCGGCCATCAGCAAACAGATCCGGCGGCTGGAGGATCGGCTGGGGGCGCGGCTGTTCAACCGCACCACCCGGCGGATCAGTCTCACGGAGGTGGGCCGTGACTACTACGATCGTTGCGCCCACATCATGCGCGAGATCGAGGAAGCCGAGGAGGCGGTGAGCTCGCTGCAGGACAAGGTGCGCGGCACCCTGCGCGTCACCGGAACGGCGGCTTTCTCCCGACGGGAGGTGATCCCGCGGCTGGGCCGTTTCCTGGAGGGCAACCCCGACCTGAACATGGAGTTCGAGCTCACGGACCGTCGGGTGGACCTGGTGGATGAGGGCATCGACGCCGCCATCATGTTGCAGGAACAGGTGGAAGATCCCTCCCTGGTGGCTCGCAAGATCGCCGTCAACCGACGGATCATCGTCGCCTCGCCGGACTACCTGCGGCGCCACGGCGAACCCCGCACCCCGGAGGAGCTGCTCCAGCACAACTGCCTGACGCTCTACAATGTGGCTCGATTCAACGACTGGGAGTTCGAGCACGAGGACGGTAGTCCGCGGGTGATCCACGTCAACGGCAATTTCCACTCCAACACCGCCAGCGCCCTGTTCGAGGCGGCGGTGGCAGGGCTCGGCCTGGCGCGGCTGTCCACCTGGCTGGTGGCGCCATACATCCGCAGCGGCGAACTGGTGCAGATTCTGCCGGAGTACACCCAGGAGAGTTCCGCGTACTATGTGCTCTTTCCACAGGGGCGGCATCTGTCACGCAAGGTACGCGCCTTCGTGGACTTCCTGGTGGAGGAATTCACACCACTGCCTCCCTGGGAACGGGAGGACGAGGAACTGGTCAAGGGGGTACGGCGGTCGGCGAGTTGACGCCGTCCGCCCGGTTGCCTGGTGACTGAGGAGAAACCGCGCATGTCTTCTCCGGCTGCGGCGACGACCGCAACCCTGGAACAAATCATCGATGCGGTGGACGCCAGCCGGCGCCCGCTGCTGCTCACCGGCGCCGGTCTCAGCACCGCCTCCGGGATTCCCGACTACCGTGATGCCGGCGGCGGCTGGAAGCGCCGTCCGCCGGTGCAGTACCGCGACTTCGTCCGCAGCGATCACGCCCGTCGCCGGTACTGGGCGCGGAGCATGGTGGGTTGGGGGCAGATGCGGAGTGCCCGGCCCAATGCCGGCCACCAGGCCCTGGCGCGTCTGGAGCAGGCCGGGCGGCTGCACTGGCTGATCACCCAGAACGTGGATGGTCTGCACCAGCGCGCCGGCAGTACCCGCGTCACCGATCTCCACGGCCGACTGGACGTGGTGCAGTGCGTGGATTGCGGCCACCGGCTGCCCCGGGACGCCATGCAGGAGGAGCTGATTACCCGCAACCCGGGGTGGAGTCTGGATGCGCCTGCGCTGGGGCCGGACGGCGACGTGGATATCGAAACCGACGCCTTTCGCGGCTTCCGTGTGCCTGACTGCCACTGTTGCGGCGGCATGCTCAAGCCCGAGGTGGTGTTTTTCGGCGAGCGGGTGCCCGCGGAGCCGGTGACCACGGCCTTCACCCGCCTGGACGAAGCCGATCTGCTGCTGGTGGCCGGTTCCTCGCTCATGGTCTGGTCCGGCTACCGTTTCGTCCGTCATGCGGCCGCCGCCGGCATCCCTGTTGCGGTCATCAACCTGGGCTATACCCGAGGTGACCGGGAAGCCCGGTTCAAGGCCGAAGTGGACTGTGGCGAGGGGCTGTCCGCGGTGGCGGACGCCCTGGGGGTGTGAGCATGACCACCGGCGGCGTATCGCCCCTGCAGGATGCCCAGGCCCCCATCGGCGTTTTCGACTCCGGCCTCGGTGGCCTCTCGGTGCTGCGCGCCATCCGTGAGCGGCTGCCCGCCGAGGATCTCCTCTACGTGGCGGACGCCGCCCATGTGCCGTACGGCGGCCTCGACCCTGACAGCATCCGCGCCCGCGCCCGGGTGCTGACGGGGTTTCTTGTAGAGCGGGGCGCCAAGGCCATCGTGGTGGCCTGCAATACCGCCACCGCCGTCGCCGTCAGCGAGCTGCGGCACCATTGGGGATTACCCATCATCGGCATGGAGCCGGCCATCAAACCGGCCGTGGCGCGCACCCGCAGCGGCACTGTCGGCGTGTTGGCCACCGAGGGCACGCTGGTCAGCGCCCGTTTTGCCGGGCTGCTGGAGCAGTATGCCGGGAGTGTCCGCGTGGTCACCCAGCCCTGCCCGGGACTGGTGGCAGCCGTGGAGGCAGGCGCGATTGACACCCCCGGGACACGGGCCATGTTGGCGGAATACCTCGAGCCGCTGCTGTCTGCCGGCGCCGACACCGTGATTCTGGGGTGTACGCACTATCCCTTTCTCACACCCCTGATCCGGGACTACACCGGCCCTGAGGTGGTGGTCATAGACACCGGTGATGCCGTGGCGAGGCAGGTCCAGCGTCGCCTGGAGCGGGCGGAGCTGCGCAAGTCCTCGCGTGTTCCGGGGCGGGAGTGGTTCTGGAGCAGCGGTGACCGTGAAGCGGGAGCTGCCACCCTGCAACGACTCTGGGGGCATGCCCCGGAGATGCAGGCGCTGGACGAAACGCCTCCCGGCGAGCAGGCATCCTGGTGACTTTGCGGGGCTGTTCTGAAGGAAAAGACTGGTGGGCCGTGCTGGATTCGAACCAGCGACCAGCGGATTAAAAGTTCGCTTGTTCTTTGTGAGTCGTTTTATTTCAATGAGTTAGCTCATCCGGCCCTGCGATTGCGTGACTCAGCGTGACTCCCAGTGAACAAGCGTGACTGGTGCGCGTCACGATCCGGTCACGTTGCCCGGATTGCCCGCAGCGTGATCAGTAGCTGGACGTAGCCGTCCTTGGTGATCGGCTTCGGCAGTTCCAGGGACTGCAGCGCGAGCCATTCGTGCTCGGCGACAGCCAGGGCGTCGGCCAGGGCACTGTCGTGTGCGAACTGCTGGAGGCCGCCGGGTACTGCATCGTCCGCGACCAGTGCCTGCTGCACCGAACCCAGGCTCCCCTGGCCCGCTTCGCCGATCAGGTAGGCAACCGATGTTCCCAGAACACGGGCCGCCAGGCGCAGGGTATCCATCGAAAGGCTGCGGCCCCCGGATTCGACGTGAGACAGGTGACTCTGTTGC
Organism: Aquisalimonas sp. 2447; assembly: GCF_012044895.1. Taxonomy (NCBI): domain Bacteria; kingdom Pseudomonadati; phylum Pseudomonadota; class Gammaproteobacteria; order Chromatiales; family Ectothiorhodospiraceae; genus Aquisalimonas; species Aquisalimonas sp. 2447. Next base: position 459,151 of record NZ_CP050695.1, read on the forward strand.
ACGCCGATCCGCTCCGCGAGCTCCTTCTGCGTGAGTCCGGCGGCGACGCGGGCGGATTTTAAACGTGCGGCTGTATCGGTCATGCGCGGATTATCGCGCATAAGAATGACTGACAGCCATAGTTCGTTCTGAAAAATGCTTTATAGCCATGTATAATGTCATTGAGCCATGGGAGGGCTTATGAATATCCGGGAAGCACGCCAGAGCAAGGGCCTCAGCCAGTCCGCGCTGGCGCGGGCGACGGGGCTTGATCAGAGCGCGATCAGCCGGATCGAGCGCGGGCAGCGCACCGTGACAGTCGACCAACTGGTGCTGATCGCCAGCGCCTTGGGTGTGTCGGCCGACGAGCTCCTGTCGGACTGGTCCGGCCGGGCGGCGTAGCCATGAGTCTGCAGGCTACGCGGTGGGCGTGGGCCCAGGAGCTGCCCGCGACGGCGAAGCTCGTGCTACTGGCGCTCGCGGAGTGTGTCAACGGTCGGGACGGACAGGGTGCATGTTACCCGGGCCAGGGGAGGATTGCGGCCATGTGCGGGATCAGTGATCGCCAGGTGCGGAACGTGCTGCGCGACCTGGAGTACAGAGGTCTCGTGGAGACGGTACACCGGCCCGGCACCGGCCGAGGGCGGAGGTCGAACGTCTATCGTCTGGTGTGCGCTGGCAACCGGAAACCTGCTTCCGGAAGTGAAGTTCCGGATGCCCGGGAGCAAACGGAAACCCAGTTCCGGAAGCCGATTTCCTCATGCCCAGGAGGCAACCGGAAACAGACTTCCGGGGGCAACCGGAAACCCATTTCCGGGGAACCGGAAGAGGGAACCGGAAGAAGGGAGAAACCACCCTCTCCATCGCCATCCTGCGTTGAGTCGACCGCCAAGCATGAAGAAGCGGCGCCAGCGACGCCGGTACGGAACCCGACCGGCTCGCTCTCCGGATCGGATACGCAACGGTTCGAGCGGTTCTGGTCCGCTTACCCACGCAAGGTGGCAAAAGGCGAGGCGCGGAAGGCCTGGCGGCAGATCGGTCCCGACGACGGACTGACCGAGCGCATCTGCCGGGCCCTGGCCGTGGCCAGGGAATCGGAGCAATGGCGGCGCGACGCGGGGCGCTTCATTCCCTATCCCGCCACCTGGCTGCGCCGGGAGGGCTGGGAGGACCAGCACATCGCGGAAGTCGCCCCGCTTCCGGCGGGGGCCGGCAGCGAGCGGGTACGGGCGACGATCACAAACCTCGAGGATCTGTTCGGAGGCAGGCATGGAGCAGCGGACCTTTCAGCAGGCGATGACCTATCTGGCGGCCGCCTACTCGGTGGAGATGCCCAAGGAGAAGGCGGCGGTGTATTGGGACCAGCTCGGAAATCTGGAGGACGAGCCGTTCTGGGTCGCCGTGAAGGTGGCGGTTGGCAACGATGAGTGGATGCCATCGGTGGCCCGCCTGCGCGAACTCTACCGCGAGGAACTGCGCCGCCGCCGTCAGCAGCCCGCCCTCACCCGGCCCGAGCCCGTCGACCGTGAGCAGGGGCGTGAGTACATCCGGCATATCCGGGACGTGCTGGGGATTCGGCGGTGACAGAGCTGCGCTGGCACGTCACCGCGGTCATACGGCAGCCCACGCAGGCCGCCCGGCGGAAGGCCCTGGAGGCCGTTCCGTTTCATCTTCGGGAGCGAGTGAGACTGGAGGTCATTGAGCAATGGAAGAAGCAAGGGAAATGCAGGAACCGGTGACGTTCACCGCCTGCCGTGCGGGCATCCAGCGTCCGCAGCGGGCGACCGGCGGTTCGGTTGGCTATGACCTGCGTGCTGCCGTGTCGACGGTGGTGGAGCCAGGGAGCTGGGAGGCGGTGCCCGTCGGTTACCGCTGCACGCTCCCGGATGGCTGGGCGGGGCTTATCTGTCCCCGTTCCGGGCTAGCGGTCTGGCACGGCCTGACCGTCCTGAACGCCCCGGGCGTGCTCGATCCGGACTACACGGACGAGCTGCAGGTGCTGCTGGTCAATCACGGCCCTTACCCGGTGGCCGTGACCGAAAACGAGCGGATCGCCCAGCTGGTGATCGTGCCCTGCCTTACGGGTGGCAAGACGCTCCAGCCTGCCCGCATGGGCGGGTTCGGGTCCACAGGGCGTGCGTGATGCGTGGCCGGAGCGAACACGACGAGCAGGCGGCCCTGTTCCGTTGGGCGGGATTCGCGCGGGTGCGTTGGCCGGAACTGGCGGTTATGCACGCGGTACCGAACGGCGGCCACCGGCGCAAGGCGACGGCCGGAATGCTCAAGGCAGAGGGCGTGAGGCGCGGCGTGCCGGACATCTGCCTGCCGGTGCCCAGGGCGGGCTTTCACGGCCTGTATATCGAGCTGAAGACGCGGCGCGGGACGGCAACCCGGGACCAGCGGTGGTGGATCGACGCGCTGCGCCGGCTGGGTTACCGGGCGGAGATCTGCCGCGGATGGGAGGCCGCCCGCGCGGTGATCGAGGACTACTTGGACGGCACGGCGGGAGCGGGGGACGCCGGCCATCCTCATCCCCACCCCCTGCAGGGAGGCGTTAAGTATGGCGAGCAACGCGCGGAGCATTGTTGAAGGAGCGCAGGAGATCGGCGGTGGCGAGGCCGTGGTCGCCACGCCGGTGCAGGAACTCCCGGTCCGGGTGAAGCGGGTGGTTACCACCGACGAGGCCAAGCTGCAGGTGGTGCTGGAGGCCGAGCACCTGTCTGCGGAGGGTGTGGACCAGGTCAAACGCCTGCTCACGCTGCAACAGGGTCTTGTGCGTGCGACATTCGATCCGGCTCAGGGCGAGCTGTTCGGCTATGACGCCTAGCGTTCGGACAGTGGTGCTGGCGGCTGCCATGGCCACGGGTCAGGCAGCCGCCGGCCCGATGGATCAGGCCCTGCGCATCGTTCTGACCGAGCACCCCGAAATGGCCGCACGCGAGGCCCAGTACCGGGCGCTCCAGGACTCGCCCCGCTGGGCCGCGGATCTGAGCCTGTCCCTGACGGAAGGGCGCACAGACTTCGGAACGTCCGGCGGTCATCGCGCCACGGTGTCCGTGACGATTCCGCTGGGGCGCCATCCCCGCCGCCTGGATGAGGCTCGGGCCCGGACGGACCTCGAGTCGGCGCGTGCGGCGGTGAAGCGCCGGTTTCTGGAGGACGTGCAGACGCTGCGGGGGACGGCCGCTGAGGTCGACATGCGCGAGGAGCACCGCGACTTTCGCCGCGACCAGGTCGCCTACTACCAGGAAGGTGTGGAGGAGGGCGAACACGACCCGGACCGGCTGTGGTCCGCCGCGGAGCACCTGCAGAGCGCCGAGCATGCGTACCGCGCGGTGCTTGCAGAGTACGAGTCGGATCTTGAGCGAGTGGCCAGGGAATACGGGGGTGGCTCATGGCGGAGTCTGCGGAAATTGTTGGTCGAGATCGCGAACTGAGGCAGGCGGCCTCCACCCTGCGCAAAGGATCGAACCTGCTTATCACCGGCCGCGCCGGAATCGGCAAGTCGGCCCTGCTACGGGTACTGCACGAGCTAATGGGCGGCGAGCGCCCCTGCCTGTGGGTGCCGGAAGGGACCGCCAAGGAGCAGGCGTACGCGCTGGCGCGGCAGACGCACGAGCACGTCGGGCTGCGGGTTCCCGAGACGCTGATCCCGGCACGGTTCCTGGGCCGGGCACGGCGCGAGGGCGTTCACTGGCGCTGGGTCGGGAGGGCGATTCGCCGGATGCCGTCGCGGGACTGCGTTCAGATGGTCGCGGACTCGCTCGAGGCATCGGCGCAGCCGGTGCTTGTGTTCATGGAGAGCCTGGAACTCCCGCCCTCGCAGGCCGAGCAGTTCGCGGTGGTCCTCGAGGTGGCCCAGGTTGCGGCGTGCATGGACGCGGCAAACCGGCGCGAGCGTATCCGCAGGCTGCTTTGGCGGTTCCCGGAGCAGGAGCGGATCGAGTTGCGCCCGCTCACCCGCGAGGCCTGCCGGGAGATCGCTGAGCGCTGGCTAGACGAGCATCCGGTGCGTTTCGAGTCCGACCGGGTGCGGGCTGCCTTCCTGCGCGCCGTGGAACAGGACAGTGGCGGCGTCCCGGCCGCCATCCTCGGGATGCTGGAGACGGCGGCCGCCGAGCCGGAGGTGACGCGGGCCACGGTTCGACAGTTCAGCCACGAGGCCGGGGTGACCTACGTCGACATGACGCCGGTGGTCATCCTCGGCGTGGCCGTGGTGATCGCGGCGCGGTACGTCGCGCGAGGCGTGGGTTCCGCTGAACTCTACGTCCTGGCTGGCATCGGCATGGGGCTGGCGGTGGCGATCCGCTTCTTCGTCATGCCGATGATGGGGAGGCGCTGATGCTGGCGCCGACGCACATGGCCGGTGGCCAGTTCGCCTACCTGCTGATGGCCTGGTGGACCGGCCACGAGCCGCATCTGGGCGAGGCCGTGCTGGCCGGTGGTGCGGCGCTGCTCCCGGACGTGGACCATCGGAGCGGCCTCGTCGGCCGCTGGGTGCCGTGGCTGTCCGGGCCTCTGGAGCACTGGGCGGGCCACCGCACAGTCACGCACAGCCTGGTCCTGACATTGGTGGTCTGCGCGCTGGCGGTGTGGCTGTTGCCGTCGGGCCTCGGTCTGGCCGTGGCCGCCGGGTTCGCGTCGCACGCTTTGCTGGACATGATGACGCCGAGCGGCGTGGCCTGGTTCTGGCCGGCACGGGCGCGCTGCGTACTGCCCGGCCATCCGCGCTGGCGCATGGAGCCGATGGGCAGAGGGGAGCTCGCCTTTCTCGTGGTGGTCGCCGTGCTCACGTGGCCGACCCTGCTGGCCGCGGAGCGCGGTGTCGGGCTCCTGGGTACGGTGAGGGACACCATCGGCAGCGTGACGGAGGCGCGTCGCCATTATGACGCCCACAGGAGCGAATCGGCGTGGTGGCTGGATGTCCAGGGCGAGGACAACCGGGCGTTCCGGCCGGTGGAGGGGCGGTACCGCATCATCGGACCATATCGGGCTGCAGGGTTGATACTGGAGACGCCTGAAGGCCCCCGCTCCGTGTGCCGGGCCGACGCGTGTGACTGGTATGCGCGCCGGGCGGTTCTGGATCGCGGCAGGGCGGAGCGGACGACCGTGCGTGAGCTGACCGCGGAGCGCACGTCCGTGGCCGCCCTACGGGCAGCCCTGGAGCCTCTAACGGCGGCTGGCCGCGTGTACCTGTTGGGGGAGCTTGAGGGGGAGGGGCTGCGTTCCAGGCCACCGGTGGCGGAGTCCGGGACGGGCGGGCTGAATCTGCGTTACGCACCCCTGAGCACGTTCGAGGGGATGGACGGACGTGTGGACTGGGCCGATCTCCTGGTCCAGGTAAGGCACCCGCCCGGGGCGGAGGTCCCGTGGCCGAGTTCCGTGGTGAGTCGGGAAAGTGCCGTTATCGATCCTCGATTGAGAAGGTATCTGCCGTGAAATGGCAGGATCTTTCGTGATGGGGTTTTGGGTGGAGGATCGCACGGCGTTTGTGATGCCGCTGATTATGCCGCTGCGGCATTCGGCTGGTATTTGGCGGCCAACGCCGGCGAAAGTGAGGTGAAAAGGCGTGTTTCGTTTGGTTCGTGTTCTGCAGCTCGTGTTCTATTCCCTGCGCATCGGGCAGATGCTCGGCGCGGGCCGGGCCGTGCGCGGGCTGCGGCACTACCTGGCGCACCACCGGCTGATTCCGTACTGGTTGGTGACCGGGCTGGCGTTCGCCGTGCCCTGGGGTTGGCAGATGCTCGGCGACGGGGGTGTGACCGCGTCGATCCGGGAGGCCGAGGAGTGTCGGGTGAACCGGGTGGTGGACGGTGACGGCGTGCGGCTCGACTGTGGCCCGGGGCGCCGGGACCTGAATGTGCGCCTGTACTGTATCGATGCGCCGGAAACTGAGCAGGAGCCCTGGGGGGAGAGATCGACGCGGCATCTCCGAAAACTCGTGGGGCCGACGGTGCTCTTGGTGGACCACGGAGCCGGCCGCTGGGGGCGGACCATCGGGCAGATCTTCACGCCGGAGGGTGAGGATCTGAATCTCGCGATGGTGGGGGACGGATGGGCGCCGGTGTACCCGCAGCACTGTGATGAGCGGGCTTACTACAGAGCGGAGGAGGTTGCCCAAAGAGCTAGGCGTGGCGTGTGGTCTGAGCCGGGAGCGCATCAGAGGCCTTGGGAATGGCGGCGCTAGCAATTCCGCGCGTTATGAGGCCGTTAAGAACACTCAAGGTTGGGTTACGACCCGGCGCGACGCCTCCCACTGGGCCCAAGGAGGGTTTCACAACCTGCCGGCTGGCGAGGGACGGCCGTAGTTTGCATTAGCCCGTGGTTGTGCTCGTGAAAGTTGTTGGTAGTGTTCGTCATGGACCTACCTTTGTTCGGTGCGCTTCCCGCTTCGCCAGCATCAATACGTCGCAGAAGGACTAAGAATGACTGATCCAACCAACGCCGAGGAAGTTTTTAAGGATCTCGCAGGCCAAGAGCTCAGCACACACGAGAAAGGTGATCGTCTGGAGCGTTTCACGAAACGCTATCTCGCCCAGGTTGAGCCCTACGCAAACCTGTTCGAGGCCATCTGGCTTTGGTCGGAGTGGCCTCTTCGCTGGGGCTCAGACACCGGTATTGACCTCGTCGCTCGCGAGGTAGGCACTGGGGCGTACTGGGCGATTCAGTGCAAGTTTTATGACCCAACAACGCCGATCTCCAAGGGCGATATCGACGCGTTCGTTGCAGCATCCGGTCGAACGTTCGCGGATGAGGACGGGAACCAAACGGGCTTTGATAACCGCCTAGTCGTGACGACTACCACTCGCTGGTCGCCGCAAGCGCTCAAAACCCTTGACAATCAAAAGCCGCCGGTTCAATGCCTCGGTCCCGAGCAGTTCGACGAGGCCCGCGTTGACTGGCAACGCGTCTACTGGGACGACCCGGAGACCGTCCCAATCGAGGCGCGCAAGACGCTTAGGCCGCACCAGCAGGACGCCTATGCCGCAGTCCTCGAAGGTCTCAAGACCGCGGATCGCGGACAGCTCATAATGGCCTGCGGCACGGGCAAGACGTTCACCGCGCTACGCATCGCCGAGGCGGAAGCGCTGGTTCCTGCCGGAGGGCAGGCGCTTGTGCTCGTCCCGAGTCTTGCTCTGGTCGGGCAGACCCTGCGCGAGTGGGCGGCCCAGGGCGAACGCGGCTTTCACGCTTTCGTTGTCTGCTCTGACCAGCATGTATCGAAGGACACCGATGACATCACAACGCGGGATCTTGCCTATCCCGCGACGACCGATCCTGAGACGCTCGCAAAGCGTATCGCCTCGGTGACCACCGCGGACCCCGAGGCACCCATCGTGGTTTTCGGGACGTATCACTCCGCTGAGGTGGTCGGTATGGCCCAGTCGGCGCATGGTCTTGGTGATTTCGACCTGATGATTTGCGATGAGGCGCATCGTATGGCCGGGGTGAGCCAGACGCGAGGCGGGGTTTCGAAGGAGTCGCCTTTCACCAAGCCGTTGCTCGATACCTACCTGCGCGCAAAACGGCGGCTCTTCATGACGGCCACCCCGCGCATCTACGGTGACAAGGCATACTCCAAGGCGGGCGAGGCCGGGGCGGAGTTGTACTCCATGGACGACCCAACCTACTTTGGTTCCGTGCTGTATCAGATCAACTTCGGCGAGGCCGTGGATCTGGGGCTGCTTGTGGACTACCGGGTACTCATCATCGCAGTGCGCTCGAGTATTGGCGCGGTAGCGAACAGTTATAACGCGACCTACAACCTAGACGGGACCAAGGGGATCAGTGGTGAGTTCGTCACCCGGCTCATCGGCTCGTGGAAAGGACTGACGAAGCAGGACGCCTATACCTTGGATCAGAAGGGGCGTGAGATTCCTCTGGCCGAGGATACGGCCCCCATGCGTCGCGCCGTGGCCTTCGCCAACTCAATCAAGGCATCCAAGGAGATTCGCAACAGCCTCGAGACCGTCGTGCGCCACGCCTATGAGGACGACGATGGCCAGCGTCTTGATTGGTCCGTCTACTGCACTGCACACCACGTTGATGGCGGTATGCACGCTGGCGAACGCCATGAGGCGCTGCAGTGGCTGCGTGGCGAGCCCGACCCCGGTGAGTGTCGGGTGCTCACCAATGCGCGGTGCCTGTCAGAGGGCGTCGATGTGCCTTCACTCGATGGGGTGATCTTTTTCGACACCCGTGATTCCGTCGTGGAGATTGCGCAGTCCGTCGGTCGGGTGATGCGCAAAGCCCCAGGCACAGACAAGCAGTACGGTTACATTGTGCTCCCGGTGGAGATTCCGAGCGAACAGACCGCCGACTACAACGCCTTCATCGAGCGCGATGAGCGCTTCAAGGGGGTGTGGAAGGTGTTGCGCTCGCTGCGTGCGCACGATGAGCGCCTTGTCGATGAGGCGGAGTTCCGCAAGAAGCTCCGCATCGCCGATGGCACCGGTAAGGGGCGCTCGGGTACGGACGGGGAACACGGTGAAGACACGGCAGACGACGGCAGCTGTGAGCAGGGTGTGCTCGACCTACCGCCGATTCCGGTCGGCGAGATCAGCGAGGCGGTCTACAGCCTCGTCCCGAAGAAGCTCGGTGACCGGGAGTATTGGGCCTCCTGGGCGCGGGATGTCGGTGATATGGCCAAGCGGCTTGTCACGCGCATCGACGCGCTGGCGAAGGGGGACGAGGCCGATGCGTTTGCCGCGTTCCTGCGCGACCTCCAGGGCAGCGTGAGTCCGTCGGTCACGCATAACGAGGCGGTGCAGATGCTCGCCCAGCACGCCATTACGCGCCCCGTGTTCGAGGCGCTGTTCGGTGAGGCGCACTTCAATGCCTCCAACCCGGTCGCCGCCTCGTTGAACGGGATCGAGGAGCGTTTCAGGGCCTACGACTTGGCATCGGAAACCGAAGGGCTGGAGCGCTTCTACAGCGATGTCCACGCTCGCCTCGACAAGGCCCGGTCCGCGAAGGCCCGTCAGGATGTGATTCGCAATCTCTACGACTCGTTCTTCGAGACCGCCTTCCCCGATCTTCAGGACCGGCTCGGAATCGTCTACACGCCGACGGACATCGTGGACTTCATCAACCGCTCGGCGGATTGGGCGGTCCGGGAGCACTTCGGCACCACACTTTCCGACAAGGGTGTCCATGTCATCGATCCGTTTACCGGCACTGGAACGTTTCTCGTGCGGCTGATCCAGCAGGGCCTGATTGGCTCCGAGGACCTGCCGCGCAAGATGGCGGGGGAGCTGCACGCCAACGAGATCGTGTTGCTCGCCTACTACATTGCAACGGTCAACGTGGAGACGGCCTACGCCGAGATCACCGGCGAGCCGGCCACATTCGAGGGAGCGGTGCTCACTGACACCTTCGCCATGGCCGAGGGCAACCAAGCCGACCACATCAAGGAACAGGCGTGGCTCGCCGGGAACAGCGAACGGGCACAACGCCAGCGCGAGACGGACATTCAGGTGGTTGTCGGGAATCCGCCTTACTCGGCGAAGCAAGAAAGCGGTAACGAGTCCAACGCTAACCAACCGTATCCGGCGCTCGACGAGCGGATTCGCGAGACTTATGCGGCGCGATCCTCGGGCCAACTGCAGCAAACCCTTTTCGACAGCTACATTCGGGCCATTCGGTGGGCGTCCGACCGCATCGGCGACAAAGGCGTCGTCGCGTTCGTGACCAATGGTGGTTTCGTTGACGGCAACGCGACTGATGGCTTGCGCCTAGCGCTAACCGAAGAGTTCGCCCATCTGTACGTCGTCAATCTGCGGGGCAATCAGCGCACGTCGGGGGAGCTGTCCCGCCGTGAAGGCGGGAAGGTCTTTGGCTCGCATTCACGCGCTCCCGTGGCGATCACGATTATGGTCAAAGACCCCGCACACAGCGGCTCGTGTGTGATCCATTACCACGACATCGGGGACTACCTGACTGCCGAAGACAAACTTGCCCGCCTGGCGGACTATGGCACGATCGAGAACCTCCCCTTCGAGCGCATTGCACCGGATGCCAAGGGGAGCTGGATCAATCAGGGCGATACGCGGTTCGATACGTTCCCGGCCATCGGGCGGAAGGCCAGAGAGCAACACCCCGCGCTCTTTGGGACGTACTCAAGCGGTGTGAAGACGAACCGTGATGCGTGGGTCTACAACTTCTCCAGCCAGGCCCTTGAGGCGAACATCACCGAGATGATCGAGGCGTATAACGAGGAAACAGAGCGGCTTCAGGATGCAGGTGGCGCACGCTCCGTCGATGAGGCGAAGCAGATCATCGATACCAATCCGTTGCGTATCTCCTGGGATCGCGAGCTAGTGCAGCGGGCTATACAGGGCCACGAATCGGATTTTGATTCAGAAGCAGTTCGATTAGGTCTGTACCGTCCATTTACCCGTGCATATCTTTACTTTGATAAAAGGGTCATTAGCCAACCTCTTCTTTTCCCTTATTTATTCCCAACAGTAGTCCATACGAACCGTGTCATCGCAGTCACCGGCAAAGGGGCAAGCAAACCGTTCTCGACACTGGTCAGTAATACTGTTACCGACATTCAGACCCTTTCCAATGCTCAGTGCTTCCCCCGCTACTCCTACGAGTACGTCGGCGCCGCGGGCAGCCGCTACGGCGGGCTTTTCGAGCAGGCCAAGACGCCGGACGAACACGGCTATATCCGCCATGACGCGATCACCGACTGGGCGCTGGAGGCGTACCAGCGCCACTATGGGGATGCGCGCATCACTAAGGACGCGATCTTCTGGTATGTCTACGGGCTGCTCCATTCCCCCGACTACCGCGAGCGCTTCGGGAATGACCTCCGGCGCGGCCTGCCGCGCATCCCGTTCGTTCGGGACTTCTGGGTGTTCTGCGACAACGGCGAGAAGCTCGCGGACTGGCATCTGAATTACGAGGTGGTCGAGCCCTATCCCCTAGAGGAGATTGTCACCAAGGGCCGAGAGCGCGACCCGTCCGTACATGACAAGATGCGGTTTCCTGGGAAACGGGGCTCACACGACTACTCCACAGTGATTGTGAACTCGACGCTCAAGCTGACCGGCATCCCGGAGTCGGCCTACTCCTACCAAGTCAACGGGAAATCCCCGCTGGGGTGGGTCATGGAACGCTATCAGCACACCGTGGACAAGAAATCTGAGATCGAGAACGACCCGAACAGTTACAGCGACGACCCCGAGTACATCGTCAATCTAGTGAAGCGTGTGGTTCGCGTGGCCGTGGAGACCAACAAGCTCGTCCAGGCTTTGCCGCCCATGGTAATCGAGGACCCGACCTCTCTTCTCGAACCCCGGGGCCGGTCGGCGAAAGGGGAGACGAGATGATCTAGCCAAGGGCCGCAGACAATCGATGCCTAGCTAAGGTCTACAAGCGCAAGCCGCGCAAGGGGATCTAGGAAACGTGGCAGGCGATAGCTGTTGCCCGAATGGCGTATGAGGAAGACGGAGTCTGGTGGCTGCGGTAGGAGTGGAAGATTCGTTGTTCTGATCGGGGGGGACAAATGAGTGCCAGCAACACGGCTGGATGGATGGTTCGCGCCGCCAGGGGCGGCCGGTTGGCCGATGACTTCTTGGATAAGGGTATTGTCGCCATAGGGTGGGAGGAGCTTGGCGATCTCTCCGAATTCGGCTCCAAGGACGCTGTTCTTGCCAAGGCCCGAGAGATTCACCCGGAGGCGCCAGAGGGGCGAATACAGGCCGCCGTTAGCCAACAGCTCCGATTCCGGGATGAAGGGAAGAGGTTCTGAAGGAGATTGAGGGGCTGCTACACCGGCGGTGCGACCACCTAGGTCAATGAGCGCGACCTTCCCGCGGAGCCTTGTTTTGCGAAGTAATTGGAGTTAATCAGAATGTATGATTGGTTTATGGTGTTTCTGATTCTTTTCCTTGTCACTCTAATCTTCAATCTTGAAAAGTATGGTTGGGTGTTTGGGGTTATTGGGGCTATCGTTGGTGCTATCGTAGGCTCTAGTGTCGGTATTGCGCACGGAGGAGGGGCGGAGTCCGGGACGTTTCTTTTCTTGGCCCTTGGCTTCATTATAGGAGGTTTGGCTGGGAATAATGTGAAACCTGGTCTTGATGAGTAAGGTCTTGGAGACAATTAATCTTAACGCCTCCTGCGTTGAGTCGCTGTGCCAGGTTTCTTGTGGTTCAAAGGCCCTTGCATTTGATCACTTATCACTCATATTTCCTATTAAAATGGGTTTCTAAAATGGATTCAACGGATGCGTTTTGGGTTATTGTTGTTTGGGGTTTTTTCTGTGTTTTTATGGCGTTCCGGAATGGTCTCGATGATGGGTTCCGGCTGATTCTCTGGGCATGGATCATGCTTTTCGGGATGTTGGGGTTCGTTTATTGGTTCGAACGAATGTGAGTGGTTAGGGCCAAGATGATCGCCAGTTTGGGCGCCATTCCAAGAGGCAGCCCACGGGTACTTGCATTGTGATTCCGTACGGCTGTAACCCCACCCCCACCGCTCCGCAAAAGGCTCGCCTCGGCCATGTGCCGCAGTGGCCCACGAAGACCCGGCGGGTTCAGTAGCCAATCCAGGCGCTCCGGCAGTATCCCGGCCCGCCCAGCCGGGCCGCTGCTTCGCACTCCGCTACCCTTGACCGCCTCCATATGCCGACCAGATCCGGAAGCGGTTTGCCGACCACACCAGCCCGGCGCTGGACACGCCGGGTCGCGAGCCTACCCCGCCGCCGCTCCGCGCTGCTCCGGCACGCTGACGCGGCCTGCGCATGCTCCGCCGCGGCTCCGTGCCCAGGTTCCGGCCGCCGGTCTCTTCGGTATCGCTTGCGCGTCGTCTGGCCGGGCCCGGCTCGCAGGCCCAAGTGCTGCCTTGGCGTTCGGCCTGGCGCGTCGCCACCGCAGCCCCGCCCGGCCCGGCCTGCCGTCGCACGGCGCTGTGCGTTCCCGCCTCCCGATCCCTGCGGCCTTTCTCTGTTCTGGAACAACCACACCAGCCTAGGGCCCGCCGGCACCGTCCCCGCCCTGGCGTTTGGATCACTCCCGGCCGACCGCGACGCTCACGCTGACTGACGAAGATGCCGTAGGCTTCCGGCATGAGAAGAACTGGCTTCATCCGAACCATCACATTCGCGGTTTTCCTGCTGACCACCGTGGTGGCAGGAGCCGAGGTGCGCCTGGCTTCCTGGAACATCCAGCACCTGGGGTGGGACAACGACAAAAGCTACGAGGCGGTGGCCAGGGTCAGCGCCCGGTTCGACGTCGTTGCCATCCAAGAGCTGATGAACGCCGACGCCCTGGAGCGCCTGGTCGACGCGTTGGAACGGAAGACGGGCGAGGATTGGGAATCCCTGAACTCAGCGCCGCTGGGCGAGAGCAGCTACCGGGAGAAGTACGCCTTCATCTGGCGGGACGAAGCCGTCGAATACACCGGCGGCGCAACCACCTACATCGATGAGCGCGACCGCTTCGCACGGGAGCCGTTCGCGGCGCCGTTCCGCGCAAAGGATTCGGATTGGACCTTTGTGGCCGCCACCGTGCATATCGTCTACGGCGATACCCTCAGCGACCGCACGCCGGAGATCCGCGCACTTCGGCATTACTGGGACTGGCTTGCGGAGGTCTACCCGGACGACGCGGACAGCCGGATCCTGTTCGGCGACTTCAACCTGCGCCCCGGCCATGATGCCTGGGAGTCGATGTGGGAGGTCGCGGAACCGCTGGTCACCGATGGGGCGACGACGCTGTCCACGAACGACCGCGAATTCGCGAATATCTACGACAATATCCTGGTGCCGCTGGATCACGATCTGCCCATCACGGCGGCGGGGGTCGAGGATTTCCCTGCGCTGCTCACCGAGACGACGCCGCATTACTGGAGCCACGAGAAGGCACGGGCCCATGTCTCCGACCATGCGCCGGTGTACGCGATCCTTGGTGATACGGAACTACACCCGCCGCGCACCGGTGAGCTCCGGGTGCCGAACAGGGTGAGCGCCGACGGCGAACCGCCGCCGGAGCCCGAATGTGTGGACATCAACGAGGCATCGGTCGAAGACCTGGAGCGGCTGCCGCACGTTGGCCCCGCACGCGCTGAGGATATTATTGATGGGCGGCCCTGGGCGTCGGTGGCGGGGCTCCGGGAGGTTGGCGGGATCGGGGGAGGGCGCCTGGAGGAGATCGTCGATTCCGGGGTCGTCTGCGAGGAGTGACCCTGAACCAGGCCGTTTCCCGCCTTCACCTGTTTAATACGTCGAAGTCTGATTCCAGCCTGACCAACCCGGCTCTGGGAAAAGCCTTGCCGAGACCCACCCCGCCGCCGCTCCGCAAGCTCCGCCGCGGCTTCGTGCCCTCCCAGACGCCGCCCTCGCGGGCCCGCTCCGCGCGGCGCAACAGCCCGGCCCGGCTTAGTGCTGCTGGGTCCGTTCGCGTCATGTATCAGCCATCGGGGCCGCTCTGGCTCGCCATCTGGCCCAAGCCCGCCCGGCCGGGCGCTGCGCCGCACTCCGCTGCCTTGTCCCGCCTCCGGCTCGCGCCCGCCCCGGCCACCATTTGTCTAACCTCGCCAACCCGGCCGCCGGGATGTGCTCTGCCTTCGGGCATCCCGCTTCGCAATCTCAGCCGTGTTTAATGCCGAATAGCCCGGTAGCCGAGGGATTGCATGGTAAGGGGGTGGGCAATACGCTGAACGGAGGTGCGCTATTCAAGAGGTGTTAGTCATGTTGTCACTTACACGGGCGATTGTGCTTGCGGTCGGCCTCGCCATGTCCGGGACTGGGCTGGCGCTGAACACGCAAAGCAACTCGGGGATCGGCAATCAGCAGAGCCAAATCGGCGGCACGACCCAAAACCAAAATACGTTCGGCAACACGAACCAGAACCAGAGCCAACTTGGAAATACTCCACAGAGCGGGAGCACGTTCGGGAATACGACCAATGACCTGAATTCTGGGAACCAGTACCGGACCACGCCGAATTCCCAGGGCGGGACGACCACACGCGGACACAACCCGAGCACCGGGTCCACGTGGACCAACCGTTCCGATGGCCAAGGCAATCAAAGCGGGATCGACTCGGACGGTAACCGTTGGCAGTACAATAATTCCACTGGCACTTATCAGAACTTCGGTACTGGGGAAACGCGCCAGCACGGCCGCTAACGGACAGATTCCTTAGACAGGGACGTCTAACACTTAGCTCGACACCGCGACCCCAGGCCACCGGAGAATCATTGGGCCTGCTGCGACGTCGAGCTTCGCAACCCGCTGCACGTCTAAGCTTGACCGCATCCCGTTCATAGCCTCTGCTTGTCCAAGACGCCCGCGGCAGTCCAAGAATCTAGCCAGAGCCCTATCATTCAATCAATGTGGGCCCCTAGCCAGTCCTGTGCACGCATTTGCGCCTCCGAGATTTCATCAGAACTCATTAGGGTCGCTAATGATTCCCGTGCCTCTGATGCCTCATCGAACCCAAGCGCAGTGGCAACATTCGCCCATTTGTGAGCCTGAATAAGATCTACTGGCGCGCCGAGGCCCTCTGCATACATGTAAGCAAGTTCAACAGCCGCTTCTGGCAATCCCGTCTTTGCGGCTCGACGATACCATTCAGCGGCTTCATGATAGTGTTGAGCAACTCCTTCACCGTCGAAGTGCATCTGTCCTAGGCGTAGCTGTGCCGGCCCGTATTGTTGCTCCGCTGCTTTCATGTACCAGCTCGCTGCTTTTTGCCGGTTTCGGGTAATGCCATCACCGGCATAATACATATCGCCCAGATCTGTCTGAGCGGGGGCGTGGCCGCCTTCTGCGGCTTTCCTGTAGTAGCTGGCCGCTTTAGCGTAGTCTCCCTCTTCGTAAGCCATAACGCCGTTCCAGTGAGAACGAACTATATCGGGCTCTCCCCAGTGGGCATCCGGCTCCGCTTTTGCATCGGTTACTGGGATTAGAAGGCAAAACGCTATCGTGGCAACTCGACCAAACACTTCATCGCCCCTTGAATGGCTAGCTACTTGAGTATAGTTAACTGGTGATGTCCGCGTCCTCTACGGTCTTCCGCTTAGCCTGAGATCCGCTTGATGCGAACGGCGGCGCCGTTGATCAGTCAGACGCGGGCGAAGAAGAAGGCGGTGGATCAACCCGGCCATCCTGGTGCGGTGGGCGAGACACTGACCACGCGATTGTGCCAACCTTTGCACCGATCTCAGACAGGGACGGCGTGACGTGATCGACAGCTCCCAACTACTGGAAATCTTCTGGCGCCAGGCGGGCTGGGTGGTGCCCGCTGCGCTCCTGATCAGCGGTCTAAAGCTGGCGGCCGCGCCAAAGCTCAAGGGGCTGGTCGGCGAGCTGGCGATTCGTGCCCGACTAAAGGGGCTCGCGACGGACGAACTCCACGACTGCATTCTCCCCGATGGCCGTGGCGGGATGACCCAGGTTGATCATCTCTACCTGACTGGCAAGGGTGTCCACGTGATTGAGACCAAGAACTACGGTGGTCGGATCTTTGGCACCGCCAAGCAGAAGACCTGGACGCAGCGCGTCGGTCGGCGCTCAATCCAAGTTCAGAACCCTCTGCGCCAGAACTGGGGTCACGTTCAGGCTGTGAAGGCACTGGTGGGAGACCGTGCGCCTGTGCATGGTCACGTTGTTGTTGGTGGCCGCGCGCAGTTCCCTAAGGGGGAGCCAGCGGGTGTTCAACGCCCCCGGGAACTTGCGGCGGAGTTCCGGGCCGGTGAAGGCGAAAGCCCGCTCCCCACGGAATGGACATTGGCGTGGAAAGAAGTTCGGGCTGCGGTGCGACTTGATCCGTCCGCACGAAAGGCTCACCGAGCAGCACTGACTCGCAAGCACGGCTTAGACAAGGCGACCTTGGGCGGTACGGTCATGGTCGCTGCAGGTGTCCTTATGAGTGTCTTTTACCTGCTTTCCACCCAGAATTGATGAAGTTGCACAGACAGGCGAACGCTTCAGTTCATCTCCTATCCTGATAGTCAATAGGCAACACGGGATTTGCCTATTCGTAGGGGTGACTGACCGACTCGTTACGGCCTGGGCCTCCGCCGATAGGCACACCTTTTCTACAGGGTGCGGAGCATGTCGAATGATTGGTTGGTGTTGATCCGCATTTGCGGACTAGACTTTCGCAGGTTCGCCCCCGGCCTGCAGAACGCCCGTTGACTGCGAGGTGTCATCACATCGATACATTGATGGAATGTCGGTTCCGGCGGCCAACGATTGTTAAGTGGAGGTACGAGCAGAATGAAGTACTCTGAATGCGTTCTATGCGTTGACGCTCTTCTTAAATCGAAGCTGATTTTGTCCGACTACCCCAACGCTTCTATCGGGGAGCCAGTGCCGGATTGTTCTCCGCTTACATCCGAAGAGAACCCCCGCGTTCCGCGAGGAGGGTTCGGCCGAGAGAGTGGAGTATATTTCATTTGTAGTGCCGACCGGAACGTGTACTACGTCGGGAAAGCTACGCGAAAAAATCTCCACGAAGAAATTTGGGGGAAACTCTCCACCCCAGAGGTGGATGATCAAGGCTACCGCCAATACCCTAAGAACTACTTTCGATTGCGCGAGTCGCTGCCATTCACCTGCCGGGATGCAGTAACGAGCGGAAACGTACGTCTAGGAGTCGTCACCATCACGGAGCCGGCTCTCGCATCTCTCGCGGAAGTGTACGTCCAATCGATTTATCTGGCGCGCGAAGGTTGTTTGCCGCCGCTTAACTCGCGCATCGGTTAGTGGATCATAAAGCCGTCACAGTTGACTGGGTTCCCGCTGATTCCATCCAGAACGTCCCGTACACGTTGTTGGGTATCAAGCCGGATGCCCGAGACTCAGAAAAAATGACGGTTCTGCGCAGTGAGTAGCTCTGACTACCGTAGCTTGCGGTTCTGACCGGGAACCCAGCGGTGTCCGGATACTGCGGCCGGCTCATTTGCGTTGGGTACCCCCGATCGGGGAGGCCTATGCTCCTAACGCTCTGGCGTCGCGTGATGCTGGGTATGGCGAAGGCCCCGAACGGTTGCCCGATCAGAAAATAATGGTAGCTTTACCGTAAGCTCTGAATGAATGAGCCGTCACTGTGACAAGGAGGTCTGCATGCTCGCTATCACCCGCCGCACCAACGCCGAAGAAGCCCTCTGGATTGGGGATAATGTTCGGATCCGCCTGGCTCCCGGCCGCTCACCAAATCAGGTCCGAATCATCATCGAGGCCCCCCGGGAAGTGAACATCGTCCGGGAAGAACTCCTGGGCCGTGCGGACCCTAGCGACGACACGGAGTCCGCCGACGCGGTCTGATCGCAGGCCGGTCGGCGGTGGCCGACTGGCCGGGGCATTGCGCCCCTGAGCGCCGTGCCGAAATCCACCGCCGTGCCGTTCAGGCGACCCTCTCCAGGAGGGTCGCCTCGTTGTTGCGCGGGGAGTTCACGCGCGTGCTGACCGGATATGCGTCCATCTGCTCCGCCGGCAACGTCACCAGTGCGGCGCGCGCCTGGTCGGTGCCTCCCTCCAGCCAGGCGGCGGTATCGTCGGGCAGCAGCATGGCGGGCATCCGCGCCTTGGCATGGATTTCCGCGACCATGGGATTGGCCGGCACCGTAATGATGGTGCAGGACTCGACGGCAGTGCCGTCCTGTGCGCTGGATGACTCCCAGAGACCCGCGAAGGCGAACGGCTCGCCGCCGGCGAGGCGGATGAAGTAGGGCTGTTTCCCGCTGTCGGTCTGCTGCCACTCGTAGTAGCCGATCGCCGGGATGATGCAACGCTGACCTTTGCGCCACGGCGCACGATATGTGGCGGCCGTTTCGATGGTCTCCGACCTTGCGTTGATGGTGCTGTACTTCGTGGGCTGCCCATGCGCCCACGGCGGGATCAGGCCCCAGCGGAGCATGTCGCCATGGCGGGCGCCATCCGCGACTCTGGCGGCGGGTATGGACTGGGTCGGGGCGACGTTGTAGCTGGCGAAGTCATGCCGCCAGTTGCGCGGTATCACGTTGAACGCCGCCTCGATGGCCGCCTCGGTCTTGGTCACGAACCGTCCGCACATGACTGGCCTCCGTCGGGGAACGCATAGCGCAGAATGCCACACTGGCCGGCGGCGCGAAGCCGTGTCCTTGCCTTGCCCACCCGAACGCCACAGATATTGCAGAACATGACTATCAGTCATATTCTCTCGTCTCTGCCAATTAGAGGAGACAGGGATGGACCCCTTGAACCCCGACCTACGCATCGCATCCCAGGCAGTCGACGGACTTCTCGGCCTGGCTGACGTGCTGTCGAACTCCCCGCATCCAGAAATCTGCCGCATCGCAAGCGCCGTCCGTCTCATGGCATTGCAGATCGACGAGGCCCACGGGCGCATCGCGCATGCAATGACCTCCAGTCCACCGGGACCGCTAGAGGAACAGGAGCGTCCTCTGGAATCCCGGCCGGAATAGGCAAGGCCCGGATCGTAGCGCGCCCCAACCCTTATGGCGATTGTGCCTGCCGCTCCGGGCAGGAAAAGGCCAAGCCTTCGGTTGTCTGGCCGCTTAGCCGTTTCGCAATCCGCGCGGTTGTTGCCGGCCACGGCCTCTCCGGCGCGTCACCCCCCTGGTGCGCGGCCAGCCAAGCCTTTTCCTGCCCTCCGCTCTAGGCATGTGGCCCGTAAGGGGTTGCGGCGCCGGTGTGTTCGGCGTCTCCACAAAGCCAAGCGGAGAGGAGGTGGCTATGTCGGGCGGAAACGAAGCGGCAATGGTGGTCCGGGCCGGGCGCGGTCTTGGCGGTATCCCGCTCACAGCGGTCTGGTGGCGGCGCGTGGTCGGGTCGGCCCTGGCGTCCGGCGCCTGTCGGTGGCGTCTGCGGGGGTCCGGGCGTTCCTTCTCCGGGGTGGTGGTCATGGCGGCGTTTCCGTCGCGCGCCGAGGCCTGGGCCTTCGCCCGGGGCTGGGGGTGGTGGTGTGGCTGCCGGGTGGCGCTGCGGCCGCGCCGCTCCGGTGGCGTGCGGGTCTGGGCGGTCTCGGTGCCCGTGGCCGCCCCGGCGCGGTATGCACCTGCGCGGCGGCGTGGTGAGGGCGGTGCCGAGTGGGTGCCCCGTGGCTGAGTCGGTGGCCATTGCCGGGCCCCGGCGCCTTCCCGCTTGGGCTCTGGCTGAGGTAGAGGCCGTCGCCGTGGGGCTCGTGCGGGCCGGGTTCAGCCTGTCGGTGGGCTGCAGCCAGGGCGCCGATGCCGCGGCGATCCGGGCCGCGGGTCCGGGCGCGTGTCGGGTGTTCGCCGCCTGGGGCCCGGGCGGTGCCGGAGCCGTAGGGGTGTCGGCGGTCCGCGAGGTGCTGGCGCACGGGAGTCACGGCGGCGCCGTCAACTGGTGGGCCGGCGGTGGCGCGGAGGTTCCGGCCCGCGTCCGCCTCGCGCGGCGCACCCGCGCAGTGGTGGCGTCGGCCAGCCGCGCCGTGGTGGTCTGGCTGGCGTCCGGCTCCTCCGGGTCCCTGCTGGCGGCCAGGGCAGCCGCCGCCGCCGGCCTACCGGTGGTCGCGTTCCCCGTTGCCGGCGAGTTGCCCTCCCTCGGCGCAGGCCACTGGTCCGGAGGTCTGTCGGGGTGCTGGAGCCGGGCCCGGCGCTGGGAGCAACTGCCTGATATGCTTGAGACATGACCGAAAAGCATATAAAATATGCCTAAAAGGGATTCAGAGAGGAAGCCGATGAACTGGCAGGCGCTGGTGGAGCAGGAAAGGCAGTGGGTCGAACTGTTCACGGAGGCAGAGGCCGTCGCTTCCGGGCGGTCTGACCGGCTCCCATCACGGGAGCACCTTATGGCGGCGCTGCGGTTTGGGTCAGTGCCGGAAACGCGGCGGGAAAAGCCTGAGTGGGACGGCGCCGGCGATCCCTTCTGATCCATGGCGCGTAACGAGAGGGAGGCAAGGATGGCGAACATTCATTTGCATAACGTTGATCAGGTCAATGCGGAGGAGGTCCGGTTCTTTCCCTCGAAAGGGCCGGACAGGTGCTTCTGGAGCCGCACAATCACGCTGGAGACCAGCGAGGGTGTCACCCATGTGACGTTGTTCAGTTCCGAGGGGCCGGAGAAGCTCCGGTTTCCCGGTGAACGCACGACGGCCCGTTCCGAGAGTTCGGCCGTCGCTTGATCCAAGGAGAGGAAGCCATGTCCGCAGTCGTCGAGTACCACGAAACGAACCCGCACGAGGGCCGGGGCCTCCCGGTCGCAGTGAATCCGCTGGATCTTCCAGCGGAGCAGTTCCGCCAGGGCCTGGATCGCCGCAAGTCCAACCGCGCCGCACTCATGGAATGGGTCCGCTCCGCGCTGGTGGAGGGAGTGGACTACGGGTGCATCCCCACCAAACGAGGCCCGAGCAAACCCAGCCTGTGGAAGCCGGGCGCGGAGAAAATCTGCGGCATGCTGGGCATTACCGTCCACATGCCCACCCTGCACGAATACGAGCAGGCGGCACTCGGTGGGGTGGCCCTGCAGCACATCATCATCCGCTGTGAACTCCACGACGCCCAGGGCCGCGTGGTGGCCGACGGGGTTGGGGCGCGCAGCCTCAAGCAGGACGGCGGCGACCTGAACAAGGCCCTGAAGATGGCCGGGAAGTCCGCGCACATTGACGCCACGCTCCGCATGGCCGGTCTGTCCGAGGTCTTCACGCAGGATCTCGAGGACATGGCGGGCCAGGGAAGCCAGCCGGTGTCCGAGTCGGCCACGGCGCCCGCCGCTGAGGCCACCATCAGCCAGAACCAGCACCGCCGCCTGGAGGCCCGAATCAAGGAACTCGGGCTCGACCGCGAGCGGGTGAAGTCCTGGGTTGTCCGTGCCACCAGGGGCCGCGTGCAGCACTTGGATCAACTCACGCCCCAGCTCTACAAGCGGGTAGACGAACGCCTGGAGGGGTGGGCGGCCAGCGCCTAGCCAATGACCACAGCCCGGGCGAGCCGCGTCCGGGCGCTTTCACGGAGGAAACGCCATGAGCACCGCAACCGCAACCACCACCCATGATCTCGTCGGCATCCACCCGGGGGTGGCCGCCGCCGATTACCACGCCGCACCGGGGGTGAGCTCCACGATTCTCAAGGACGTGCTCCGCTCGCCGCTGCATTGCTGGGCGCGCCATATTGACCCCGAACGCCAGCCGTCCGCTGCCAGTGAGGCGATGAAGCTGGGCACCGCTGTCCACACGGCATCTCTTGAGCCGGAGCGGTGGGATCGGGAGATCGCCGTTGCCCCGCGGGTAGATCGGCGCACCAAGGCCGGCCGCGAAGCCTGGGCCAGCTTCCAGGAGGAGGCGGCCGGGCGCACGGTGCTCACCGCTGAACAGGCCGAACGGGCCGAGTCCATGGCCGAGGCGGTGCGCGGGCATCCGGCCGCCGCCGGCCTGCTGTCCGATGGCCTCGCGGAATGCAGCCTATGGCACGCGGAAGGCCCGGAATTGGTGAAGGTCCGCCCCGACTGGTGGGCGCCCGCCGCGTTGGTGGATCTCAAGACGACCCGCGACGCCGGTCCGGCCGGGTTTGCCCGCCAGGTCGCCCAGATGCGGTATCACCTGCAGGCGGCGCTCTATGTGGACGTGGTGGGTTCCGTTACCGGCGAAACGCTGCCTTGGTATTGGATCGCCGTGGAGTCGGAGCAACCGCATGCCGTCGCTGTGTACCGGGCCGACGCGGAGACGCTGGCCCGAGGACGCGAGCTCTATCGCCGGGCGTTGGCCTTGTACAGCGAATGCCGGCGCTCGGGCCGGTGGCCCGGTTATCCGGAGAGCGTGCAGGAGATCCGGCTGCCTGGCTGGGCCCTGCACGACGAGCCGGGCCAGTCCATGGACGATCCGGAGTTCTGATCGTGCGTGTGCTCGCCGTGGTGCAGCCCAGGGCCCGGCTCGCGGCCGTCGTGGCCGCGGCCCGGGGCATGGGCTGCGATGTGATCCTCCGTGCGGGCCGGGCCTACCTGGTCCGCCGCGTTACCCCAGAAGCCAAGGAGAAAGGCAATGGCCAGACCGACAGATGACCTCGCCATCAAGACCGGCGAGTACCAGGATCGCCAGGGGCACACGAAGGGCCGCTGGCTGCGCATCGGTGCCGTGATCCGCCACGACGATGGCGGCACCAGCATCAAGCTCGACGCGGTGCCGGTGGGCCTGCCGGGCTGGGACGGCTGGGTGAATGTCTTTCCGCGCGACCAGCAGGAGTCGGCCCAGCCGCCCGCTCCGCCCAGGGTGCCGGCGCAGGACTACGACGGCGACGTGCCGTTCTAGGCGGGGAGGGCGCATGGATAGAAGATTGGAAGGAATGGTGGCGCGGTTGCGTGGCCAACAAGCCGACGCCGGGGAAGAACAGGGCGAGCTTGGTTGCCTCTCTGCGGGGCAGCGCTGTTATGTGGCCCTCGCCGCGGACCGCTACGACCTTCTTCCGCATGCCTATGATCCGGTGGAGGCCTGGCATCGCTTGGGGCCGGACTGGCAGCAGGCGGTCTGCCTCTGGCGCGGGTGGCCCGAGGACTGGACCCGGCTTGGAACGCTGCGCGAGGAAGTCGGGCGTGTGTGCGTTGTGCTCGACGCCGCCGGCGTTCCAGGCCGCGGTGGTGCGGGGCTGCACGCGCTGGCCGGCCGCGTACGGTGGCTGACCGAACGGCTCCGGCAAGTGGCGTCGGACCATGGAGGGACCGCTGATGGGTGATCCCGTGTTGTGGACGCTGGAGCAGGCCGCCCGGGCCATGGCGGTATCGCCACGCACCATACGCCGTCTGCAGGAGACCGGTGAGCTGCCCGTGGTGTACGTCGGACGGGCCCGCAGGGTGCCGGCGCATTCGGTCAGGGAGTGGGTGACCGGGCAAATGTCCCTGACGCATACTGAGCGGTGCGCGGGGCCGGATGTGCTTGAGAAGGGAGGTCAAGGCACATGCCGAAGCGCAACAAGCGGAGCGATCAGGACGGAATCTACGAACGTTCGGATTCTCCCTGTTACTGGGCGTCGTTCACCGACGCAAACGGAAAGAGAGTTAGACGCTCTACTGGCGTCAGGAAATCACAGGAGGGAAGGAAAGAGGCGGAAGCGCTCCTCGCGAAATGGCGGCTAGAGGCGTATCGGGCCCGTCACTGGGAAGAAGTGCCTCCCAAGAGCTTCGATGAGCTGATGCTGGAGTATCTGCGGGCCCGTCGCGACAAACGGAGCCACAGGGATGACCTCACGCGTGCAAGGCAGCTGCGGCGGTATTTCACCGGGGCGGTGATGAATACGCTCCGTCCGGCGGAAATCAACCGCTACATGACGGAACGCAGGGCGGAGGGTGTGGCGCCGGCGACGGTTAACCGGGAGCTGGCCCTGCTGTCAGCAGCGATCAACCTGGCAAATCGCGACTGGGAGTGGGGCCTGCCGAACCCGGTTGCCGGTCGGAAGCTGCGTGAGCCGGAGGGCCGGATCCGCTGGATCACCCGGTCGGAGGCGGCCGCGCTGGTGCAGGCGGCCAGGGGTATCGCCAGATCGCCCTACCTCGCGGACTTCATTGTCACGGCCCTGCACACAGGTTGCCGGTCCGGTGAACTGCTGGGGCTTGAGTGGCGGCGGGTGGACCTCTCAGCTGGACTGATCCACCTGGAGGCCCACCACACCAAGGCCGCGAAACGCAGGAGTGTCCCGCTGAACCAGACCGCCCGGCGGGCCATCCTGTCCAGGGCGAGGTACCGGGCCAGGCACTGTCCGGGAACGCCGTGGGTATTCTGCCGCAAGAACGGTGAGCGGCTCGAGTGGTTGCAACGCAGCTTCAAGCTTGCATGCGCCAGGGCCGGCATTGAGGACTTCAGGATCCACGACCTCCGGCATACCTGCGCCGCTTGGCTGGTGTCGGCGGGGGTGCCGCTGCCTGAAGTTAGGGATCTGCTCGGCCATGCCAGCATCACGATGACCGAGCGGTATGCCCATCTTGCGCCGGATAACGTGCGGGCTGCGGTCAGCCGGCTTGACGGCGATGAGTCACGATATAGTCACGCCGGCGAAGGGGCTTCAGCCGGCGAGCTGAGGGAGGTGATGTAACTCACTGTAGTCATTTGGGAAACTGGTGGGCCGTGCTGGATTCGAACCAGCGACCAGCGGATTAAAAGTCCGATGCTCTACCAACTGAGCTAACGGCCCGACCGCCGCGAATCATACCCGAACAGCCAGGCCTGTCAAACGTCGCGGACTGCATCCGGGCGGTAACGGGTGGGGTCGGCGAGGCAGGCGTTGCGGAACCCCTCGGCACGCAGGCGACAGGAGTCGCAGCGGCCACAGGCGCGGCCCTCGGCGTCGGCCTGGTAACAGGAAACGGTCTGGGCGTAATCCACCCCCAGTTCGGTGCCGCGCAGGATGATCTCCGCCTTGCTGCGCTCGCTCAGCGGCGCGTGAATGCGGAAGGCTTCACCGCCCTCGGTGCCTGCCCGGGTGGCCAGGTTCGCCGTGGTCTCGAAGGCACGGATGAACTCGGGTCGGCAGTCCGGGTAGCCGGAGTAGTCCACGGCGTTGACGCCGATGAACAGATCGAAGGCCCCGATGACCTCGGCGTAGCCCAGGGCCAGGGACAGGAACACGGTGTTGCGCGCGGGCACGTAGGTGATGGGGATGCCTTCGGTGGGGGTCTCCGGCACGTCGATGCTGGCGTCGGTGAGTGCCGAGCCACCGATGGCGGCGAGATCCAGTTTCACGGTGCGGTGGTCCACTGCGCCCAGGGAGGCGGCCACGCGCTGGCAGGCATCGAGCTCGGCGCGATGGCGCTGGCCGTAATCGAAGCTGATGGCGTGGCACCGGTAACCCTTGGCGCTGGCCATGGCGAGCACGGTTGCGGAATCGAGTCCCCCGGAAAGCAGAACCACCGCATTGCGGTCGCCCGCCCGGTGATCAGCGTCCTGGTTCATCGCCCCACAGGATTTTGTGCAGTTGCAGCTGGAAGCGTACCGGCAGGGCATCGGCCACCACCCAGTCCGCCAGGTCACGGCCGGAGAGCTGGCCGAAGCTGGGGGAGAACAGTACTTCGCAGCGCTCTGCCAGTTGGTAGTCGCGCAGCACCTGACAGGCCCAGTCGTAGTCGTCGCGGCCACAGAGGACGAACTTGACCTGGTCGTTGCGGGTGAGCAGCTCGATGTTCTCCCAGCGGTTACGCGTCTGTTCACCGGAGGCGGGGGTCTTGAGATCCACCACCCGGCTCACGGCGGGGTCGATGCCGCTGATGTCCATGGCGCCGGAGGTCTCCAGGGACACGTCGTGGCCGGCGTCCACCAGGGATTGCAGCAGCGCCAGGCACCCCTTGCGCTGGGCCAGGGGCTCGCCGCCGGTGACGGTGACATGCCGGCTGCCGTACTGCTGCACCGTGGCGAGAATTTCGGGCAGCCCGCGGGTGTCGCCCCCGTGGAAGGCGTAGGCGGTGTCGCAGTAGTGGCAGCGCAGCGGGCAGCCGGTCAGGCGCACGAACACCGTGGGCCAGCCCACCGTGCGGGCTTCCCCCTGCAGGGAATGGAAGATCTCGGTGATGCGCAGGCGCACCGTGTCAGTGGTTTCGGTCATGATCTCGGGCGCTACCTGCCTTGGTCGTCCATCTGCTCGAGCCGACTGCCCGCCAGGTTCGCCACCGTGCTGTCGGGGTAGTCGTCACGGACCTGCTCCAGCCTTGTCCGTGCGTGATCCCACTCCGCGCGCTCGTAATGGATGTAGCCGGCCTTGAGCAGGGCATCCGCGTGCTTGCCGCTATCCGGATCGTCAACGATCTCCTGGAAGTGTTCCATGGCTTCGTCGAAGTCGCGGACCACGTAGTACGTCTCCGCCAGCCAGTAGCGGGCGTTGTCGGCATAGTCGCTGTCCGGGTGGTTGTCCAGCACGTCGCGGAAGCCGTCCGCCGCCCGCCGGTAGTCGCCGTCGCGCAGCAGGTCGAACGCGGCAGAGTAGGCGTCCGCCGCATCGCCGTCATCGTCGGCGGCGGCCTCCATGGCGTCATCGTCCTCCGGTGGGGTCGCGTCCTCCGGCCCGCCTTCGAGTTCGGCGTCCAGTGCCGGCGTATCCGGCACGTCCGGTTCCTGCGCCGCCACGCCGGCCTGTTCCAGCTCCATGAGCCGATCATCCAGGTCCTCGAACAGGTTCCGCTGCTGCCGACGGAGTTCGTCCATGTCCCGCTGCAGCGTCTCCATCTGCCCGACCAGCTCCGAGACTTCGCGGCGCAGGCGTTCCTGGCGGTTGGCCAGATCCGAGAGCGCCCCGGAGTCGAGCAGCCGCTCCATGCGCTCGACGCGTCGCTCCAGGTCATCATCGGCGGTAGCCTGGCCGATGCCCAGGCTGAGTCCGACGACGGTCGCCGCCACGGCGAACAGGCCGGGACGGAGGCGCTTGGCTGGTGCTGACTGCATCATGGTGATACCCCGTGGATCAGCGGCGGTACAGCAACTCTGCCCGCCGGTTCTGCGCGTAGGCCTCTTCATCGCTGCCGGAGGCCACCGGGCTCTCTTCGCCGTAACTCACGACGTCCAGCTGGTCTTCCCCGGCACCGTTGAGCACCAGAATCTGCTTGACGGCCTCGGCACGCCGCTCACCCAGGGCCAGATTGTATTCCCTGGCTCCGCGTTCGTCGGTGTGACCCTCGATGACGATGCGCTGGGCGGGGTGGTTGGCCAGGAATTCGCCGTGCGACTCGAGAATGGGCATATCCTCGTCGCGGATCTCGCTGCTGTCAAAAGCGAAATGGACAGTGCGCTGGGATATGGGGCTGTCCGGATCCTCCAGCGCCATATCCAGCTCCTCGCCTTCCAGGGCGTCGCGGTCACCCATGGCCCATACGGCGGTGTCCCTGCGCTCCTCCTCTGCGGCGCGCTCGCGCTCTTCCTCGGTCATCTCGTCACGGTCGTCGACCCGTTCCTCGTCCTCGAGTACGGCACAGGCGCTCAGTGCCAGCGCCAGTGCGGCGATCAGAATCCAGTTGAACGGCTTGTGCTGCCTTGCCATGGTTGCTACCTCTCGCGTTTCGATTGTCGTTGAAAGAGTCAGTTTGGTGACCAGGCCGGTTCGCGCAGGTTGCGCCCTTCCGTGGCCATGATGTGCCGCGCCTCCCCGAACAGCGACACGGTGCCCAGCACACCCATGCCGTCCTCGCGAGTTGCATACACCACCATGGCGCCGTTGGGTGCGAAGCTCGGGCTTTCGTCGTGCGGCCCCTGGCTCATGACCCGGAACCGTTCGCTGTCCAGGTCCAGCACGGCGATCTGGAAGCCATTGTCACCCCGGTGGACCATGGCCAGCCGCTCGCCGTCCGGGGAGATGTCCGGCGAGGCATTGTAATTGCCCTCGAAGGTGATGCGCTGCACATTGCCGCCGTCGGCGTCTGCCCGATAGATTTGCGGGCTGCCACCACGGTCCGAGGTGAAGTAGAGGTGCTCGCCGTCCGGCCCCCAGGCTGCCTCGGTATCGATGGCATGATGATCGGTGAGACGGGTGGTTTCCCCGGTCTCCGCGTCGAGACTGTAGATGTCCGTCTGACCGTCCCGTGAGAGTGTAACGGCGATCCGACGACCATCGGGGGACCATGCCGGCGCGCTGTTCAGTCCGCGGAAACTGGCAATACGATCGCGTTCGCCGGTGCGGATGTTCTGGACGAAGATCTCGGAACGGCGGTCCTCGAAGGAGACGTAGGCGATGCGCTCGCGGTCCGGTGACCAGGTGGGCGACAGCAGGGGTTCAGACGAGCTGAGGATGGATTGCGGGTCGTGGCCGTCGGCGTCGGCGACGATGAGCTGGAATTCGCGCTCGCCGTTGCTCTCATCGATGGCCACGTAGGCCACCATGGTATTAAAAGCGCCAGGGCGGCCCAGCAGTTCCTCGTAGATATTGTCGCTGATGGTGTGTGCCAGGGCGCGCAGCGATGCCTGGCTGACGCTGTAGCTGCGCCCCAGCATGCGATCGCCGGTGAATACGTCCAGCAGCTCATAGCGGACCTGGTAGTCGTCGCCGTCACGGCGGGTTTCACCCACCACCAGGTTATCCACGCCCAGTGCCCGCCAGTTCTCGAAACGAACGTCGTCACCGCGGGTGGGGTTGTCGATAAACTCCTCCCGGGGCAGGGGGTCGAACTGGCCGCTGCGCAGGAGGTTGTCGCGGATGATGGCGGACACGTCTTCGGGCAGTGCCTCACCGTCGTCGCCAAAGTCGGCGATGGCGATCGGTAGCGCCGCTTCCGCGCCACGGGTGATCTCCACCACCAGCTCCGCCTTGGCCGCTCCAGGCGCGAGCGCCAGGGCCAGGGCAGCACCAATGAAAGCTTTCATTCCTGATTGCATGGTTATCCGTCCGGGTTGAATCGGAAAATGAAGTGATCGAAGCCGGCACGGCGGAAGACGTCTTCGTCGTCCGGGACTGACAACGGCGACGCACGCCGGATTGCGTTCTCCGCCGAGCGGTCGAAGGAGGTGCTGCCGCTGCTGCGGGCGATCTCCGTGCTGACCACTTCACCGTTAGGGCGCAGGCGTACGCGCACATCCGTGCTCAGACCGCGGTCGGCGCCCGGCGGACGCGTCCAGGCGTCCTCGACCTCGCGCTGCCAGACGCTGGGGAACCGGCTGGTTGCCCGCTCGGCAAGCCGTTGCATTCGTTGCTCCTCAGCCTGGCGTTCCTGCTCTGCCTGGCGCTGCCGCTCGGCTTCCTCTTCCTGTCGGCGCTGTTCCGCCTCCTCTTCGCGGCGCTGCTGCTCTTCCTCGATCCGGCGCTGTCGTTCCGCCTCCTCTTCCTGGCGGCGGCGCTCCTCTGCCTCCTGTCGCTGTCTTTCTTCCTCCTCCTGGCGCCGGCGCTCTTCCTCCTGACGCTGGCGTTCGGCCTCTTCCTCGGCCCGGCGGCGCTCCTCTTCGCGACGCTGTTGCTCTGCCTCTTCCTCGCGGCGGCGCTGCTCCGCCTCTTCCTGGCGCTGCCGTTCCTGTTCCGCCTCGCGCCGGGCGCGCTCCTCGGCTTCCTGCTGCCGCTGTTCCTCCTGCTGGCGGCGTTCTTCCTCTTCGCGCTGGCGCTGCGCTTCCTCCTGGCGCTGGCGTTCCGCCTCGGCCTCTTCCCGTCGGCGGGCCTCCTCCGCCTGCTGGCGCGCAGCCTCCTGTGCGCGCCGACGCTCCTCGATGGGTTCCATCACCGATTGCTCGTCCATGGCCACGGCGTGGATGATCTCCGGGCGTTCCTGCTGCTGTACTGTGGGCGTGCCGCTGACCTGGATCAGAAACACGGCGAACACCACCGCATGCACTACGATCGAGTATGCGACAAAACGCCAGGAGGACAATGTGTTCAGCCAGTCGTTCATCTCCACGCCCCGGAGGCACCTGCGGCGGGATCAGCCATCGTCGGACGGCGGCCGGGTCATCAGCCCCACCTGGGGCACGCCTGCCCGCTGCAGCATGGCCATGGTGTCCAGGACCAGCCCATAGCGCACCTGCTCGTCACCACGGACCAGCACCGGGGTTCCCGGGTTGTTGCGCATCACGCGGCTGACCAGATCAGTAACCTCGTCAGCGCTGACCGGCTCGTCCGGGTCCGTGCCGATACTGACCATCAGGTCCCCATCCCGGTTCACCGTGACAATGATCGGATCCTGCTCGTCCTGGGAGAGCGGTTCGGCGTCCGCCTGCGGCAGATCCACGTCGACACCCTGGTACAGCAGCGGTGCGGTGACCATGAAAATGACCAGCAGCACCAGCATCACGTCGATGTACGGGACCACGTTGATCTCCGACATTGGTCTGCGCTTGGCACGGTGGGCTCTGGCCATGGCGATCTACCGTTTGTCCTGTTGCTGCTGCGCCGCCTGGGTGTGGGCGTGGCGCTGCAGGATGCTGATGAACTCCTCCATGAAGGTTTCGTAGCGACCGCACAACCGTTCCACGGAGCTGGCATAGCGGTTATAACCGATGACGGCCGGGATGGCGGCGAACAGCCCCAGTGCCGTGGCGATCAACGCCTCGGCAATGCCGGGGGCCACGGCCGCCAGGGTCGCCTGCTGCTGTCCCCCCAGGGCGCGGAACGAGTTCATGATGCCCCAGACGGTGCCGAACAGGCCGATGTACGGACTGGTTGAGCCCACCGTGGCGAGGAAGGGCAGGTGCGCCTCCAGGTCGTCCTCCTCCCGGGACAGGCTGATGCGCATGGCCCGCTGGGAGGCCTCCACCTGGGCTTCCGGCGAGGCACCCTGCTTGCGCATGCGCGAGAATTCCCGGAACCCGGCGCGGAAGATCCGCTCCATGCCGCCACCCGCCTCGTCCGAGGAGCCGACCCGGGCGTAGATTTCGGCGAGATTGCCGCCGGACCAGAAGCTGTCCTCGAAGTCCTCCGCCGAGCGGCTGGCGTCCCTCACCACCGCGTGCTTGCGGAAGATCAGCGCCCAGGAGGCCACCGACGCCAGCACCAGGATCAGCATCACGATCTGTACCAGGAGGCTGGCATCCAGCACCAGCTGGAGGATGGACATCTCACCTTGCATGCTGCATCTCCGCTCGAATCGCCCGGGGCACCGGGCGGGGTTTGAACTGCTCGTCTATGCACGCCACGGTCAGCTTCGCCTCGCAGAGCAGGCCGGCATGCTCCGGCGCATGGACCTGCTGCCGGAAATCCATGCTGGCGCCGCGTGCCCTGAGGACATCACAGGTGACGGTCAGTTGGTCGTTGAACCGGGCCGGGGCGTGAAAGCGCAATGTCAGGTCGTGGACCACGAAAAGCACGCCGTGTTCGCTCTTCAGCTGGTCCTGCTCGAAACCGAGGGCCCGGAGCCACTCCGTGCGCGCCCGCTCGAAGAACTTGAGGTAGTTGGCGTGGTAGACCACGCCTCCCGCATCGGTGTCCTCGTAGTAGACCCGGATGGGCCAGCTGAACTGGGTCAATGCGCCTGTCCTTCTGCGTCTGCCGCGGAATGCTGTGCCGTGCGGCGACTGCGGCTGCGTCGTGTGCGAGCCCAATGTAAAGCCAAGCTGCAGGAGCGGCAAGCGATGCTGGAATGCGTGTTCCGTCCCGCCTTGTCGCCTCATGGCGACAGCTCTGGTGCGGGTTACCCCCTGACGCCTGCCTGGCCGCCGACGGAGCCCTGTCGCTGTCTTGCAACAGGGCTCTCCGGTGCGGCCATCGTTCCCGGTGAAGTCCTGATTCAGTGGCTTTGCGCCTTGAACAACGACGGGTCGATCTGGTGCCGGTGCAGCAGCTTGTAGAACTCGGTGCGATTACGCCGGGCCAGACGTGCTGCCTGGCTGACGTTGCCGCCGGTGGTCTGCAGCAGCCGGGCAAGATAATCTTTTTCGAACCGCTTGCGCGCGTCGGCGAAGGGCATGATGGTGCCGGGCTCGTCCCGCAGGGCCGACTGCACCAGGCTGTCAGGGATGACCGGCGTGGTGGATAGCGTCACCGTCTGCTCCACCACGTTGTAGAGTTGGCGCACGTTGCCGGGCCAGGGTGCGCTCACCAGCCGCTCCATGGCGTCCGGCGCGAAGCTGCGGGCGCGTTTGTCGTACTTCTGTGCCAGCTGCTGCAGGAAATGCTTGGCCAGCAGCGGGATGTCCTCGCGGCGCTCCGCCAGGGACGGCAGTTCCAGGGAGACCACGTTGAGCCGGTAGTAGAGATCCTCGCGGAAGCGGCCTTCCTGCATCTCATCGTCCAGCTGGCGGTGGGTGGCGGAAATGATGCGCACGTCCACCGGCTGGGATGCAGTGGCGCCCACGGGGCGCACCTGGCCCTCCTGCAGCACCCGCAGCAGTTTCACCTGCAGCGGCTGGGGCATGTCGCCGATCTCGTCCAGGAACAGGGTGCCGCCGTCTGCGGCCTGGAACAGGCCCTGGTGGTCCTGGGTGGCGCCGGTGAACGAACCCTTGCGGTGGCCGAACAGCTCCGATTCCAGCAGTGGTTCGGGAATGGCGCCGCAATTCACGGCAATGAAGGGTTTGTCGCTGCGCCGGCTGGCCCGATGGACGGCCTGGGCCAGCAGCTCCTTGCCGGTGCCGCTGTCGCCGCGGATGAATACACTGGCGTCGGAGTCGGCCACCATACGGGCCTTGCCCAGCACGTTCTTCATCGCCGAGCTGCGGGTGATGATGTCGCGGCTCCAGTCGCTGTCGTCGGTGCCAGCCATGTCGCTGGTGCCGCCGGAGACGTCCAGGGCGGCGGCCACCTGTTCCAGCAGCTTCTGGCTGTCGAAGGGCTTGGTGACGAAGCTGAATACGCCGTTGCGGGTGGCCTCCACGGCGTCCGGGATGGAGCCGTGGGCGGTGAGAATGATCACCGGCAGGGTCGGATGGTCGCGGTGCAGGGCGTCGAACAGGGCAAGACCGTCCATGCCGTCCATGCGCAGGTCGGTGATCACCACATCCGGCTGCGCCGCCGACATGTTGGCCAGGGCCTCCTCGCCGCTTTCTGCCGCAGTGACACGGTAGCCGGCGGACTTCAGGCGGATGGAGAGCAGGCGCAGCAGGCCCGGGTCGTCGTCCACGAGAAGAATGCTCGGTTGATCCATAGTTGGTTACCTCGGTCAGTCCCGGCCGCGCTCGATGATGCTGCGCTCGATGGCCTTGAGCGCTTCGAGCTGTTCCTCGAGCGCTTCGTTGCGTGATCGTTCCTGGCCCAGGCGTTGCTCCAGCTCGGCGATACGCGAAGCGCTGGTCGCCTGGTCCGTATGGGCGTCATGCAGGAGGGATGCCAGCGCCGCCCGGATCGGCGCCTCGGCAGTCTGCTCACGGCAGACCGTGAGGCCCGCCAGAGCGTCGTCGCTGAGTGCCTGCCGCTCCTCATCGGCCCGCGCCACAAGGGCCAGGCGCACATGGTCGTCGCTGCAGGTGTCTGTATTCACAGCCGCAGTCAGGCGCTCGCGTTCCGCTTCCAGGGCGGTGTGATTCATGGCATCGACCAGCAATGCGTATTGCAACAGGTCATCCAGGGGCGGTTCATCGTCGTCTTCTGGCGACACCTCGCAGTAGTCTGCCGCCTTGCACCACTGCTCGGTCATGGCCTGGCAGCCGGCCACGGCGGCCGCTCCCAGCAGCAGGATCAGCAGGGCTCGAAGGTGCCGCCCGCGCGGCCATCCGGGCCGGGGGCCTGATTGTTGTCTCGTCATGTCCGCGTCTTCCGGCTTGTGTCCAGGGGCAGGATCACCCGTATGCGGGTGCCGCCGTGTTCCGGGCGTTCGATGTCGATGCTGCCGCCGTGGGCTTCGGCGTATTCCCGGGCGATGGACAGCCCCAACCCCGATCCTTTCACGTAACCTTCTGCGCGGTTGCTTCCCTGGAAGAAGGCATCGAACACCGATTCACGCTCCTCCTCGGGAATGCCCGGGCCCTCATCTGCCACCGCCAGAGTCACGCTCCCCCCGTCACGGACCAGGCTCAACTCGATCCGACCGCCGGTGGGAGAGAATTTCACGGCATTGGACAGCAGATTGTCGACGATGGTGCGGAGCTTTTCCCCATCCACCTGCATGTGCAGATCCTGCAGCCGGGTCTCCAGGTGCAGATCCTTGGTCAGCATGGCGGGTTTGTGATTCCGCGCCACCTCATTGACCAGCGGCGCCACGCGGGTTCGCCGCAGATCCAGGCTCTTGGCGATGTCGCGGGCGGTGCTGAAATTGAGCAGATCCTCGATCAGCCGCTGTAGCTGGTGGGCATTGCCGGTGATGATCTGCGCGATCTCCTGCTGTTCGCGGTTGAGCTCGCCAACGCTGGGGTCGGCGAGCAGGTCGCCGCCTTCGCGGATGGCAGTAAGCGGTGTCTTCAGCTCATGGGAGACATGACGCAGGAAACGGGTTTTCTGCTCCTCCAGCTCCAGCAGCCGCTCCCGGAGCCAGTCCAGGCGCTCGCCCACGTACTGGACATCCTGCGGTCCGGACAGGCGCACCGGGTGCTGGAAGTTGCCATCACCGAGCCGGCGGATGATCCGGTCCAGCTGGCGGATGGGCCGCGCAATCAGGGTGGTGAAGAATGTCACCGAGAGGACGGTGAGCGGCCCCAGGGCGATGGCCAGCCAGAACAGAAGCTGCTGGGCAGTGGAGGCGGTGTCCTGCATCTCCCGGACTTCCCGGTCCACCATGCGGTTGCTGCCAGCGAGCACTTCCTGGCCGAGGCGGTTGAGGGCGAGGAAGTCCTGGGCCAGTTCGATCTGGTCGATGTCGGGGGTGTCGCCGCCGGCGTCGATGCGTTCGAAGATGGCTGCTTCCGCCTCGGCCATGTCATCGACGTGATCGCGGTGGGCGTCGTCCAGCGGCAGGCGGTGCAGGCGGCGCACCGTATCCTCGAAGGTCTCGTGAGCCTCGCGGACGTT
Organism: Aquisalimonas sp. 2447; assembly: GCF_012044895.1. Lineage (NCBI taxonomy): Bacteria > Pseudomonadati > Pseudomonadota > Gammaproteobacteria > Chromatiales > Ectothiorhodospiraceae > Aquisalimonas > Aquisalimonas sp. 2447. The sequence continues at coordinate 494,368 of NZ_CP050695.1, forward strand.
CTCCAGGAGTTCCTCCTCCTGGAGGATGAGATACTGGCGGCCGCTGCGCTCCATGGTCGTGACCAGGTCGCTGAGCTGGCGGCTGGCGGTGATGGCTTGCACCGCCTGGTAGACGGCGTGCTGGCTCTGATTGGCCAACCGGTCCACGTACAGGCCGGCGTAACCCAGGGCGATGATCAGCGGCAGGCTGACGAAACCGAAGCCGTACAGGGTCAGCTTCAGCGTGGATTTGGGCTGGTAGAGGCTCATGGTGGATCGCCGGAGAAAAGGTCCCCGATGGAGGCTTCGCTGCGGGGTGGTGGCGCCAGGCCGAAGTGGCGGTAGGCGCTGGCGGTGGCCATGCGCCCGCGGGGGGTGCGCATCATGTAGCCCTGCTGGATCAGGAATGGCTCCAGCACCTCCTCGATGGTGCCGCGCTCCTCACCGATGGCCGCGGCCAGGTTGTCCACGCCCACCGGGCCGCCGTCGAATTTCTCGATGATGGTCTGCAGCAGACGTCGGTCCTGTTCATCGAAGCCGGTGTCGTCGACGTTGAGCATGCGCAGGGCCTGGTCGGCCACGGTGCCGGTGACATGGCCGTCGGCGCGCACCTCGGCGAAATCGCGCACGCGGCGCAACAGCCGGTTGGCAATGCGCGGCGTGCCCCGGGAGCGCCGCGCGATCTCGCGGGCGCCGTCGTCGTCGATGTGCAGAGCCAGCAGCCCGGCGGAGCGGGTGACAATGCCGGCGAGATCCTGTTCACCGTAGTACTCCAGCCGCTGGGTGATGCCGAAGCGCGCCCGCAGTGGCGCGGTCAGCAGGCCGGCCCGGGTGGTGGCACCCACCAGGGTGAACGGGGGTAGATCCAGCTTGATGGAGCGTGCCGTGGGGCCCTCGCCGATCATGATGTCGATCTTGTGGTCTTCCATGGCCGGGTACAGCACTTCTTCCACCACCGCGCTCAGCCGGTGGATCTCGTCGACGAACAGCACGTCGTGGGGTTCCAGATTGGTGAGCAGGGCGGCCAGGTCGCCCGCCTTCTCCAGCACAGGCCCGGAGGTCTGGCGCAGGTTGACGCCCATCTCGTTGGCGACGATGTGTGCCAGGGTGGTCTTGCCGAGGCCCGGCGGGCCGAAGATGAGCAGGTGGTCCAGAGCGTCGCCGCGGCGGCGCGCCGCCTCGATGAAGATCTCCAGCTGCTCGCGCACGGTGGGTTGGCCGACATAGTCGGCCAGGTGCTTCGGGCGGATTGCCCGGTCCAGGGCTTCGTCCTCGGTGGAGGCGCTGGCGGTAACGACGCGGTCGGGTTCGATCATGGCCTATCCGGGAGCTCGTGCTTCAGGGCCGCAGGAACGCGCGCGGCCAGATCTGGGAATGGTGCCCTATCGTACTGATTTTTGCAGGGCCCTGCGGATCAGCTCCTCACTGGGCAGACCGGCCTCGCCGGTCTTTTCCACCAGGCGGGTGGCTTCGGCCTGCTTGTAGCCCAGGGCCACCAGGGCGCTGATGGCCTCGCTGGTGGCGTCCTCGGGCATCCCCGCCGGCGTTGTCCCCGGCGCGGCGGGTGTGGTGGGGCCGTCCACCAGGGCCTTGACCCGGTCCTGCATTTCGATGACCAGACGCTCGGCGGTCTTGCGGCCGACGCCGGGGATGCGGGTCAGTGGCGTGGCGTCCTGGTGGCGCAGGCACTGGATGAAATCGTCCACACCCATGCCGGAGAGCAGGGTCAGGGCCAGCTTCGGGCCGACGCCGCTGATGCGGATCAACGCCCGGAACAGTTCCCGGTCACGTACCGAGGCGAAGCCGTAGAGACTGTGGCCATCCTCGCGCACGGCCAGATGGGTGTGCAGCGAGACCTGCTCACCCAGTTGTGGCAGATTGCTGATGGTCGACAGTGGTGCCTGTATTTCGTAGCCCACACCGTGGACGTCCACTAGCAGCCAGGGAGGCTGCTTTTCCGCCAGAGTTCCGGTCAGGCGTCCGATCATGCCCCGTGTCCCCGGTTCGCGTGAATGCGTTGCTGCAATGGTGTCTGGTGGACGTGGCACAGGGCCACCGCCAGCGCGTCGGCGGCGTCTTCGGCCAGATGGCTGTCCACCTCCAGCAGCTGCCGGACCATGTGTGTCACTTGCGCCTTGTCTGCGGCGCCGGTGCCCACCAGCGCCTGTTTCACCGCCCGCGGCGTGTATTCGGCCACCGCCAGCCCGCGGGTCGCCCCGGCACAGATGGCCGCCCCGCGGGCGTGGCCGAGTTTGAGGGCGGAACTGACGTTCTTCTGTACGAACACCTGCTCCACGGCCAGCACCTCGGGTCGGTACTGCTCGATCAGCGTGTCCAGGTCGGTGAAGATGACGCGCAGCCGTTCGGGGAAATCCGACGTGCCGGTACGGATGACGCCGCTGACCACGTAGGTGTAACTACCGGATGCGGCATCGACAACCCCGTAGCCCGTGACTCGGGAGCCGGGGTCGATGCCCAGTACCCGTGTCATGGCCGTCGTCCATGGCCTGCGCCGCGGAGAGCCTTACGCGTCGGCGTAGGCTTCCTCGGCGATGTCGGCATTGTGGTAGACCCGCTGGACATCATCCAGGTCCTCCAGGCGCTCCAGCAGTTTCATCATCTTCTCGGCGTCGTCGCCGGTGAGATGGACGGTGTTGGCCGGGCGCATGGTGACCTCGGCGTCGGCGGGCTCCAGGCCGCCGGCGACCAGCGCGTCCCGGACCTCGATATAGGCCTCCGGGGTGGTCAACACGTCCATGGAGCCGTCTTCGTTGGTGACGATGTCCTCGGCGCCGGCCTCCAGCGCCAGTTCCATGACCTGATCCTCGTCCGTACCCGGGGCAAAGGTGATCACGCCGCTGTGGGTGAACAGGAACGCCACCGAGCCATCCGTGCCCAGGTTGCCACCATGCTTGCTGAAAGCGTGGCGGATCTCGGAGACGGTGCGGTTGCGATTGTCGGTCATGGTTTCCACCATCACTGCCGCCCCGCTGGGGCCGTAGCCCTCGAAGCGCGGTTCCTCGTAATTGGCGCCCTCGTCCTGACCCGCTGCGCGCTTGATGGCGCGCTCGATGTTGTCTTTGGGCATGTTCACGGCCAGGGCGCGATCCACGGCCAGGCGCAGGCGCGGGTTGGACTCCGGGTCCGGGTCACCCAGCTTCGCCGCCACCGTGACCTCGCGGATCATCTTGGTGAACAGCTTGCCGCGCTTGGCATCCTCCGCCTTCTTCTTGTGCTTGATGTTGGCCCACTTGCTGTGACCTGCCATCCCTTTCCCTCAGCAATCGTCGATGGTGCGCATCCGCTCCGGTGCCTCTCCCGGGGAGTGTCCCCCAAGGACACCAGGGGGCAGAGCTTAGCATGCCTGATGCTGCTGGTTGAGGGCAGGGCGGGTGCATGCGGTATCCATCCGCGCCGGCGGGCTGCGGGAGGAGATTCAGCTATTGCATCCGGTGCGCAGACGGCCTACTCTAGATGTGACGTCGTCGTCATGTTTTACCTGGGGCGGGCGTGAAAAACCGCGCAAGTGCCCAGCCGACAAGGGCGGCGGCGAAGAGAAGAACCGAATCAGTCCTCATGTCGGGGTCCTGCGCTCCGGCACGACGACTACACAACAAAGCTCACCTGATGATCAGGGAGGAGAGCACCATGAAGCGCATTCTCACCACCGCTGCCGTGGCAGCATCAGCACTGACCGTCGGCCATGCCTCGGCCGACTCCATCCGTATCGCCCACGTGACAGGTTTCTCCGGCGCACTGGAAGCCTATGCCGAGCAGACCGCGCGCGGCATGGAAATGGGGTTCGAGTACGCCACCGACGGCTCCATGGAGATCGAGGGCCGCGCCATCGAAATGCTGCGCAAGGACGACCAGGGCGATCCGTCCCGTGCCCGCGCGCTGGCCGAGGAGGCCTATGCCGAGGACGACGCCCATATGGTCGTGGGTTCCATCGCCTCCGGGGTTGCACTGGCCATGCTCGACGTCGCCCAGGAGTGGGAGCGCATCATGATCCCTGAGGGGGTCGCCGACGGTATCACCGGGGAGCGGCATAACCGCTACGTTTTCCGCGTGGGCCGCAACTCCTCCCAGGATGCGGTCTCCAACGCCGTGGCCGTGGCCGTGGGCGGCGACGGCGTGTGCGTGTCGACCATTGCCCAGGACTACGCCTTTGGCCGGGACGGCGTCAGCGCCTACAAGGAGGCCATGGAAGCCGAGGGCGGCCGGATCCTCCACGAAGAGTATCTGCCCACCGACGCCACGGACTTCACCGCGGCCGCCGAGCGGCTGTTCGAGTCCCTGCGTGACCGCGATGACTGCAACGACAAGTACATCTTCGGCATCTGGGCCGGCCAGACCAATCCCTTCGGCCGTATCCAGGATCTCAACCCGGAGCGCTTCGGCATTACCATGAGCACCGGGGGCAATATCCTCCCCGCCATGGTCGGCTACTCCGACTTCGAGGGCATGGAAGGGGCGACGTTCTACTACTACGAGCATGTCGACAATTCCATGAACAACTGGCTGGTGGACGAGCACTACGAGCGCCACGATGCGGCCCCGGACTTCTTCACCGCCCAGGGCTTCTCCCAGGCCGTGGCCATCACCGAGGCGATCCGCGCCTCCGGCGGCTCCACTGATGTCGAGGACCTGATCGATGCCTTCCGCGGTCTGGAATTCGACACGCCCAAGGGCGCCATGCGCATCCGGCCCGAGGACCATCAGGCCATGCAGTCCATGTTCCACTTCGAGATCGAACGCCAGCGGCGCAGCGACTGGTTCGCCGGAGACGACGAGCAGACCGTCGGCGTGCCGGTGCTGGTGCGCGAGATCCCCATGGACGAGCTGGACATCCCGATCCGCAACTAACCACCACCGTGACAGTGCACTGCGTCGTGGACGGGGCTCGTTCGAGCCCCGTCCCGCCGGCGGGGTGTGTCTGCCACGCGGCTGCAACCCGGTGCAGGGGGAGACGCAATGGCAACCGGAAAGCCGGTTCTGGAAAGCCGGAACCTCACCATCAACTTCGGCGGCCACATCGCCGTCAACGACATGTCCTGTGCCTTCGCACCCGGAACACTGACATCCATCGTCGGGCCCAACGGTGCGGGCAAGACCACCTGGTTCAACCTGATCTCCGGCCAGCTCAAACCCACCAGTGGGGAAGTGCTGCTCCACGGCGAGGATATCTCCCGGCTGTCCGCTCCTGCGCGGGCCGACAAGGGTCTGGGCCGTGCATTCCAGCTCACCAACCTGTTCCCCAATCTCACCGTGCTGGAGAACTGCCGGCTGGCGGTGGGATCGCGGCAGAGCGTGGGCTACAACTTCTGGTCCCTGGATGCCGGGCGCCAGGACGTCACGGACCGGGCCATGGAGTACCTCCGGCAGGTGCGCCTGGCGCACCGTGCCGACTACGTGGTCAGCGGCCTGCCCCACGGTGACCAGCGCAAGCTGGAAGTCGGCCTGCTGCTGGCACTGGAGCCGGAGGTGTTCATGTTCGATGAGCCCACCGCCGGCATGAGCGTGGACGAGGTGCCCGTGATCCTGGATCTGATCGCCGATATCAAGAAACGCCAGGACAAGGTGGTGCTGTTGGTGGAGCACAAGATGGATGTGGTGCGTTCCCTCTCGGACCGCATCGTCGTGCTGCATAACGGCGAACTGGTGGCCGACGGCGACCCGGCTGAGGTGATTTCCTCGCCGGTGGTGCAGGAGGCCTATCTTGGCATTCCCCAGGACGAGGCCGAGAGCGCCTGACGGCGCGCCGGCACGCCACGCAACCGAACGGACATCGAGGCCGGAATCATGGCTGAATCACTGCTTTCGCTGACCGATCTGCACGCCAATATCGGTCAATACCACATTCTCCACGGGGTCAACCTGGAAGTCCCCCGGGGCGAGCTCACGGTGTTGCTGGGCCGCAATGGCGCCGGCAAGAGTACCACCCTGCGCACCATCATGGGCCTGACCCAGGTCTCCCGCGGCGCGGTGCGCTTCAAGGGCGAGGACATTACCGGCGCGGCGACGCCGGGCATTGCCCGCAGGGGCATCGCCTTCGTGCCGGAGGGCATGGGCATCTTCCAACTCCTCTCCGTGCGGGAAAACATGGAACTGGCCGCCGCCAGCGGCCCCATCGATCAGCAACGCCTGGAGTGGGTGTTCGAACTGTTCCCGCCCATGAAGAAGTTCTGGGACAAGGACGCCGGCAATCTCTCCGGTGGCCAGAAGCAGATGCTCGCCATTGCCCGCGCCATCATCGAGCCACGCGAGCTGCTGCTCATCGACGAGCCCACCAAGGGGCTGGCGCCATCGATCATCAACGATCTACGCGACGCGTTCATCGATCTCAAGGACCAGGAGGCGACGATTCTGCTGGTGGAGCAGAACTTCAACTTCGCACGTGCCCTGGGGCAGTCCGTTGCGGTGATGGACGATGGCGCCGTGGTTCACAGCGGGCAGATGGCGGCCCTGGCCGAGGACGAAGCGCTGCAGCAGGAACTGCTGGGCCTGAGCCTGGGTGCACACCAGTAAGGATGATGACCAATGAGTGCCAATATCTCGACCATGAACGGTAGTACCGGCGGTCTGCGGCAGCGTTTTGCCGCCTTCCGCGACGGCTACCCGCATTTCTTCGTGCTGGGGCTGATGGTGGGCGTCATGCTCCTGCTTGCCCTGGTGCCGTATCGCACCGTGGCCGGACCCTGGCTGGAAGCCGGTGAAGAGGTGCCGGCGCTGCTGCAACTATTCCGCCTGGGCTTCACCACCTGGTTCACGCTCACCGTCAGCGGCATGGCCATGGGGCTGATGATCTTCATCATGTCATCGGGCATGACACTGACCTTCGGCCTCATGAGCGTGCTCAACCTGGGGCACGGTGGCTTCATCTCCTTTGGCGCATTCTGTGGCGCCACGGTGGTGGCCTATCTGTCCCACTGGGGCGGTAGCGGCAGCCTGATGCTGACCACTGGTGTGCTGATCCTGGCGTTCTTCTACGCCATGCTGATCACCGGTGCCCTGGGCATATTCTTCGAGCGCGTGGTGATCCGTCCAGTGTATGGCGACCACCTCAAGCAGATCCTGGTGACCATCGGCGGTGCCATCATTCTCATGGAGCTGATCCACGTTATCTGGGGGCCCACGGACCTGCCGGTGCCGCGGCCGGATCTCCTGCGTGGCGCGGTGATCTTCCATGACGGCGTGCCGCTGATCGGCGGTGCCGCCATCGAGATCTATCGCCTGATGGCGGTGATCGTCGGTCTGATCCTGTATGCACTGATGCAGCTCACTATCAGCAGGACCAAGGTGGGTGTGCTCATCCGCGCCGGTGTGGAGAGCACCGAGATGGTGGAAGTGCAGGGCTACCGGATTCGCATGCTGTTTCTCGCCGTGTTCGTGGTGGGTTCCGCACTGGCCGGGCTGGGCGGCGCCATGTGGGGCATGTATGAGCAGATCGTCAATGCCCACATGGGTGAGCACCTGATGATCATGGTCATCGTGGTGATCATTACCGGTGGCCTGGGTTCCATTACCGGCTGCTTCTACGCCGCCATTCTGGTGGGCCTGATCAACCTCTATGTCGGCTACCTGGAGCCACGCCTGGCGGGTATCGCCACCGTAGGGCTGATGGTCGCCGTGCTCATGTGGCGGCCCCAGGGGCTGATCCCGGTACTCCGGCATTAAGGGAACAATGACAATGATGCACTCGATTCTTTCCGGCGATTTCCCGCGCAGTCGCGTCCTCACGGGTCTGTTGATCGCCATCTTCATCGGACTGGCCCTGGGGCCGTTCCTGTTCGGTGGCACGGTGGCGTTCCGCACCATGGGGCTGATCTGCGTGTTCATCATCGTGGTGGCGTCCTATGACCTGATGCTGGGCTACACCCACGTGGTCTCCTTCGCCCACCTGATGTTCTTCGGCTTCGGCGCCTACGGCGTGGCCATGGCGCTGGATGCCATGGGCTCGAACTTCACCGCCATTTTTGTCGGGCTGGGTGCCAGCCTGGCGCTGTCGGTGGTGGTGGCGCTATTGCTGGGGCTTCTGTCCCTGCGGGTGAAGGCGATCTTCTTCGCCCTGGTGACCCTGGCCATCGCCTTCGCCTTCATGGTGCTGGTGAACCAGCTGTACTTCATCACCGGCGGCGAGGACGGCATGCGCGTGGCGGTGCCCCGGGAACTGGGGCCGGCCTTCCGCATGGATGACACCTGGTCCGGGTTCTCCCTGGTGGGCTGGCTCTGGGGCGTGATTACCAATCCGATGGCCGTGGCCGAAGTGAGCCGCGAGGCCTTCTTCGACGTGCGCATGAACGGCCGGCTGTTGATGTACTACGTCACCTTCGTGTTGGCCACGGGGCTGTTCCTGTTCATGCTGCGCCTGGTGAACTCGCCCTTCGGCAAGGTGCTACTGGCCATTCGTGAGAACGAATTCCGCGCCGAGGCGCTGGGCTATCGCACCGTCTTCTACCGTACCGCGGTGGTGGTGATTGCCTCCATGCTGGCCACCGTCGGCGGCGTACTGTTCGCCCTGGTAACGCGCTACATCACGCCCGAGGCCACCCTGGACTTCGAACTGGCGGTGTTCGTGCTGCTGATGTGCGTGATCGGCGGCATGGGCACGCTGTACGGGTCCGTGGTCGGGACGACGGTGTTCCTGATTGCCCAGAACTATCTCCAGGACCTGCTGGGCGGTGTCTCCGGCTGGATGGAGGCCATGCCGCTGCTCCACTATGTGGCGGGCCTGTTCGGATCGGATCGCTGGCTGCTGTGGTTCGGCGTGCTGTTCGTGCTCAGCGTCTACTTCTTCCCCACTGGCATCGTCGGTCAGCTGCGTACCTGGGCCGCCGAGCGGCAGCAGCGTGGTCACCAGGGCACCGCCATCGGTGACGAGGGAGTCGCAGAGCGGGGGAGTTGAGGACCACTGACCGGGGGCGTGTCGTCTTCACTGCCCCCGGGTCTTGTGCGCGCCCATGGAACTGCGGCGGCCCAGGTGGCCGCCGCTTTCCTGCAGCCAGGCGTCAGCATGTTCGCGGCCGAGATCGCGCAGGTGGCAGAGAAAGTGCCAGTCCGGGTTGATGCGGCTGTTACGGCCCATCTCGCTGGTGGCACTCCCCGTGTCGATGTCATGCAGGCGGTGCCGGCGCCAGAGCAGTCCCGAGGGAACCGCCGCCGCCCCCTGTCGTAGCATGCCGAGGAATTCCAGTTCCCGCGCCAGGTTGGCGTTGAAGGCGATCTCGTTGGCGCGATCGACGATGTCCGGCAGCGATGTAGGCAGATCCGGTCGTTCCGGCGGTGTCAGCTGCACCAGCAGCAGGTCGTGGGCCCGGCATTCCAGAAACAGCGGCCAGAGTGCCGGGTTGGCGGTATAACCACCGTCCCAGTAGTGCTCGCCATCGATTTCGATGGCGTGGAACAGCAGCGGCAGGCAAGCCGAGGCGGCAACAGCCCGGGCCGTGATCTCTTGGCGACGGAACAGGCGTGCACTGCCGGTGCGCACGTGTGTGGCGGACACGAACAGCTGCAGTCGGTCGTCATGGCGCAGGCGCTCGAAATCCACGCTCTCTTCCAGCACCTGGATCATCGGATTGAAGCCGCCCGGGTTGAGCTGGTACGGCGAGGCCATCCGGCTCAGGCTGTTGACCAGCATAAAGCCCGGTGACCAGTCCCGGTTCCACCCATGCAGCAGATAGTCCAGAGGCGTGGTCTGCAGCGGCCCCATTTGCGCCTGGTCGCTGACCCGGCGCCAGAGCTGCTCAAGGCTGTCGCGGGCGCCCTGACGCCCAGCGGCGAGAAAGCCGCTGGCAAAGGCCACGGCGTTGACCGCGCCGGCACTGGCACCGCTGATGCCGTCGTAGTTGATGCGCCGCTCCTCAAGCAGACGATCCAGCACGCCCCAGGTGAAAGCCCCGTGGCTGCCGCCGCCCTGCAGCGCCAGATTCAGGCGCACCCGCGGCGCGCCCAGCACCCGGTCGCGGACGCCGGCTAGCCAGCCCATGGGGGCCCCGCGGTCATCAGGATTTCCCGGCCCTGTGAGCTAGGTCGCACTCGTGCTGATCCTCCGTGTGCTAGCGTGCGAGAGAACTGTCAGGGAACCATAACACGCGATCATGGCTGCAATCGGGACTGAAGTGCTGGAAACGCTGGTACCCCTCCGGGATCTCCCCGAAGAGGCGGTGAGGGAGCTCGTGGACGTGGTCGAGCTCGAGGACCACGCGGCACGCAGCGTCATCTTCCGCCAGGGCGGTGATGACGGCTGGACACGTTACGTTCTCTCCGGCGCCGTTGTCCTGGTGGACGACGACGGCAACCGCCGCACCTTCACCGGCACCGGTAATGCCGGGGTGTACCCGGAGCCTCTGGCGCTGGGGGGGCCTTTTCCGCACAACGCCGTGGCCAGCACCGACGTGCGCCTGATCCGGTTGCCGCGGCAGCGGGTGAACGAAGTCATGGCCGCTTCCCGTCTGCCGGACTACGACGTGGGTGAGGTCAGTCCGCAGAGTGGTGATGCTGGTGAGGGGCTGTTCTACCAGCTGTTCGAGGATCTCATGGGAGATCGACTGGATCTGCCCAGCATGCCCGACATGGCCATCAAGGTCCGCGAGGCCATCGAGGAGCACGAGGCTGGCGCGGGTGAGCTGGCGCGGATCATCCAGGCGGACCCGGCCCTCGCCGCGCGGTTGATCCAGACGGCGAACAGCGCCGCCTTCGGCGGCCAGACGCCGGTGGATTCCCTGGCGCCGGCGATAACGCGGCTGGGGTTGCGCACCACCCGCGAGGTGGTGGTTGCCGTGGCGCTGAAATCGGTGTTCCAGTCATCGCACCCGCTGCTCAATCAGCGCATGACCGAACTGTGGATGCACAGCGCCCTGGTGGCGGCCATCTCCCAGGTGATGGCGCAGCGCCTGCGCGGTTTCGACTCCGGGCGTGCCCTGCTGGCCGGCCTGGTCCATGATATCGGCGTCATTCCCATGCTCACCAACGCCGGCGACTACCCGGAGCTTGCCAACAACCCGATGCTGCTGCAGCAGACCATTGCCGCCTATCGCGGCCAGGTGGGGGCGATGATCCTGCGGCGCTGGAACTTCCCGGACGACATGGTCAACGTGCCGCTGGCGGCCGAGGAGTGGCATCGGCAGGCAGATGCAGCCGACTACGCCGATCTGGTGATGCTGGCGCAGTTGCAGGCGCTGAGTGAGGAGCCCATGGCCGAGGTGCCGGGGCTCAGCGAAACCTCCGCATACCACCGTCTCGGTCTGGAGAAGCTCGGCGTCACCGAAGGTGCCTCCATCATTGCCGAGGCCCGGGAGGAGATCGCCGAGGCGCAGAAAATCCTGCTGGGGCACTGAGCTATTGCCCCGCCAGGTGGTGGCGGGGCAACAGGGCCCGTCAGCCCTCGTCGTTGAGGACCTGATTGCGCAGGTCCTTGCGCAGAATCTTGCCCACGGGGGTCTTGGGCAGCTCGTCGGCGAAGCGTACTTCCTTGGGGACCTTGTAAGCGGTCAGATTCTTGCGCGCGAACTCGATCACGTCCTCTTCCTTGAGCTCCTTGTTGCGCGTGACCACATAGGCACGCACCGTCTCGCCGCCGGCCTCCTGGTTGGGGATGCCGATGACCGCGGCTTCGTCGATGTCCGGGTGTTCGCTGAGGACTTCTTCGACCTCGTTCGGATAGACGTTGAAGCCGCTGACATCAATCATGTCCTTCTTGCGGTCGACGATGCGGAAGAAGCCGTCCGGGTCCATGGCGGCCATGTCGCCGGTGCGGAAAAAGTCGTCCTTGAGCACCGCGTCGGTCTCCTCCGGCTTGTTCCAGTATCCCTGGAACACCTGCGGACCCTTCACCGCCAGTTCGCCGACCTCGCCCGCGGGCACCGGGTTCCACTCCTCGTCGATGATCCGCACGATGGTGCCCGGCACCGGCAGGCCGATGGTGCCCAGGCGGTTCTCGCCAGTGGGCTGGTTGGTGCTCACCACCGGGCTGGTCTCGGACAGGCCGTAACCCTCAACCGGTTGCACCCCCGTGCAGGCCTTCCACTCGTCGGCCACCGACTGGTGCAGCGCCGTGCCCCCGGAGACGGTCTGCCGCAGGGCGGGCGGATTCGACTTGAACCAGGGTTCGTTGGCAAGCGCGTGGAAGAGCACGTTGACGCCGGCGAACTGGGTGATCTCGAACTTCTCGAACGCCTTCTGCAGGTTGCTCGGTGGCCGCGGCGAGGGGCAGAGCACGTTGCGGCAGCCGTTGTAGTAGAAGCCCATCAGGTTATTGGTGAAGGCGAAGATGTGATACAGCGGCAGGGCCGTGAGCACCGTCTCCTTGCCCGGCTCGATCACTGGCTTGGAGACGGCATTGACCTGCGCCAGGTTGGCCAGAAGGTTGCCGTGGGTGAGCATCGCCCCCTTGGCCGGACCGGTGGTGCCGCCGGTGTACTGCAGCGCAGCCAGGTCGTCCGGGCCGCGCCGGACCGGATCCTCCAGCTTGGAGACGTGCGCCTTGCCGCGGGACAGCGCTTCCTTGATGGGGGTGACCTCGCCCGTGGGCTGAGGGACCATCTTCTTGAGCTTCATCACCGTGTTGATGAGCAGCCGCCGTGGCCCCGGGAAGAACTCGGCGGCGCCGGCCATGATGACGTGGGAGACGTCGGTGCCGGCGGTGGCGTCCTTGATGTTGTGCCCGAACAGGTTGAACATCAGCAACGCCCGCGCGCCACTGTCCTTGAGCTGGTGGTTGGTCTCCCGCGGTGTATACAGCGGATTGACGTTGACCAGGACCAGGCCTGCCTTGAGGATACCGAACACGGCCACCGGGTATGACTGGCAGTTGGGCAGTTGCACGGCCACACGCTCCCCCGGCTCCAGGCCGAGTTCGAAGCGCAGATAGGCGGCGAACTGGTCCGAGTACACATCCGCTTCGCGGAAGGTCATCTCACCGTGCAGGCCGTTGTCCAGGCAGGTGACGAAGGCGGTGTTGTCGCCGTTCTCCTTGGCCACGCGCCGGATGAGGTCGGCGAGGTTGCGATCCGGGAGCGGGTTGAAATCCTTGTCCACGCCCTCGCCATAGGAAGCGAGCCACGGCTGACTGTCGTAGGCTTGGGCAGGGTTCTGTGTGGTGTCGTTCATGGTCTCCATCCTCGCTGGTTCTGTTCTTCAACGGGCGGCGTGTTCTATGCTTCCCGCGCACTGTCCCCGGGCCGCCGCGCTCCTGAGCGATAACCATACCGACAGGACTGTATTGTTGCCAGTATGCGCCACCCTGGTAGAGGCTGGCGCAGTGTCGCCGGCCGAGACAGATTCGCAACCAGTCAGGATGAAACATTACCAGGACATGTCGCAACCTCTGTTGAACGGGAAAACGCCGCAAATGCAACTGTCTTCGGTCCACGACGCATTACCGGGCGGACCTCCGTGACCGTGCCGCTGCTGCACGATCTGCCCTATCCATCCGATCCCGCGGCACTGTTTCAGCGACTCCGGGATCTCGCCGGGGCCGTCTGGCTTGACAGCGGCGGCCCGGGCGCCCAGGCGCGCTTCGACGTCATGGCGGCCTTGCCGACGCGTGTATTGCTGCAGGAGGCGGGGTGCATCTGGCGACAGGAGCACGGGGTCTGGGAGGAGATCGGCGGTGATCCCTGGGATGCCATCAGGGAGTTGCTGGGCGAGCCCGTACCGTCGGTGGACGGGTTGCCGTTCAGCGGTGGCGCGCTGGGGTACTTCGGCTACGATCTCGGGCACGCCGACGTGGTCGGTCGGCATGATCCGCGCCCCGGCGATGGCATGCCCGAACTGTGGCTAGGCTTTTATGACTGCGTGGTCGTACTGGACCATGTTGACTGTCGCGCCCGCCTGGTGGAGCGCCCCGGAGGCAAGGCCGCGGCAACGGCCATGCTCTCGCGACTTTGGGACAACGCCCTGCAGGAGTCAGCGGAGCGGTTCCGCGCCGGGCCGCTGCGGGAAGAGCCCGGGCGTGACGGTTACGGGCGCGCCTTCCGTGCAGTGAAGCAGTATCTGCGTGATGGTGACTGTTACCAGGTGAACCTGGCGCGCGCGTTCCGCTGCAGCTACACCGGCGACCCCTGGGATGCCTATCGCCGCCTGCGGCGCTGGAGCCCCGCGCCGCACGGAGCATGGCTCAGTCTGCCGGACGGGCGCGCCGTACTCAGCCTGTCCCCTGAGCGGTTTCTGGCGTTGGCGGGCGGTCGTGTGGAGACCCGGCCCATCAAGGGAACGCGCCCGCGCGGCGCCGATCCGGATGGGGATCGCCGGCTGGCCGCCGAGCTTCAGGCCAGCAACAAGGACCGGGCAGAGAACGTGATGATCGTGGACCTGCTGCGCAACGACCTGGGGCGGGTGTGCCGCACCGGGAGTGTGCGCGTGCCGCGCCTGTTCGGCGTCGAAACCTTTGCCAGCGTCCATCACATGGTCAGCGTGGTGGAGGGCCTTCTGCGCCCCGGAGAGGACGCCGTTTCCCTGCTGCGCGCATGCTTCCCCGGCGGCTCCATCACCGGGGCACCGAAGAAGCGGGCCATGGAGATCATCGCCGAGTTGGAGCCGACGCGTCGCGGCCCGTACTGTGGTGCCATCGGCTACATCGGTTACGACGGCGCCATGGATACCAGCATTACCATCCGCACGGCGGTGTGCCAGGGTGGCGTGATGACCTATCGCGCAGGCGGTGGCCTGGTGATGGATTCAGAAGAGCAGGCCGAATACCAGGAAACCCGGGACAAGGCCCACGCCTTCCTGCGGCTCGCCAGTGAGGGCGAGGCGGACGGCCGACGGGATTGAGCGGCCGCGCCGTTGGCATCCGTCGGGGCTCAGTCGGCGAGCAGTCCTGCCAGCGCCACTGTCTCCTCGTGCTCACGGCGGCAAGCGCTGGCCACGCGGGTCAGGGCGGCGGCATCCAGGCCACGGTCCTGGAGCGCCGGCGGTACCGGGGCATCGAAGCCTGTATCCGCCCAGTTGGCAGCGTTACGCAGCAGCCCCAGAAGGCCGGGTTCCCGGGCTGCGTCCGGTGTTCCCATGGCCTCGACGAGGGCGCAGACCGACACCGGCAGTTCCCACTCGCGCAGCAGCATGCCGCCCGCCTGATGGTGATCGACATCCAGTTCGGCGCGGATCAGGGCTGCCAGCCCGGCGTCGGGCTGGCGCTGGCGTGCTGCGAAGACGGTGTCGAGCTCGCGGGGAAAGCCGTGCGCCAGCAGCAGGATCCCAATGGAGTGCAGCAGCCCCGCGAGTTGTGCGGGGGCGGGGTCCAGAGCGGCGGCCTGGGCCAGCCGTCCACTTGCTCCGGCGGTGGCGATGGCGTGCTGCCAGTATCGCGCCGGCTCAAAACCGGGGCAGCGCGACGCGTCGAACTGGTTGCGCAGCAGAATGGAGGTGACCAGCACACGCAGGCGGTTAAGTCCCAGCCGCATCACGGCCTCGTCAAGGCCGCTGATGCTGCCCTGGCCGGAGTAGAACGCGCTGTTGGCCGTGGAGACAATGCGCGCGGCCAGTGATGGCTCGCGGCCCAGAGTGTGCGCGAGGCTGGCGACATCCGCTTCCTCGGCGTTGACCTGGAGCAGGATCTCGTGACTGACGTAAGGCAGCGACGGCAGCGCTGCGGCCTCTAGCATGTTCGGCCGATGGCCCATGGGCTGTCCTGGTGTTCTGGAACTCAAGTTCGTTGCATTGCGAGCGCCTGTGCCGCACCGGCTTGAGCGTCACAGGGAGTATACTGGTGCAAGGGTCGGTTCCGCGCAACGCCCTGACGGGTTGTCGCCCTCCGGCCTGGCGCGCACAATCCGGTGACCATGCGACGCATTGGTCCTGACAACACAGAGTCCTGGAGGTGAGTATGGAAGAGGCGGTCATTGTAGCGGCACACCGGAGTGCCGTCGGCGGCTTTGGCGGCTCGTTGTCGAGCCTGACAGCGGTGCAGCTGGGTACCCAGGTGATCCGGGGCACGCTGGAGCGCGCGGGGGTTTCGCCGGAGCAGGTCGACGAGGTCATCCTCGGGCAGGTGCTCACCGCCGGCGCTGGCCAGAACCCGGCGCGGCAGTCTTCCATTCATGCGGGCATCCCGGATCGCGTTCCGGCGATGACCATCAACAAGGTCTGCGGCAGCGGGCTCAAGGCGGTGTCCATGGCCGCCCAGGCCATTGCCCTGGGGGATGCGGAAATCATCGTTGCCGGTGGCCAGGAGAGCATGAGCCAGTCGGCTCACGTGCTGCCGAACTCCCGCAACGGCCAGCGCATGGGTGACTGGAAGCTCGACGACACCATGATCCGTGATGGCCTGTGGGACGCCTTCAATCAGTACCACATGGGCGTCACTGCGGAGAATCTGGCGGAAAAGTACAGCATCTCCCGCCAGGAGCAGGACGAGTTCGCGGCGCAGTCCCAGCAACGGGCGGTGGCTGCCATGGAGGCCGGTCACTTCCGCGAGCAGATCATTCCCATGGAGGTGCCCCAGCGCAAGGGAGATCCGGTCAAGGTGGACACCGACGAGCACCCCAAGGCCGGGACCACCGCCGAAAGTCTGAGCAAGCTGCGTGCGGCCTTCGCCAAGGAGGGGACGGTGACCGCCGGCAACGCCTCCGGCATCAACGATGGTGCCGCGGTGGTGCTGGTGATGTCGGCGAGCAAGGCCAAGGAGTTGGGGCTGGAGCCGCTGGCGCGCATCAGTGCATACGCCAGTGCCGGTGTCGACCCGGCCATCATGGGGTCCGGGCCGGTACCTGCGACGCAGCGCTGCCTAAAACGGGCGGGCTGGGACGTCGGCGACCTGGACCTGGTGGAGGCCAACGAGGCCTTTGCCGCCCAGGCATTGGCGGTCAGCCGTGAACTCAAGTGGGACATGGACCGGGTCAATGTCAACGGCGGTGCCATCGCTCTGGGGCATCCCATCGGTGCGTCGGGGTGCCGAGTGCTGGTAACCTTGTTGCACGAGATGAAGCGCCGCGATGTCAGCAAGGGTCTTGCCACCTTGTGCATCGGCGGTGGTCAGGGGGTCGCGCTCGCCGTGTCCCGCTGAACCCAGCCATGGCCGCGGGGGCTGCCCCGCGGCCTCGTGCAAGGAACTGGTTAGTATGAGCAACGATGACGTTCGCATCATCAAGAAATACCCCAATCGCCGCCTGTACGACACGGCCATCAGCAGCTACATCACGCTGGCCGACGTCAAGCGGCTGGTGCTGGACGGCGTCGACTTCCAGGTTGTCGACGCCAAGAGCCGGGATGACCTGACCCGGACCATTCTTCTGCAGATCATCAGCGAGGAGGAAGAGGGCGGCGAGCCCATCTTCAGCAGTGAACTGCTGGCGCAGATCATC
This sequence comes from Aquisalimonas sp. 2447, assembly GCF_012044895.1. Classification (NCBI taxonomy): domain Bacteria; kingdom Pseudomonadati; phylum Pseudomonadota; class Gammaproteobacteria; order Chromatiales; family Ectothiorhodospiraceae; genus Aquisalimonas; species Aquisalimonas sp. 2447. The sequence goes on from NZ_CP050695.1 coordinate 511,647, forward strand.
CGCTCCTACGGCGGCAACATGCAGAACCTGCTCACCGATTACCTGGAAAAGAGCATGGACATGTGGGCCGAGCAGCAGCGGGCGTTCCGCGAGCAGACCCGCGATTTCATGGACTCCAACCCCATGACCATGCTCACCCAGATCGCTGAACGCAATCTCGCCGTTTGGCGGCGCATGAGCGGCGTGAAAGGCCAGGACGAGGACAGTGCCGGTCAACGGCGCGATGACTCCACCCGCGACTCACCCAGAGGTGCCGGTATGGAAAGCAGCGCTCGCACCGGTGGCCGCAAGGGGCCGTCGCGCTCCCGAGAATAGCTTTCCGCAACGCGATCCCCCGCGAACCTGTGGCCAGGCTGGGGTGGCAGTGCTGCCCCAGGTGCGGTTGAGACCGATGTGGGGGCATGCCTGGAATGTGATCCAGTCGTCATCTTCAAAGTTGACAGGTGATCCACCTGTCCCTATCCTCGATTTCAGGTTATGACGCGATGCACAACGTCACGGATTCCCGTGGCGGCGTTCCGGCGTTATTGCCCCCTGGCGGGGCCCAGTCATGTGCCGGAGATCCCGGCGGAACAACCGAAGAGAGGCACCCATGACGAATCGAGTTGCGCTTGTCACCGGCGGTAACGGTGGTATTGGTACCGAGGTCTGCAAATACCTGTCGGCGCTCGGGTATACCGTGGTCAGTACCTGTGTGAACGCCGACAAGGAAGACATTCTCGGCTGGCAGGAAGAACTGCAGGCGGAAGGGCACCAGGTCAATTGGGTCGAGTGCGACGTGTCCGATTTCAATGCCTGCGGTGCCATGGCGGAAAAGGTCGAGGGCGAGTACGGGCCGGTGGATGTGCTGGTGAACCTGGCCGGCATTACCCGGGATGCCTTTATCCACAAGATGGAGAAGGACGCCTGGGATGCCGTCATCAACGTCAACCTGACCAGCGCCTTCAATGTCACGCGCAACCTCATCGATAACATGCGCAGCCGCGGTTTCGGCCGCATCATCAACATCTCGTCGGTGAACGGGCAGACAGGCCAGTTTGGACAGACCAACTACTCGGCAGCCAAGGCCGGGCTGCACGGTTTCACCATGGCGCTGGCCAAGGAAGGGGCCCGCAAGGGGATTACCGCCAATACCGTGTCCCCCGGTTACATCAACACGTCCATGACCGCCGCCATCCCCGACGAGGTCAAGGAGCAGATCCTGGCCCAGGTGCCCGCGGGACGCATGGGTCGTCCGGACGAGATCGCGCGCGTCGTGGCGTTCCTGGCGGCGGACGAGTCCGAGTACATCAACGGCGCCAACATTCCCGTTAATGGCGCCCTGTTCACCAGCTTCTGAGCTTCGTGGACAGGGCGGCAGCCGGCGGCAAAGTGCTTGACGCCAAGGGTCTGTCGGGATAAGTTAGTGCGGTGCAACATGGCGGCGCGCCACTTGGGGCGCGCCGTTCGCCAGCAAGGTCTTTAGCGGGTGCTGGCCCGTATGAATTCGCCGGTTCGCGAAGCCGGTCCGCTTCTCCTCCAGGCGACTCCCAAGTCGCCCTTTATGCCCCCTCACCCGAGGGGGCTTTTTTTTGCCCGGACCCCTGAAACTTACTACAGACAGAGTTGTACTCCTTACTGGTAGGTAAGAATGCAGGAAATTTTACGGCAAGTGTTGACAGACAGGTTGGTCTTGGATAAAATGCTGCAGAGCAACATAGGGAAAGCAAAAAAACGGGAGCACAGAAGCTCCCCGATATTTGCGCCCTTCTTGTTCTTGATTTAGTTGGCTTTGTGGTTGTCAGGTCTCACCAGCGAGACCGGAGCGCTTAACCAGCATGGATTACCCGGTTCTCTGACCGGTCTGCTTCTCCTCCAGGCGACTCCCAAGTCGCCCTTTATGCCCCCTCACCCGAGGGGGCTTTTTTTTGGCCGCTGCCCGTGCGGATCAAGACAGCTTCCTAATGACTGCATTGTAGTCATGCCGAGACACATGGCAAGCATTTTTGTTGCTGCGTCGCAACAGTGTGTCCGGCCAGGCACAAGTGACGTTCCCGGGCATCACCACGAGGCGACCTCGCCGCTGGTGTCCAGCCAACTGCCGATGGCCGGTGCCAGTGTCCGCTGGGACCGCCGACTGACAAACAGGCCCAGGTGCCCCCCGGGTTCCAATCGCGATGTCACAACGCCGGCCGGCAACCACTCCTGCAGTGCCAGCGCCGACTCGGCGGGTACCAGGTGGTCTCTGTATGCCGCGACGTTGAGCACCGGAGTACGCAATGCGTCAAGCCTCACGCGGTGCCCGCCCAGGTCCAGCACCCCCCTGGCAAGGCGGTTCTCCCGGTACAGCCAGTGCACGGTCTCCTGTACCAGCCGGGCAGGCTGGTCCGGGCAGTCATACATCCACGCCTCCATCCGCTGCCAGCGTTGCCTGGCTTCCTCGGGGGTGTCCGCACCCGGTCGATAACGCCGTACGGCGAGGTCCGTCAGTCGCAGGCTCGCAAAAGCAGCCGCGAGTTCCGTCCCCGACACGTTGCGGGACTGACTCACTGGGGCTGCCGCGCGCAGTAGCCGCCCCAGGCGGTGTTCGCCGCGTTGTGTGTCCACCGGCGTTGCCAGTAGCACCAGGCGGCGGATGCGTGCCGGGAACACGGTGGCGTGGATCAGTGCCAGCAACCCACCCTGACAGATCCCGAGCACGTCCACGTTGTCGACGCCCCGGTATCGACACAGCGCATCCAGCGCCTGCCGCGGGAACCGCAGGGCATAGTCCGCCAGGCCCAGCAGCCGTTGCCAGGGGGCGGGGTCGTCCCAGCACAACAGATAGACGTCGCGTCCCTGTTCGATCAGACGCCGCACCATGCTGTGCCGGGCGTCCAGGTCCAGCAGCGTAGGCCGATTGATCAGGGAATAGACGATGCACACCGGCGGCCCGTCGGCGGACGACTCCGTATAGCGATACAGCCGCCAGGGAGAGCGCCCGGCGATCTCCTCCCGGGGTGCGACGGACACCGGCTGCTGCGGCAGGGCCGGACCGCCGCCGGTGGCGTCGGGGGAGGGGCGGTGTGGTTCAGTCACTGTGGTTGCCGTCCCGGCGTAGTTGTCGTACTTCTTCGCGAAGCTCGTCGACCTCGGCGCGGAGGGCATCCGTATCCCGGTCGTGATCGCGATCAAGCCGATCGACAGCGGCCTCCAGTGCCGCGACGGCACCGGGGCCGGGAAGTCCGAGCGCCGCCGCCGCCGTGTCGAGCACCGACGCTGCCGCCTGCCGAAACTCTTCCCGGGTCTGCTGGAGTTCACGAAGCGCCTCGCCGTGGGCAGCGGTCTCAAGGCGCTGATCCCAGGCTTCCTCCATGGCAAGGGACCACTGCTCCGCAAGCCACCAGGCATCAATGGACTCAGCCGGCATGGTCAGGGCGCGTCCGCGCCAGTGGGCGCCGGCCAGCTCCACCACCTGTTCCAGTTCTCCGGACGCGGCTTTGGTGGCACTGGCCAGGCGCGCGAACGCCAGTTCGAGCGCCTGCAGCGGGGCGCCGAGATGCGGCCAGCCGGCCAGCAATGGCGCCGCGCCGCGCAGCCATTGCCCCGCACCGCCAACGCCGACGGCGGGAATGTCCCCGGCGGCGTCCAGGCCGCGAATCGCACCGCGCATCTGTTCGATGACGCGGTCAACGGCGGTCTCGCGTTCGCTGGAGCCGGCTTCCGTCCGGCGTAGCTCCTGCGCAAGGGGCTCCAGCGACGCAGCCCAGGCCCGAACGGCCCCGCCCGCGTCACCGAGGTTGCCCGTGTCCCATTCCATATCCGACTCGCCAGCAGTTGCGATGACGACGAGCAGGATACCGGATGCGGTGGCCCGGGGAATACGCTAACGCCGCTGCCGCTCCATCTCCTGCTGGATCGCCTGGCGGCGGGATACCGCCCGCGAGCGCTGTTGAATCTCCGCTTCCGAGGCGTTGGCAACGCGGTCCAGCTGATCCAGGGCGAGACGCAGGTTGCCCTGGTAGTAGTAATGTTCCCCCATGGCCAGCATGCTCTCGTATTGCATGCCCGCCTCGCTGGCGGCCTCCGCGTGCAGCCGGTGCAGGGCGCCGTCGCCGCCGTGCCGCTGGATGTGCCGCCGTACCAGCTCCCGGGCCTCTGCCGCTTGCTCCAGTCGCAGCTGCTGCCGGGCGGTGTGTATCACCAGTGGGTACTGCCCGGGGTAGAGTTCCAGCCCCAGGGTCAGCGTCTCCAGCGCTTGCTCCGGGGCTCCGGCAGCGTGCTGGGCCCGTGCCAGCGCAATGAAGAAGCTCGGATGCTCACCGCGGTCCTCCATCAGCGCCTCGATGTCCTGCACCGCCTGCTCTGCCTCGCCATCCTCCAGTCGGGCCAGTGCCAGTCCGAAGCGGGCCGCGGCGCTGCGATCGCTTTCCATGTCGTCGTCATCCATTTCCGCCTCGAAGTGCCGGATTGCGGCCTCGGGGTCGTTAGCTCGCGCCATCAGCATTTTCGCCCTCATGAGACCGAAGGTGATGCTTTCATCCGGGCTGCCATTGCTCAGACTGCGGGCCCTGCCAAGGGATTCTGCGATGCGTGACTCGGTGACCGGGTGCGTGCTCAGGTACTCCGGCGGGCGTTGCTGGTGCTGGGTTGCTTCCGCCAGCCGTTCGAAGAAGCGGGGCATGCCTTCGGGATCAAGGCCGGCATCGGCAAGGATGCGGATGCCGATGTTGTCGGCTTCGCGTTCGTGGGCGCGACTGTAGTTCAGCTGCTGCTGGATGGACCCCGCCATGCCGCCAATGGCTGCGGCGCCGCCAAGATCGGCGTCCTGGGTGCCCATCAGGATGGCTGCCAGGACGATGCCAAGGGTTTGTAGTCCGCCGCCCCGGGAGTCATCCAGCCGGCGGGCGATATGGCGCTGTGACACGTGAGCGATCTCGTGGGCCATCACCGCCGCCAGTTCGCTCTCCGAGCGGGTGCGCTCGATAAGGCCGCGATTGATGCCAATATACCCGCCGGGCATGGCAAAGGCGTTCACCGTCGGGCTGTCCACGACGAAGAACGTGTACGCCATGTCCGGTGTGTCGGCCCGGGAGACCAGCCGTTGTCCCAGATCCTCTATGTAGTGGCGGAGTTCCGGGTCGTCGCTCATGGGCACCCGGAGCCGCACCTCGCGAATCAGCTGCTGTCCCAGCCGACGCTCTTCCGGCAACGACAACGTGCGGCTGGCCGGATCGCCCAGATCGGGAAGGCGCACGCGCTCGTCGGCGACCGGGGCCGTCCCGCCCGCCACGGTGCCGAGCACCAGCGCAATGATGATCATGATGGTACGTTTCACGGGCTGTTCCCGCTCCCCTCCGATGCCACGGACCGCGCCGGTGCGGGCTGCGTCCGGGCCGTCGTGGTCATTGTGCTTGCTTGGACCAGCGTCGGCAAAAGCCGTTCCGCGTTTCCTGCGGTTGCGTGGACGCGCTATCATGCCTCGATTCGTCGCTTTGACCGGCAGGCTCCGGAGTCATTGATGCAGTTGATTCGCGACTGGTTTCGTCGCCACTTCGACAACCCGCAGGTCATTGGCCTGGCTGTGGTGCTGCTGGCCGGGCTCGCCGGGATCATCTTCCTGGGTAACATTCTGGCGCCGGTGCTGGCGAGTCTGGTGGTGGCGTACCTGCTCGAGGGGATCGTGCGCAAGCTGGAGTACTGGGGGCTGCCCCGTCTGCTCGCCGTAACCCTGGTGTTCGTGCTGTTCTTCGCCGGACTGCTGCTGGTGTTCTTCGCGTTGATTCCGGTGCTCGTCAATCAGATCACGCAGTTGGTGGACGAGCTGCCCAAGATCCTGAGCACCAGCCAGTCATTGCTGATGCAGTTGCCGTCGCAGTACCCGCAGCTGTTCTCCGAGCAGCAGATCTCCGACATGATCTTCGCCATCCGTCGCGAAGCCCTGGACTGGGGCCAGCGGGTGCTCACCCAGTTCTCGTTCCAGTCGGTGGTGGTGGTCATTACCATGCTGGTCTATCTGGTACTGCTCCCCTTCCTGGTGTTCTTCTTCCTCAAGGACAAGAGGGCGCTGGTGAACTGGGTCACCCAGTACCTGCCGCGGGATCGCGATCTCCTTGCCACGGTCTGGCACGACGTGGATGCCCAGATCGGCAACTACGTCCGCGGCAAGTTCCTGGAGATTCTCATCGTCTGGGCGGTGACCTACATCACCTTTTCGCTGCTGGGTCTCTCCTTTGCCATGCTGCTGTCCCTCACCGTGGGCCTGTCGGTCATCATCCCCTACATCGGTGCAGCGGTGGTGACAGTTCCCGTGGGCCTGATCGCCTACTTCCAGTTCGGCTTCGGGCCGGAGTTCGCCTGGGTCATGATCGCCTATGCCATCATCCAGGCGCTGGATGGCAACGTGCTGGTGCCGATCCTGTTTTCCGAAGTGGTCAACCTTCACCCGGTGGCGATCATTGTCGCCATCCTGTTCTTCGGCGGAGTCTGGGGGTTCTGGGGAATCTTCTTTGCCATTCCGCTGGCGACGGTGATCCAGGCCATTCTCAAGGCCTGGCCGTCCACGGATGCGGGGGGGGATGCGTCCGCGGGCGACTCAGGCGCCGCCGCCCTCGGGCATGAAGACCAGCAGCCGGGGCTCGAGCAGCGCTGATCGGCCCACCAGTGCCGCTCCCGGTCGCTCAATTGCCTTCAGTGCTTGACCGGTTCGAACACGGCGTCCAGGTTCATCTGGTCACAGAAATCGAGGAACTCTTCCCGCAGTACCGCGATCTGGGTTTCCCCGGGCACCTCCAGAAGCATGTTCACGGCGAACATCGGAGTGCCGGTGTGAGCCGCGGGATAGCGCGTGGTACTGAGGTCGCGGATATTGATGCCGCGTCCGGAGAAGAACTGGGCCAGCTGGTGGACGATGCCGGGGTGGTCCATGGCCACCACCTCGACGCTGTAGGGCAGCAGATTGCGGCTGCGTTCCTGCTCCCGGGTCCGCTTCCAGTGAATGTGCAGACCCAGTTCATCACCAAGCCCCGGCAGCGCGTCCTCAAGCCGCGCCAGGGCATCCCAGCGTCCGTCGATCATCTGCATCACGGCGAATTCGCCGCCGAGGACTGTCATGCGGCTGTCCACCACGTTGCAGCCGGCGTCGGCGATGGCCCCGGAGAGCCGGTTGATGATCCCGGGGCGGTCTTCCCCGAGTGCCGTGATGACGAGGTAGTTCTGCATGCCGCTTCCCCCTGACTGAACACGCGCCGCGCGGAGGAACTGTCGTTCGCTCCGGGTTGTCCTGACGTGCATGGGACGGCCGCGTTGCCGCTCCATGCGATAGGGCACGGAGTGTATCACGGCGAGGGTCGGGATCCGTGCCACCGGACGGGGCGAAGGCATGGAGATCCCTTGTTTGCCCGTGCCGGCAGAAGTACTATGCGGAGTCCAGTTTTGCGGGGGATATGACGATGTTCCGTGGCAGCATGGTCGCGATGGTGACACCCATGCACGAGGACGGCTCGGTGGACGAGGCGTCTCTGCAGCGGCTGGTGGATTTCCACGTCGACAACGGCACCGATGCCATCGTTGCGGTTGGCACCACCGGCGAGGCGGCAACGCTCGATTACGAAGAGCACTGCTATCTCATGCGACGGACAGTGGAGATGGCCCGGGAGCGGATCGCCGTGATTGGCGGCAGCGGTGCCAACTCCACCTGGGAGGCAATCAAGCTCACGCGCTGTGCCATGGAAGCCGGCTGTGATGCGGCGTTGCTGATCACGCCGTACTACAACAAGCCCACCCAGGAAGGGCTGTTTCGGCACTTTAGTGCCGTGGCAGAGGCTGTCCCGATCCCCCAGATCCTGTACAACGTGCCGGGCCGTACCGCCTGTGACATGCTTCCGGAGACAGTTGAGCGCCTGGCCGACATTCCCAACATCGTGGCGGTGAAGGAGGCCCACGGCACCATCCAGCGCCCACGGGAGATCCTGGAACGTTGCGGTGACCGGCTCGACGTCTACAGCGGTGATGATGGCAATGCGCGCGAGATCATCCTCGCCGGCGGTAAGGGGTGCATCTCCGTGAGCGCCAACGTTGCCCCGCGGCTCATGCACGACATGTGCATCGCCGCCATCGAGGGCGACCTGGAGAAGGCGGAAGAGCTGGATGCACGGCTGGCGGCCCTGCACAAGGCCCTGTTCGTGGAGACCAGTCCGATTCCGGTGAAGTGGGCCGTGAGCGAGATGGGCCTGATGGGCCCCACTCTGCGGCTGCCGCTGACGCCGTTGTCCGATGCCCACCACGAGACGGTCCGACAGGCCATGAAGCTCGCGGGGGTCCAGTAATCCATGCTTGAGCCGGCTGGTCTGAAGCGTACTGCGCCCTTTGCCCTGGTGGTTGTCCTTGCGGTGCTGCTTGCCGCCTGTGGCGGCCGCGGTGCGCAGGAGCCCGAACGTGGCGAGCGCCTGACGGTGCCGCCGGATCTGTCCGCCGAACGCATCGGCCAGATCCCCGAGGGGCGTGGAGGGCGGGGCGCCGCGTCGCTGAGCGGCGAAGAGCGACGTGAGCGTGAACGCGCCGAGCGCGGTACTGCGCCGGAGCCGCTGGGCATGCGCATGCGCGGTCAGGGCGCCGAGCGCTGGCTGCAGGTGCAGGCGGAACCGGACCGCGTGTGGCAGGGGCTCGAGGCGTGGCTCGAGGCCGAGGGCGTCCCCGTGGCCCGCACCGATCGTGACAAGGGCATCATCGAGACCAACTGGCTACCGCGGCCGCTGGGGCCGGCGGGCGGCGCTCTGCTGGCGCTGGAGCGGGAGCCGGAGATGGCGCCCATGGCGGAGCAGTATCTGCTGCGTGTGGAGCCCACCGACGATCCGCAACGGACCGAGGTGTTTGTCAGTCATCGGCGGGTGGTGGCTAGCGGCGACGACGGCTGGGCCCCGCGGCCGGCCGATCGTGGCCTGGAAGCGGAACTGTTGCGCGGTTTCATGCTGCATCTGGGGGCCGAGGAGGAGTTCGCGGCCCAGCAGATTGCCCAGCGTGAGCAGCGCCTGGCGCGTCTGGATACCACCGAGGATGGTGAGCCGCGTCTGCTGGTGAGCGAGGGTTATCTGCAGACCTGGCAGCGGGTTGGTTTGGCGGTGGATCGCGCGGCCTTTACCGTCGAGGATCGTAACCGTGCCCAGGGGCGGTTCCTGGTCCGTTACGATCCCACCGCGGATGATGATACCGAGGGTCCCGGTTTCTTCGGGCGCCTGGCTTTCTGGCGGGAACGTGAGCCGGAACTCGAGCCGGGCAACTACGCCATCATTGTCGGGTCCGCCGATGACGGAACAGCAGTTACGGTACGTGACGAGGATGGCGAACGCGTGCCCGACCGCCTGGCAGAGCGCCTGCTGACCCTCATAGACGATCAGTTGCGCTGATTCACCGGCACCGGTGCTGTCGGTGAATCGGCGTTGTCGGGCCGCCCCGGGGCGGCCCGACGTCATTGCCCACGGCTGAAAAGCGAACACCATGCTGCGTCTAAAAGGACACCCCGCCCTCTCCTCGTTCCGCCACGACAAGCTGCTGCAACGCCTTCGCGATGCCGCGCCCGCGGTCACCGCAGTGAGCGCCCACCACATCTACTTCGTGCAGGTCCACCAGGATCCCGACCCCGACGACCTGGCCACCCTGAAGGAGCTGCTGCTGGACGGTGCGGATCCCGAGATGGACGAGACCGGCGACGCGGTACTGGTGGTTCCGCGTCCCGGCACGATTTCACCGTGGTCCACCAAGGCCACGGATATTGCGCACAACTGCGGTCTCCGCCGGGTGCGCCGGATCGAGCGCGGCGTGGTCTATCGCATCCGCTGCGGCAAGAGTTCCCTGGATGCGGCGGCGCTGACGGCCATCAAGCCTCTGCTCCACGACCGCATGACCGAGGCGGTGCTCGACGGCGACGACGCCGGCTCGTCGCTGTTCCAGGAGCAGTCGCCACGGCCGTTGCGCCACGTGGATCTGCTGGACGGCGGGCGTGAGGCCCTGGTGGCGGCCAACGACGCCATGGGGTTTGCGCTGGCGGACGATGAGATCGACTACCTGGTGGCGCGCTACCGTGAACTCGGGCGCAATCCCTCCGATGTGGAGCTGATGATGTTCGCCCAGGCGAACTCCGAACACTGCCGCCACAAGATCTTCCGTGCCGACTGGACCATCGACGGCGAGCCGCAGGCCCGTTCGCTTTTCGACATGATCCGCAATACCTATGAGCAGCGCCCGGACGGGGTGCTGTCCGCCTACAGCGACAATGCGGCGGTGGCCCAGGGGCCGGAGGTGGAACGCTTCTTCGCCGATCCGGTGGACCAGGTCTACCGGCCGCACACCGAGGCATCGCATCTGGTGATGAAGGTGGAAACCCATAATCATCCCACCGCCATTGCACCATTTCCCGGAGCGGCCACCGGTGCCGGCGGCGAGATCCGCGACGAAGGCGCCACCGGCCTGGGTGCGCGGCCCAAGGCGGGGCTTGCCGGCTTCGCCGTGTCCAACCTGCGCATCCCCGGTGCACTGCAGGCCTGGGAGCAGGACGACATCGGCCGGCCCGGCCGTATCGCCTCGCCGCTGGCGATCATGCTGGACGGCCCCATCGGTGCCGCCTCCTATAACAACGAGTTCGGTCGCCCGAATCTTGCTGGCTACTTCCGCACCTTCGAACAGCGTGTGCCCGGCGGCGCCGGTGACGAAGTCCGCGGTTACCACAAGCCCATCATGCTGGCCGGCGGCATGGGCGCCGTGCGGGATGCCCACGTGCACAAGCGCGAGGTGGCTGACCGGGCCCGGGTCATCGTGCTCGGCGGGCCGGCGATGCTTATCGGCCTGGGTGGCGGTGCCGCCTCATCGGTGAGCAGCGGCGCCAGCGACGCCGAGCTGGATTTCGCCTCCGTGCAGCGCAGCAACCCGGAGATGCAGCGCCGCGCGCAGGAGGTGATCGACGCCTGCTGGCGGCTGGGTAGTGCCAACCCTGTGCTGTCCATCCATGACGTGGGCGCCGGCGGGCTGTCCAATGCCGTGCCGGAGATACTCGAGGACAGTGACCGCGGCGGGCGCCTGGAATTGCGCGAAGTGCCCAACGACGATCCCGGCATGTCCCCCATGGAGATCTGGAGCAACGAGGCGCAGGAGCGCTACGTGCTCGCCATCGCGCCGGAGGCTCTGGAGGACTTCCGCCGCATCTGCGAACGCGAGCGCTGCCCGTTCGCCGTCATCGGCGATGCCACCGCGGATCGGCAGTTGCTGCTCACCGACGCCACCCTGGGTGGGGACGCCGTGCACATCCCCATGGATCTGCTCTTCGGCAAACCACCGAAGATGCACCGCGATGTCATCCGGGTGCAGCCGCAGAGCGCACCGCTGGGGCTGGAGGGAGTCAGTGTCGACGAGGCCGTGGAGCGCGTGCTGCGCCTGCCCACGGTGGCCGCCAAACACTTCCTGATTACCATCGGTGACCGCACCGTGACGGGCCTGGTGGCCCGGGATCAGATGGTCGGCCCCTGGCAGACCCCGGTCGCCGACGTCGCCGTTACCCTGGACGACTATACCGGCCACACCGGCGAGGCCATGGCCCTGGGTGAGCGTACCCCGGCGGCACTGCTGAATGCCCCGGCCTCCGGCCGCATGGCCGTGGCCGAAGCGCTCACCAACCTGGCCGCCGCCGACGTGGGCGACATCACCCGCGTGAACCTGTCCGCCAACTGGATGGCCCCCGCCGGCCATTCCGGTGAGGACGCCCGCCTCTACGACACCGTCCGGACGGTGGGCATGGAGCTGTGTCCGGCGCTGGGTATTGCCATTCCCGTGGGCAAGGATTCCATGTCCATGAAGACGGTCTGGCAGCAGGACGGCCAGGAGCGCAGCGTCACCGCACCCCTGTCCCTGGTGGTCTCTGCCTTCGCCACCGTTGATGACGCCCGCCGCACTCTGACCCCGGAACTCCGCGGTGACGCCGGCGATACCCGGCTGCTGCTGATCGATCTGGGTCGCGGCCGCAACCGCCTGGGTGCCTCGGCTCTGGCCCAGGTCTGCAGCGGCCTGGGCGACGCGCCCGCGGACCTGGACCGCGCCGAGGACCTGCGCGCCTTCTTCCAGACCATCCAGACCCTGAACCGGGACGGACTGCTGCTGGCCTACCACGACCGCAGCGACGGCGGTCTGCTGGCGACCCTGGCGGAGATGGTGTTCGCCGGCCGCATGGGCGTGACCATCGACCTTCCGCAGGGGGAGCCGCTGGCGGCGTTGTTCGCCGAGGAACCCGGGGCGGTGGTGCAGGTAGCGAGCCAGTGCCTGGAGTCCGTCACTGCCCGCCTGGATGCGGCAGGGCTGGGGGGCTGCGTGCATGTCATAGGTGCGCCCAACGACGACGACCGGTTGATGGTCCGCCTGGGCAACGACACCGTGCTCGACCGCGCCCGCACGGATCTGCAACGGTTGTGGCAGGAGACCACCTGGCGCATGCAGGCGTTGCGCGACAATCCCGGCTGCGCCGACGAGGAGTACGATGCCTTGCTGGATCAGGGCGATATGGGCCTGCACGCCGCCCTCAGCTTCGATCCCGCCGAGGACGTGGCCGCGCCCATGATCGCCGCCGGCGCACGGCCACGGGTGGCGATTCTGCGGGAGCAGGGCGTCAACGGCCACATGGAAATGGCCGCTGCCTTCCACCTGGCCGGGTTCGAGGCGGTGGACGTGCACATGACCGACCTGCTACACGGCCGGATGTCCCTGAGTGATGTGCAAGGGCTGGTCGCCTGTGGTGGCTTTTCCTACGGCGACGTGCTTGGCGCCGGTGGCGGCTGGGCCAAGACCGTGCTGTTCAATCCGGTGCTGCGGGAGCAGTTCGGCACCTTCTTCCGCCGCAGTGACGCCTTCGCCCTGGGCGTGTGCAACGGCTGCCAGATGCTTGCCACCCTGCGTGAGCTGATTCCGGGCGCCGAACTTTGGCCGGATTTCGTGGGCAACCGCTCGGAGCAGTTCGAAGCACGGTTGGCCCAGGTGGAAGTGGTGGAATCACCGTCCCTGTTCCTGCGCGGCATGGAAGGCTCGCGCATGCCCATCGCCGTGGCCCACGGCGAGGGCCGGGCCGCATTCTCCGGCGACCGCGGACCCCGCAAACTTGCCTCCGCCGACCTGGTCAGCATGCGTTACACCGACGCCCGGGGCAGGCCGGCCGAGCGCTATCCCGCCAACCCCAACGGCTCGCCGGACGGCATTACCGGCGTGACCACACATGACGGTCGTGTCACCATTATGATGCCTCATCCGGAACGCGTCTTTCGTACCGTGCAGCACAGCTGGCATCCGACGGAGTGGGGTGAATACGGGCCGTGGATGCGCATGTTCCGCAACGCGCGCGCCTGGCTCGGCTGATACGACGACGTCCGATACTGACCTGAAAGGCCAGTACCAACAGGGAGAATGCCATGCCTGCCGCAGTGGACTGGCTGGACCGCCGTGCCCGTCTGAGCCCCGCCCGGACCGCGCTGATCGACGCCGCCAGTGGCGAGCGGATCAGCTACGCCGCCTGGAATGTCGCCGCCAACCGCACTGCGCGCTACCTCTCCGGCCGACTGGGGCTGATCCCGGGCGAGCGGGTGGCGGTGCTGGCGGGCAACTGCGTGGCCTACCTGGACCTGCTGTTCGCCTGCAACAAGACCGGCACCGTCCTGCAGAACCTGAACTGGCGCCTGGCGGAGGACGAGCTCGGTGCCCTGATCCGGGACGCCGCGCCGGCGGTGCTGTTCTACGGGCCGGACTTCCGCGCCACGGTGGAGCGTCTGCGCGAGACGGACGCCTGTGCAAGCATTCGCGAATGGGTGGCGCTGGAGGGTGAGCCGCTGGGGGGCGATGCCCGCCTGGCTGCCCGCGAGGACGAGTCGGCGGTTACACCCGCGATGCCGGCGCTGGATCACGACGATCCATGGGTCATCTGCTACACCGGGGGGACCACCGGCCTGCCCAAGGGGGCAATCCTGAGCCACGGCAACATCTCCTGGAATGCGATCAACACCGTCTCCAGCTGGGGGCTCGGTCCCGAGGACACCGCCATTCTCAATGCGCCGCTGTTCCACACCGGCGCGCTCAACGTCTTCACCACGCCGCTGGTGCACACCGGCGGCTGCAGCATTGTCTGCGCCGGCTTCGATGCCAACCAGGTGTTCGACCTGATCGCCGGCGACCAGGTGAGCCTGTTCTTCGGAGTGCCCACCATGTTCTCCATGCTGCAGGAACACGCCCGCTGGGAGGAGGCGGACTTCTCCCGCCTCAAGCTGGTGATCAGCGGCGGCGCCCCGTGCCCGCTGCCGGTATTCGAGCGCTTCTGGCAGCGCGGCGTGGATTTCAAGACCGGCTACGGCTTGACCGAGGCCGGACCCAATACGTTCTGGTTGCCGCCGGAACAGGTTCGCGACAAGCCGGGGGCGGTGGGCTATCCGCTGTTCCATGTGGAAGTGGCGCTGCGGGATACCGCGACGGGGGAAACGGTGACCGCGCCCGGGACCACCGGCGAGCTGCTCATCCGCGGCCCGCATCGCACGCCCGGCTACTGGAACCGGCCCGACGCCACCGCCGAGGCCATCGACCCCGAGGGCTGGCTGCACACCGGCGATCTGGCGCGCTTCGACGCCGACGGCGCCTACACCATCGTCGGCCGGCTCAAGGACATGTACATCTCCGGCGGCGAGAACGTCTATCCCGCGGAGATCGAGAACGTCCTCCACACCCACACGGAGATCAGCGATGCCGCCGTGTTCGGTCTGCCGGACCGCACCTGGGGCGAGATCGGCTGCGCCGCCGTGGTGCCGGCGGCCGGGGCGGAGCTGCAGGCCGGCAGCCTGCGGGCCTGGCTCAAGGAGCGCCTGGCCCGCTACAAGGTGCCGCGGCGCATCGAGTTCGTCGACACCCTGCCGGTGACCGGCGCCGGCAAGGTGGACAAGCGCGCCCTGCAGGAGCACTACACCGACAGCGATTGATGCAATCAACCCGGATTGAACCGCCCGGGTTGGCAGGTGTAGGGCGGACCTTCAGGTCCGCCGCCCTCAGGGCCGCGCAGGCCCCGGCCCCGTATGAATGTCCGCGGTGGTGGACCTGAAGGTCCACCCTACGAATCCCGGAGGTCCACGCGTGCAGTTCATCACCTACCAGGGCCACAACACCCTCAGCCTGCGCCAGCTCGACCAGCTCAACGGCGTGCCCAAGGGCACCACGTTTCGCCTGTTCAAGCGCTGCGACGCCCTGCAGGAGGGGCAGGATTTTCTCTATCTGGCCGCGGACGCTGCCCCGGAGCAGATCCGGGCCTGGCGGGAGGCGGGGCTGATCTACCCGGCGACGGTGAACGTGGTGCTGCTCACGGAGACCGGTTATCGGAAACTGCAGACAATGGCGGGGCGGTGAGTGCTGGCCGCGGCGAGGCGAGCCGGAAAGGCCATTCTGGCCATTCCAGCATCCTGCAGAACGGCGCAGAACGGCGTAGGGCGGATCTTCAGGAGCGCCAGGCGAAGCCTGGTCGCTTGGGATTGGTGGCATGGAGGCGGCCATGAAATTGCGAGAGGGACCCAGCGGGCCGTTGAGCCCGCCCGGTAGAGGTTGGCCACCAGCCGGAAGCGAGTCTTGCGCTGCAGTGGGTAACTGCTGTGGTGAAGCGTAGACAGCGAGTGTCCAGGCTGCGTGATTGAGCCCCGAAATCCGCGACATTGTGGGTGCCGACGGTGTCTGAAGACCGGAAGGCAGTAACGCTGCACTGTAGAGGCCTGGTGTGGTGTGCCCGCCGGGGTCCGAGAGCGGGGCATGGGCACATTGGGGTCCCCCAGGAACCTGGGAGGGCCTGTCGTCTCCGCCTAAGAAGTAGACGGTGCGGGCGACCGCTGATCCGCAGTCCGGGCCAGTGGTGGGAGCGTCCTCCTGCTGCTGGAGCGAAGGCTGAGGGCGCTGCGGCGGTATGGTGCTGCGAGGACAGCCAGAGCGGTGCCAGACGGGCGGCAGGCAGTCGGAGTCTCCCATAGTACCGGAGCAGCCGGGGAACGCGCCCCAGCGGACCCGGTGAAGGGGAAGGGGAGACCGTGTGAGTGGAGCTGTTGGAGGGACCGATGGCGGAGGCATTGGACTCTGATCTCATCTCAACGCGATGCCAACAGATAGCGGATCTGGCGCGGCGTCTTCCGGACAGGCCGCTTTTGACGTTGGCCCATCACATTGACGAGGCGTGGTTGCGTGAGGCGTATCGACGCACGCGCAAGGACGGGGCGCCGGGCGTTGATGGTCGCACGGGTGCCGCCTACGGCGAGGAGCTTGAGGCGAACCTGAGCTCGCTGCTGGAGCGGGCGAAGTCCGGGGCGTACCGGGCGCCGCCGGTGCGGGGCACCTCGATCCCCAAGGGTGACGGGAGCGAGCGCCGAGCGCTCGGCATTCCGACGTTTGAGGACAAGGTGCTCCAGCGGGCGGTGGCGATGGTGCTGGAGGCGGTCTACGAGCCGGAGTTCCACGAGGGCTCGTACGGCTTCCGCCGGGACGCTCGGCGCACCAGGCGCTGCAGGCGGTCTGGCGGCCGTTGATGGCGATGGGCGGTGGCTGGGTGATTGATCTTGACGTGCGCAAGTTCTTTGACCGGGTCGACCATGGTCTGTTGCGGGAGGTGCTGCGTCGGCGGGTACGTGACGGCGTGCTGGTTCGGTTGATCGGCAAATGGTTGAACGCCGGCGTGCTGGAGGAAGGGCAGTGGCGCCAGCCCGGGCGGGGCACCCCGCAGGGCGGGGTGATCTCGCCGATGCTCGCCAACATTTTCCTCCACGAGGTGCTGGATACGTGGTTCGAGGACAGTGTCCGGCCCCGGTTGCGCGGTGAGGCGCACCTGGTGCGTTTTGCCGACGATGCGCTGCTGGTGTTCGCCTGCGAGAGCGATGCCCGGCGGGTGATGGAGGTGCTGCCCAAGCGTTTTGCGCGCTACGGACTGGAACTCCACCCGGAAGACCCGGGTTGTGCGGTTCGACCGGCCCGGATCGGGCGGAGGACCGCACCCGGAGACCTTCGATTTTCTCGGCTTCACCCACTACTGGGGGCGGTCGAGGCGAGGGCGCTGGGTGGTCAAGCGCAAGACGGCGCGGGATCGGCTGCGCCGGGCCATGCATGCAATCGATCGTTGGTGCTGTGTGATGCGGCATCACCCCGTGGTTGAGCAGTGGCAAGCCCTGAACCGCAGACTCCGGGGCCACTACGCCTACTTCGGCGTGCGTGGTAACTTTGCAGCGATCGACCAGGTCCGCTCCCAGGCGATGCGCTCCTGGCACCGATGGCTGTCGCGGCGCTCGCAGAAGGCGGCGATCCCGTGGTCGGAGTTCTCCCGGTTCCTGGAGTGTTACCCGCTCGCCCGGGCCAGGATCTGCGCCACGTAGCGAAGCCACTCACACGAGGAGCCACTTGCGGGAAACCCGCACGAGTGGATCTGTGGGGGCCGGCCGGGTAACCGGCCGGCCTACCCGACGTCCGCCATTCCGAGCCTCCTCCACGGGCGGCTCGACGGAAGCCCCGTGGTGGACCTGAAGGTCCACCCTACGCCTACGTCCGTGGTCGGGACCGAAAACTAGAGATCCAGATCCCGGTCGGTCACCGCGCCGAAGCTGGCGGAGGAGACCAGCTTGGCGTACTTGGCCAGTACCCCGCGGCGGTAGCGTGGTTCCGGTTTGGTCCAGCGCTTGCGCCGTTCCGCCAGCTCTTCCTCGGAGACGTTGAGCTGCAGCAGGTTCCTGTCGGCGTCGATGGTGATGCTGTCGCCTTCCTCCACAAGCCCGATAGTGCCGCCCACGTAGGCCTCCGGTGCAACGTGGCCCACCACCATGCCGTAGGTGCCGCCGGAGAAGCGGCCGTCGGTGATCAGGCCCACGTCGTCACCGAGACCGGCGCCGATAATGGCCGAGGTGGGGGAGAGCATCTCCCGCATGCCGGGGCCGCCCTTGGGCCCTTCGTAACGGATCACCAGCACGTCGCCGGCCTTGATCTCGTTGTTGACGATGGCGTCCATGCTCTCCTCCTCGGAGTCGAACACCCGGGCGGGGCCGGTGATGGAGGTTTTCTTCAGCCCGGTGATCTTGGCCACCCCGCCTTCCTCGGCCAGGTTGCCCTTGAGCACGGCCAGGTGACCCTGCCGGTACAGCGGCTCTTCCAGGGAGCGGATGATGTCCTGGTCCGCCGGCGCCGTGGCGCGGATCTCCGCCAGGGTCTCGGCGACGGTCTGGCCGGTGATGGTCAGGCAGTCGCCGTGGATCAGGCCCGCCTCCAGCAGCATCTTCATCACCACCGGCGTGCCGCCCACGGCGTGGAACTGGCTGGTCACGTAGGTGCCGGAGGGCTTGAGGTCGCAGAGCACGGGCACCTTGCGGCGGATCGCCTCGACATCGTCGATGGAGAAGTCCACCTCCGCGGCGTTGGCAATCGCCAGCAGATGCAGCACCGCATTGGTGGAGCCGCCCAGCGCCATGGTTACGGTGAACGCGTTCTCGAACGCCTCGCGGGTCATGATCTCCCGTGGCCTGCGGTCGGCCTTGATGGCCTCCAGCAGCACCTCGGCGGAGCGCGCGGCCGAGTCGCCCTTCTCCTTGTCCTCGGCGGACTGGGTGGAGGAGCCCATGAGGCTCATGCCCATGGCCTCGAAGGCGCTGGACATGGTGTTGGCGGTGAACATGCCGCCGCAGGACCCGGCACCCGGGCAGGCGTTCTTCTCAACGCCAGCTAGGTCCTCGTCGCTGAGGTTGCCGGCGGAGTACTGCCCCACCGCCTCGAACACGCTGACGATGGTGAGGTCTTCGCCCTTGTAGTTGCCGGGCTTGATGGTGCCGCCATAGACGAAAATCCCCGGCACATTGATGCGGGCCAGGGCGATCATGGCGCCGGGCATGTTCTTGTCGCAGCCGCCCGTGGCCAGGATGCCGTCCATGCTCTGGCCCTGAACGACCGTCTCGATGGAGTCGGCAATGACCTCGCGGGAGACCAGCGAGTACTTCATGCCCTCGGTGCCCATGGAGATGCCGTCGGAGATGGTGATGGTGCCGAACTGCTGGGGCATGGCGCCGGCGGCGCGCAGGGCATCGTCGGCACGCTGCGCCAGGGCGCCGATGCCGATGTTGCAGGGCGTGATGGTGCTGTGGGCGTTGCCCACGCCGACGATGGGCTTGTTGAAGTCGTCGTCCTTGAAACCCACCGCCCGCAGCATGGCGCGGTTGGGTGCGCGCTTGAAGCCCTCGGTGACCGCCTTGCTTCGCCTGTTGTCCGCCATCTCCGTTTCTCTCTCTGTTGGTCCACGTGCAGCCCGGCATTGTAGCAGCGCCGAAACCGGAACGGGGCAATTGAACCTGCGCCGTGGCTCTGGTAGGAACGCGGGAGAGTTTTTCTGACTCCGGCTCCTCGGCATACTAGCGGGCTTCGTCTGCGGCAAAGGCAGCACCATGACTCCACGCCAGCGTTACGAGGCCGACCTCGGCCACCCGGATTTCGTCCGCGACCCGGCACAGGAGAAGGCCGTGGCCGCGCTGCAGGACCTGCACGAGCGGCTGGTGGCGACACCGCCGCGCGCGCCGTCATCACCGGGGCTTCTGCAGCGCCTGGGGCTGCGCCGGCGGCAGGAGCCCCGGTGGCCGGCGGTGACCGGCCTGTACCTCTGGGGCGGAGTGGGTCGTGGCAAGACCTATCTGGTGGACATCTTCCACGACAGTCTGCCGTTTGCCGAGAAGAAGCGGCTGCATTTCCACCGCTTCATGCAGATGGTCCACCACCGGTTGCGGGATCTCGAGGATGTCCAGGACCCGCTGGCAATCATTGCCCGCGAGTTCGCCGCCGAGACCCGGGTGCTGTGTTTCGACGAGTTCTTCGTCGCGGACATCACCGATGCGATGCTGCTGGCCGGGCTTCTGCGCGGGCTTTTCGACGAGGGCGTTACCCTGGTGGCGACGTCGAACATCCCGCCGCAGGAACTGTACAAGGGCGGCTTGCAGCGGGAACGGTTCCTGCCGGCCATCGACCTGGTGGAAGCGCATACACGGGTGATGCAACTGGATGGTGACACCGACTACCGGCTGCGATTCCTGGAGCAGGCGGAACTGTACCACTGGCCCCTGGATGAGGCCGCCGATCAGGTGTTGAACGAGGAGTTCGTGCATCTGGCACCCGAGCGGCCCGAGTTCCATACCACCATCACCGTGGAAGGGCGCAGTATCCGTTGCCGCGGACTGGCCGACGACGTGGTCTGGTTCGATTTCGCCGCCATCTGTGATGGGCCGCGGGGCCAGGCGGACTACATCGAGCTGGCACGCACCTTCCACAGCGTGCTCATCGGCAATGTGCCGGTACTGGATGCCAGCCGTGAAAATCAGGCCCGCCGCTTTATCGCACTGGTGGATGAATTCTACGATCATGGGGTCAAGCTGATCCTCGCGGCCGAAGCGCCGCCGGAGAAGCTCTATCAGGGGCAGCGGCTGCGCTTCGAGTTCGAACGCACGTTGAGCCGGCTCCAGGAGATGCAGTCCCACGCCTATCTGGCTGGTGCGCACCGGGCGTGAGGCTGCGGTGATGGTCTGACAGGCAACCGGAAGGTCGGGGTAGAGCATGGAACAGCTGGAGCGGATACTGGAAGCCCACGGCGGCGCCCAGCGCTGGCGGGACGCACACGCCGTCATGGCGCGGGTGTCCATGGGCGGCGTGGGTTTTGCCTCCCGGCTGCAGGCCAACCCGCTGCGTGATGTGGAGATCACCGCGCGCACGGCGTGGCCCGCCGTCACCATGGCGGACTGGCCTTATCCCGGCCAGACGGCGGTGTGCGAGCCCAACCGTGCCCGTATCGAGGCCGATGACGGCCGTATCGTGGCGGATCGCAGTGCGCCGGGAGCAACCCTCCGGTCGCCGTCCCACTGGCTCTGGTGGGACGACCTGGACGTGCTGTACTACACCGCGAACATCCTCTGGCAGACCGTGTGCCTGCCGTTCACTCTGGCGCGTGAGGGCTGTCGGGTCGAAGAGCTTCCCCCGGTGGACACGCCTGAGGGCAGGCTCCACCCTCTGATGATCGCCTATCCCGCGGACATCCCGGTGCTGCGTGCCGATCAGGTGCTCTACGCCGACGCCACGGGGCTGGTGCAGCGGATGGATTTCTCGCCGCGATTCGCTTCACCCTGGATGCGGGCCAGCCAGGTGTTCACGGGCACCGAGAACGTCTCCGGGTTCACCCTCGCCGCCTGTCACCGGATTTACCCCTGCCTTCCCGGCGGCAGGATGTTTGGCATGGCTCCCCTGGGCTGGATCGACCTGGATGACCTCAACGTGGTGTGGAACCAGTAAGCGTCCGCCCGCCTTCCGCGGACGTCGGCAAGCCCTCCCTGACAGCGACTTCCATGACGATGAGTACGTCCAACAGTTCACAGGATTTCCGGGAATATTGTGTAAGCGGCTGGTGAGGCAAGGGTATTCCCGGGTGTCCACAGAACCTGTGGATAACATTGTGGATGACGCGTGAAAACGCCGGCGGCAGGCCCGTGCCCAACGGGTTCGTGCGGGTCAGGTCATTTTTTCGTCATTTTCAGGTTGTGCCTTACTATCAGTGGCTTATGTTTTTTCTTCGCCGTGACCAGGCGCCATGAGCAGATTGCCGATGTGTTGCATGGCAGCAATGGCTTCGGTGTGCATAAGTCCGGTCGGGAGACACGGTGCAGGGGGGTACGTCAAGCCCGAAAAGGCGGTCAGTCGGTCTCGCCCAGGGCCTGGACGTGGGCTGCCACACAGGTGCCGAGGGCGCGAAGGTTGTAGCCGCCTTCCAGGGTGGAAATCAGCCAGCCGTGGCCGAAGCGATCCGCCACCGCGGCGATCTCCCTGGTGGCCCAGACCAGATCCTCCTCGGTGAGCTCCATGTTGGCCAGCGGATCGGCGTAATGGGCATCGAAGCCGGCGGAGATAAACGTGAGTTCCGGGCCGAAGGCCCGCAGACCCGGGATGACGTGCTCCCGGAACGCGTCCCTGAACTCCGCGGAGCCGGTCATGGCCGGCAGGGGTACGTTGAGGATGTTGGGTGCCCCGGCGATGGGGCCGCGGCCGGTACCCGGGAACAGCGGGTGTTCGTGGGTGGACGCATAGTACAGGCCGCGCTTGCCGGCGAACATGGTCTGGGTGCCGTTGCCGTGGTGAACGTCGAAATCCACCACCGCCACCCGCTCCAGATGGTGCACCGCCCGGGCGTATGCTGCGGCAACGGCGACGTTGTTGAACAGGCAGAACCCCATGGCCTGATCCGGTTCGGCGTGGTGGCCGGGAGGGCGTACGGCGCAGAACACGCGCTTGGTCTTGCCGGCAAGGACGGCGTCCACAGCGGCGCACACGCCGCCTGCAGCTCGCAGGGCGGCTTCGCCGGAGTCGGGGCAGACGATGGTGTCGCCATCCAGGTGACGGCTGCCCTGGGCCGGGACGGCATCCAGGGTCTGGTCCACATAGGCCGCATCGTGGACGCGGATCAGGTCGTCGCGGCTGGCCCGGGGAGCTTCCTCCCAGTGCAGGTCGGCGAACTGCGGCTCACGCAGGCGTGCCAGCACGGTCTCCAGTCGCTGTGCCGACTCCGGGTGCCCCGGGCCGGTGTCGTGCCGGAGGCAGCTGTCGTGGGTCATGATCCAAGTCTGCATGCTGACACTTTACCGGTGGTGCGTGTGGTTGTGCCAGCCCCGGTTCGCCCTCATATCAGCCGTAACAGCGAACTTCGCGCAACCCCAAGAGAACTGATCGAATGAACAGATCCATCGTCACCGCCCGGTTCCAGCCGGGGCAGATCGTGCACCACCAGACCCACGAGTTCCGCGCCGTGATCGTGGACGTGGATGCACGCTACAACGGTTCCAGCGACTGGTACGAGTCGCACATGCAGCATCGGCCGGACCGGGAGCAGCCCTGGTACCACCTGTTGGTGGACGGCGCCGATTTTGCCGCCTACGCCGCGGAGGGTGACCTACGGGCGGGGGTCGCCGAGGAGCCGGTGGATCACCCCTGGCTGGAGAACTTCTTCGTCGAGTTCTATCCCGCGCAAGGGCAGTACGTCGATCGCTACCCGCGCATGTGACCCTCCCTCGGGGCCAGGCGGCCCGCTCAGTCGCTGAACAGGCGCTCGCTGAATTCCACGGTGTATTCCCGGTCGTGCCCCTCGGGGCGCACCCGCACCTCGAAGCGCATGCGCTCGCCATCATCCATGCGGAAGCCGCCCACGGAATAGATTCCCTCGCCGTCGGCGTGTTCCTGCATGCGCACGGTCTGGAGCTGATCACGCGGGTTCAGCGCGCGGGCGTCCACCCGGGCGGCGACCGGCTCGCCGTCGTGCAGGACCGTGATCATCAGCACGCCGCGGATGCGGCTTCGCTGGAGTTCGTACTGGCTGGCCACGTCCGGCGATAGGCGGGTGCTGGCCATGGCGTTGTAGTAGATGCTGTAGTCGCCGTAGTGCTCGGCCCGCTCGTAGGCCGCGGCCTGCGGCGCCAGCACGGCGAGCGCCAGCATGACGGCGGTGAAGAGTCCCAGGTG
Organism: Aquisalimonas sp. 2447; assembly: GCF_012044895.1. Taxonomy (NCBI): domain Bacteria; kingdom Pseudomonadati; phylum Pseudomonadota; class Gammaproteobacteria; order Chromatiales; family Ectothiorhodospiraceae; genus Aquisalimonas; species Aquisalimonas sp. 2447. The sequence goes on from NZ_CP050695.1 coordinate 535,152, forward strand.
GCGGCGTTTCATGGGTCGGCTCCTGCTGCCTGCTTGAACCGGTACAGTGCCACCTCGCCCAGCAGGTTGGGAAGCAGGCTTGCGGCGGTCCGGCGCCGGTGGCCGTCATCAATGAAGGTGCGCTCGATGATGTCGATGCCGGCGTTGGCGCACAGGCGCTCGAAATCCCGCACCGTGCACAGGTGGATGTTGGGGCTGTTATACCAGTCCAGCCCGGCGTCGCCGCTCACCGGCATGCGCCCGCGCAGCGCCAGTTCCATGCGGCAGCGCCAGTGACCCATGTTGGAGAAGGTCACGATGCCCTCGCGCCCCACCCGCAGGATCTCGGCCAGCAAGTGTTCCGGGTAGCGCACCGCCTGCAGGGTCTGTGTCATCACCACATAGTCGAAGGAGTCCGGATCGAAGTCCTTCAGGCCCTCGTCCAGATTGGTCTGGATAACGGGTATGCCCTTTTCCACGCAACCACGGATGTTGTCCGGGTCGATCTCCAGGCCGTAGCCGATCACGCCGCGGGTGTCGCGCAGGTAGCGCAGCAGCAGCCCCTCGCCGCAGCCCAGGTCCAGAACCCGCGTGCCGGGCCGGATCCATTCGCTGATCAGCGCCAGTTCGGAGCGTACGCTCATGCCGACACCTCCCCTGCGACCCGGGCCATGTAGGCACGCAGCAGATCCCGGTAGATGGGGATGGGCATGAGGAAGGAGTCATGCCCCTGGGGCGCTTCGATCTCCGAATAGGTCACCCGCTTGTTGCCGTCCTGCAGGGCCCGCACGATCTCCCGCGAGCGGGTCGAGGGGAAGCGCCAGTCACTGGTGAACGACAGCACCAGGAACGACGCGGTGACGTGCTTCAGCGCCGCGGCGAGGTTGTCGTCGTGTTCCGACGCCGGATCAAAGTAGTCCAGTGCGCGGGTCATGAGCAGGTAGGTGTTGGCGTCGAAGTGGTCGACGAAGTTCTCCGCCTGGTAGCGGAGATAGCTCTCCACCTCGAACTCCACGTCGTAGTTGAAGTTGATCTTGCCTTCGCGCAGTTCCCGACCGAACTTCGCCCGCATGGCGTCCTCGGACAGGTAGGTGATGTGGCCCAGCATGCGCGCCAGGGACAGCCCCCGGCGGGGCACCACGCCGTACTCCGCGTAGTGGCCTTCGTGGAACTCCGGATCCTGGAGAATGGCCTGACGGGCCACCTCGTTGAAAGCGATGTTCTGCGCCGAGAGCTTGGGCGCCGCCGCGATCACCACGGCATGGCGCACCCGTTCCGGGAAGTCGATGGCCCATTGCAGTGCCTGCATGCCACCGAGGCTGCCACCCACCACCGCCGCCCACTGGGTGATGCCCAGGCGGTCCGCCAGGCGTGCCTGGCTGCGCACCCAGTCCGGAACCGTCACCATGGGGAAATCGGCGCCGTATAGCTGGCCGGTTCCGGGGTTGGTGCTGATCGGCCCCGACGAGCCGCGGCAGCCGCCCAGGTTGTTGCTGCAGACGATGAAGAAACGATTGGTGTCCAGTGGCTTGCCGGGGCCGATGCAGGCGTCCCACCAGCCGGGCTTGCGCTCGTCCACGGAGTGGTAACCGGCCGCGTGATGGTCCCCGGACAGGGCGTGGCAGACCAGGATGGCGTTGGAGGCATCGGCGTTGAGCTCGCCGTAGGTCTCGTACACAAGGTGATAGGACGGCAGCGTGCGCCCGCAGTCCAGCTCCAGGGGCTGGTCGAACTGCATGCTCTGCGGTGTGACAAGGCCGACGCAGTCGGCGGGCAACTGTTCTGACATCCGGGCAGGTACGGCTTGCTACCAAAGAGCCAGTGAGTCTACTGACCGGCCCCAGGGGTGACAACCGCGCTGGCAGGCCGGCACCGGATACCGGTGGCGCCGCCGGCCTGCCAGCGTCCGTCTCAGAGAAACATGCGCGCCATGTCCCGGATCGGATGCACGAACAGCATCTTCGCCAGCTGAATGCCGATCAGCACCGCAATGGGCGAGAGGTCGAGCCCGCCCACGGCGGGAATGATCCGGCGCGCCGGGGCCAGCACCGGTTCCGCCAGGCTGTCGATGAGGCCGATGGCCGGATTGTACTGGCCCGGGTTCACCCAGCTGAGGATCACCCGGATGATGATCACCACCAGGAACACGTTCAGCAGCAGATTGAGCAGCTCGGCCACCGAGCGCACGGCCAGGAAACCGGCGCTGACATTAGTGCTGCCGATCCAGTACACCACCGCCAGGGTGCAGAACTGCAGCAGCAGCATCAGCACGATGGCCGAGGTGTCCGCGCGACCGATGGGCGGCAGCACCCGCCGCATGGGCTGCAGCGGCGGCTGCGTGATCCGGACCAGGAACTGCGAGATGGGATTGCGGTAGTCGGCGCTGACCCACTGCAGAAGGAACCGCAACATCACGGCCAGAATGTAGAGACCGGCAAGGGTATTGATCAGAAAGGCCAGCGGATCGGTCAGATACTGTCCGGACATGCGAGACTCCCGATTGTGGGTGGTATGGCGGTGCCGTCGGTGACGACGACGAACCGTTCAGGACGCATTATTGATTGCCCAACTGGTCGCCCAGTTCGCCGGCGCGATCGGCGGCGGCATGCAGGGCGCGATCCACCAGGTCGCCCATGCCCCCGTCCTCCAGTGCCTTGATGGCCTGTTCGGTGGTCCCCCCCGGGGAGGTGACCCGCTGGCGCAGGGTGCGCGCATCGTCGTCGCTCTCCAGTGCCATTTTGGCGGCGCCCATAGCCGTCTGCAGGGTCAGCAGGCGCGCCGTCTGCCGTGGCAGACCCAGGCGCTCGCCGGCGTCCTCCATGAGTTCCATCAGCAGGAAGAAATAGGCGGGGCCGCTGCCGGAGACGGCAGTAACCGCATCCATCAGCGCCTCGTCGTCCAGCCAGCAGGTGAGCCCCACTGCCCGCATCAGCGATTCCGCCAGGCTGCGCTGGTCGGCGCTGACCTGCGGGTTGGCGTACAGCGCCGTCGCGCCGGTCTGCACCAGTGACGGCGTGTTGGGCATGGTCCGCACCACAGGTAGCCCGTCACCGAGCCAGCGTGACAGGTCCTTCTCACGGATGCCGGCGGCGATGGAGATGATGACGGCGCCGTTGTCACGGGCATGCTGGCCGATTTCGGCGGCCACGTCCCGAATCACCTGCGGTTTCACCGCAAGCACCACAGCGTCAGCACCCTGTGCGGCGTCCAGGTTATCCGCCACGGCGGTGACGCCGAAGGCCGCGGCCAGGTCGCCGCGTTGATCCGCGTCCGGTTCTGCCACGCGGATGGCGCCGGCGTCGAAGCCATCGGCAATCAGGCCGCCGATGAGGCTGCGGGCCATGTTGCCCCCGCCGATGAACGCGATCGTCCGGTTGTTCATGTCTCCCCCTTTGAGCAGATCCTGTGGCTACTTTCAGTCGCGCGCGCCGAAAATGTCCGTGCCCACGCGCACCATGGTACTGCCCTCGGCGATGGCGGCTTCCAGATCCACCGACATGCCCATGGATAGAGTATCCAGACGCAGGCCCTCACGCACCAGTTGCTCCTGGAGCTCCCGGAGCTGGCGGAACGGAGCGCGTTGGGCGTCGAAGTCCTCGGCCGGCGCGGGGATACACATGAGCCCCCGCAGGTGCAGATTGGGCAGATCCGCCACCGCATGCGCCAGGGTGGGCACAGCCGCGGGCTGCAGTCCGGATTTGCTGGACTCGTCGCTGACGTTGACCTGGATGCAGACATTCAGCGGCGGCAGGTTGGACGGACGCTGCTCGGAAAGCCGGCGCGCGATCTTCTCCCGCTCCACACTGTGAACCCAGTCAAAGTGTGGGGCGACGAGTTTTGTTTTATTGGACTGAAGCGGCCCGATGAAATGCCAGCGGGCGTCGCCGGGGCCCAGCGCCTCCTGTTTGTCCCGTGCGTCCTGAACGTAGTTCTCGCCGAAGGCGGTCTGTCCGGCGGCCAGGGCTTCGCGCACCGCGGCGGCGGGCTTTGTCTTGCTCACGGCCAGGAGTTCGACGCTGCCCTCGGGGCGGCCGTACTGCTCCTCGGCGGCGCGGATGCGGGCGCGGACGCGGGCGAGGCCGTCGGCGATCTGGGTCATGTTGCCTGGTTCCGGTGATGACTGTACGGTTGATCAGCGGTACCGCCACAGACGGCCCGGCCGGGTGCATCGAACAACCAAGAATCACTAGCGCAGAGGATGCCCGATGGATATTGCCGACCTGCTCGCCTTCGGCGTCAAGAACAACGCCTCCGACCTGCACCTGTCGGCGGGATTGCCGCCAATGATACGTGTGGACGGCGACGTGCGTCGAATCAACCTCCCGGCCATGGAACACAACGAAGTCCACGGCCTCATCTACGACATCATGAACGACAAGCAGCGCCGGGATTACGAGGAGTTCTACGAGACGGACTTCTCCTTCGAGATCCCCAATCTGGCGCGCTTCCGTGTCAACGTCTTCAACCAGAACCGCGGCGCCGCGGCGGTGTTCCGGACCATCCCGTCCAACGTGCTCACCCTGGAGGAGCTGGACGCCCCGCAGGTCTTCCGTGAGGTCTCCGACAACCCCCGCGGCCTGGTGCTGGTCACCGGCCCCACGGGCTCGGGCAAGTCCACCACGCTGGCGGCCATGCTCAACTACAAGAACGAGAACTATCACGAGCACATCCTCACCATCGAGGACCCCATCGAGTTCGTCCACGAATCCAAGAAGTCGCTCATCAACCAGCGCGAAGTGCACCGGGATACCCACGGCTTCTCCGAGGCCCTGCGCTCCGCCCTGCGCGAGGACCCGGACGTGGTGCTGGTGGGTGAGCTGCGCGACCTGGAGACCATCCGCCTGGCGCTCACCGCCGCCGAAACCGGCCACCTGGTTTTCGGCACACTGCACACCAGCTCCGCGGCCAAGACCATCGACCGCATCATCGACGTTTTCCCCGCCGCCGAGAAGTCCATGGTGCGCTCCATGCTCTCCGAATCCCTGCGGGCGGTGATTTCCCAGAGCCTGCTGAAGAAGGTGGGCGGCGGCCGCGTGGCGGCCCACGAGATCATGATCGGCACCGCCGCCATTCGCAACCTCATCCGCGAGGACAAGGTGGCGCAGATGTACTCGTCCATTCAGACCGGCCAGGCCCTGGGCATGCAGACCCTGGATCAGTGCCTGCAGCAGCTTCTGCGCAAGGGCCTGATCAGCAAGCAGGACGCCCGCACCAAGGCGGTCAACAAGGATCTGTTCAACTGATCACGGACGGCGTAGCCGGCGCCCGTGATCCACGGAGGAAGTGATGGATTTCAACTCCCTGCTCGAATTCATGGTCAACAAGAAGGCCTCGGACCTGTTCATCACCGCCGGCATGCCGCCGTCCATGAAGGTCGCCGGCCGGGTCACGCCGGTGACCAAGGGCAAGCTGTCGCCGGATCAGGCGCGTCAGGTGGTGCTTTCCATCATGTCCGACAGACAGCGGCAGGAATTCGAGGAAAGCCGCGAGTGCAATTTCGCCATCAGTGCCTCCGGCCTGGGCCGCTTCCGTGTCAGCGCCTTCTACCAGCGTAATCACGCCGGCATGGTGTTGCGTCGTATCGAGACCACCATTCCCGAGCTGGGGGATCTGGGTCTGCCGGACGTGCTGCGCGAGCTGGCCATGACCAAGCGCGGCCTGGTGATGTTCGTCGGTGCCACCGGGACGGGTAAGTCCACGTCCCTGGCGTCCATGATCGGTCACCGCAACCAGAACAGCACCGGTCACATCATCACCATCGAGGACCCCATCGAGTTCATCCACCAGCACCAGGGCTGCATCGTCACCCAGCGCGAGGTGGGGATCGATACCGAGTCCTTCGAGGTGGCCCTGAAGAACACCCTGCGCCAGGCGCCGGACGTGATTCTCATCGGCGAGATCCGGACCCGGGAGACCATGGACTACGCCATTGCCTTCGCCGAGACCGGCCATCTGTGCCTGGCCACCTTGCACGCCAACAATGCCAACCAGGCCATGGACCGCATCGTCAACTTCTTCCCGCCGGAGCGCCAGAATCAGCTGTTCATGGACCTGTCACTGAACCTCAAGGGTGTCGTGGCGCAGCAACTGGTGCCCACCCCCGACGGGGCCGGCCGCGTGCCGGCGGTGGAGGTGCTGCTGGGTACCCCGCTGGTGCAGGACAAGCTGCGCAACGGCGAGGTGCACGAACTCAAGGACATCATGAAACGCTCCAACGAGCACGGCATGCGCACCTTCGACCAGCACCTCTACCAGCTCTACCAGGAAGGGCGCATCACCTACGACGACGCCATCCGCTACGCCGACTCCGCCAACGAAGTGCGTCTGCAGGCCAAGCTCGGCTCCGAGAACCGCGAGCAGGAGTACAGCTCGGCGGCGGACGACATGAGCCTGGCGGACGATCCGGGGCGGTAGCGCGCCACCGGCTCCCTGGGTCGCGGCTTGCGCCGCTCCTACGCTGCGCCGTGGTCCGCCCTACGGTTGTGACGGGCCTGGCGCGGCGACCTCCGGCACCCGGTGCCACCACGGCCGTGCCCGCTCCAGTTGCGCTGCGAGGCGCAGCAGCAGACCTTCGCCGCCCACCGGCGCCATGAACTGGCTGCCCAGCGGCAGGTTGTCATCGGTCCAGTACAGCGGTACCGACATGGCCGGGGTGCCGGTGAGGTTGGCGAGCTGCGTGAACGGCGTGCGCTCCAGCGCCTTGAAAGCCATCTTCTCCACCATGCCGCTTTTCAGCAGCAGGCGCCCCGCCCGCAGGGCGCTGAGCACCCGGAGTCCAAGCCGTTCGCCGGCCGGTGTGTCCAGTTCGCCGATGGCCGCCGGGCGGGCCGCCACCGTCGGGGTGAGATACAGGTCGAAGTCATTGAAGAACGCCCCCAGCACGCGGCCGAAGGCGTTCCACTGCTGGTGCGCAGTGACATATTCCCCGCTGGACAGTGCGCGCCCGAGCATGGCCAGGGCGCGGGTGTCCAGCTCGAAGTCACCGTCGCGTCCGCGTGCCGTGGCGGCCGCCACTTGACCGAAATACAGCGTCATGTAGCACCGGGCCAGCGCCATGCCGTCCAACGGCGGTTCCGCCTCTTCCACATGCTGCCCGAGTTCCTCCAGCAGTCTGGCGGTGTCTTCGGCGGCTGCGCGGCAATCGGCATCCACCGGACCGCCGATGGGCGAGTGGGTGCACAGGGCAATGCGCAGGGGCGCCGGGGCCTGTTCCAGTTCCTGCATGAACGGGCGTGCCGGCGGTGCAATATGGAACGGTGCACCGGTATCCGGGCCTGCCAGAGCGTCCAGCATGGCGGCGCTGTCGCGGACGCTACGGGTGAGAACGTGGTCACTGGAGGCGCCTTCCCAGACCTCCGCCTGCGCTGGTCCCACGGGCACGCGGCCGCGGCCGGGCCGCAGCCCGAACAGCCCGCAGTAGGCAGCGGGTATGCGAATGGAACCGCCGCCGTCGTTGGCGCCGGCCATGGGCACGATGCCCGCCGCCACCGCGGCGGCGGCACCGCCACTGGAGCCGCCCGGTGTGTGGCCGGTCGCCCATGGGTTGCGGGTGGCGCCGAAGGTGGCATTCTCGGTGATGCCCTTCAACGCCAGCTCCGGGGTGTTGGTCTTGCCGAAGATGACCAGACCAGCGGCGTCGGCGCGGCGCACGTAGCTCGAGTCTTCGTCGGCCCGGTGATCCACGAATGCGCGGGAGCCCATGGTCGTGGGCTCGCCCTGGATATCCTGCACCACGTCCTTGACCAGGAAAGGAACCCCGGCGAACGCGCCGGTGAGCGGGGGCTGCAGTCGACTCCGGGCGCGGTCGGTGAGCATCCGGTTGACGGCGTTGATGGTGCTCCGCGTGGTCTCGACCCGGTGGAGGGCGCACTCCAGCAGCTCGTCTGCCGTGGTCTCGCCGTTGCCGACAAGGGCGGCCAGGCCCAGGGCATCGTGACTGCGGTATTCGTCGAACGTCATGGCTCAGCGTTTCCCTGTTGGGCTGTTACCCATTACGCTCTCACAAAACGTTTCAGAGGCGATACGGGTGCCGGGCGTGGGATACCGCACCCGTCCTCTGCGCCAGCAATGGAGTCCGCAATGTCAGAGAGCGAAGTCCCGGGGCGGGATGACTATCGGGTGTTCTATCCCATCACCACCCGCTGGATGGACAACGACCTCTACGGTCACGTTAACAATGTGACCTACTACTCCTACTTCGATACCGCCGTGAACCAGTATCTGATCGAAGCAGGCGGGCTGGATATTCACAATGGTGCCATCGTCGGTTTCGTGGTCAGCTCCAACTGCAGCTACCGGCGGCCCATCGCCTTCCCGGAGCGCATCGAGGCGGGATTGCGTGTCGAGCGGCTTGGCAACAGCTCGGTGCAGTACGGCGTGGGCATCTTCCGGGAAGGGGAGGCAGCCATCTGCGCCCACGGCGCGTTCGTGCACGTGTTCGTGAACCGTGCCGAGAATCGGGCGGTCCCCATCCCGGAGCCGATCCGGGTGGCACTGGAACCTCTGCGGATTGATGCCGACTAAACTTGAGTGACAGGACGTCAAGGTGGAAACGCTTCTGCGTTTCCCGGGGTTGTGGTCCACCATGGGTGTGCGCCGGTGGCGCTTTCGGGAGGTGACATGCGTGTTTCGTTGAAGCTGGCCAGCGCCGTGACGCTGCTGGCCATGATGACAGTGCTGATGGCAGGGCAGGCGCAGGCACGTGACCTGGCCGTCGATCCCGACGACCTGGTGCCGGTGGAATTGGCCACCGTGGGCGTGGATCCTGCCGGTGGTGCACCCTTGGTGCTGCTGCGCGAGCCGGACTCGGGTGATGTGGTGCCGATCCGCATCGGCGTGGCCGAAGCCCGTGCCATTCTCATGGCCCAGCACGACGTGGACGTGCCCCGGCCCCAGACCCATGATCTGGTCGGCAACATCCTCGCCGGGCTGGACGCCACCCTGCAGCGCGTGCTGGTGGATGACCTCTCTGACGGCATCTACTACGGCATGCTGGAACTGGCTGTGGAGGGCCGCGACGAGCCGGTACTGGTGGACACCCGTCCCAGCGACGGGCTGGCGCTGGCGGTGCGCAGCGGCGCCCGTATTCTGGTGTCGCCGGAGATTCTCCAGGCAGGCGAGGATCTCGAGTACGAGGGCATGGAGGACGATCAGGTGGTCACCGCCCTGGGCATTACCGTGGTAGAGGCCACCGATGATTTGCGTTCAGCCCTGGGCCTGCCGGATCGCGACGGCGTGATCGTCAGCGGCGTGCGCGGGCGCGCCGGCCATCTCGGTCTTGAGGAAGGCGCGCTGATCCTGTCGGTCAACGACGAAACCCCGGAGATGCCCATGGACTTCCTCGATCTGGTGCGTGCGACGCCGGACGGTCAACGGGCCCGGGTGCGTTTCCTGCAGGATGGCGAGGAAGAGGAAATCGAACTCTCCACGGAAATCCCCCGCGAGCGTCGCGAGGAGGGCATCACCCTCTGACGCAGGAGCACACATGGCCGCCAGGGATCCGGCAGCCATGCGCCAGCGATTGCTCAGTCGCGGTTGTCCAGCTGCCCGAAGCGCTTGTCCAGGACCTTCTCCAGCCGCTGCGCCGCGCCGGCCACGGCATCGTAGATGTCGTCGGACATGTGCTCCGCCGCCAGCGGATCAAGCCCGCGGGGTCGCGCTTCCAGTTTGCACTGCTTGTTGATGCCGCCCTTGGGTCCGTTGACATCGGCGAAATGCGCCTCGATGCGGGTGATGCGATCGCCGAACCGGCGCTCCAGCCGGTCCAGTTCATGGCGCAGGTGCTGCTCCAGGGCCTCGGAAACGGTCACGCCATTGCCCGGATTGACTTGCAGATGCATTGGCTTCTCCCTTCGTGATACCGGTTGAGTGTGTCAGCAAACGCGCTCCCCTGACTGGCAGATGGAGGGGGGCGCGCACGCTTTCAAGGGGCCTGACCAAAAAAGAGGCCCGGGGCGGACCCGGGCCTCTCGATTCTGCGGGCAGACCGTGCGGCGTCAGCCGTTGGCGACCTGACGCTTCTCGACCTGGCCGTGGGGCGGCAGGGCCTCGGCGGCAAAGTACTCCTCCGGGGTGAACACGTCCACCTCGATGGCGGCCAGGGCCGCCTCATTGGCCTGGCGCAGCTGCCGCAGTTCCGTCTCGGTGATGACGCCCTTCTCATGGGCCTCCTCCATCACCTCGTAGACCATGCCCTTGCCCACCTCGCGCTTCTTCTGCGCCTTCATGACCTTGGCCATGATGGGCTGTGCCTCCTGCTGCAGGCGGAAGGCCTTGAACAGGCGGCCGGCCCCCGGCGCGTTTTCATCCGCCCGGGCCACGCCGGCGGTGATGCGCCGGTACTGGTCCGACAGCGACTGGATCGACGCCGCGGTGGGCGCGGTCAGCTTGTCGCTGGGGCCCTGGGAGAGCGGGTTGATGCGCAGGAAGAACGCCGCCGGCTTGCGCAGCCACCAGCCCACCACCGGTGCATCGAAGTTGGCGTGAATGCCTTCGAAGGCCTCCTGGATCCGCGCCAGGGCGTATTCGCAGGCGTACTGCACCACCGGCAGATCCTCTTCCTTGCGGCCCTCGGCTTCGAAGCGCCGCAGTGCCGAGATGGCCAGCACCTGCCAGGTGAGCACGTCGGCGAAGCGGCCGGTGAGGTTGCCCTTGGCCTTCAGCTTGCCGCCGATGAAGAACATGGCCAGGTCCGTGAGCAGTGCGAACCGCGATGCCGACCAGGCCAGGCGGCGGTAGTAGGTGGCCGTGGGACCGGACACCGGGCTCCCCGCGGAGAAGCCACGGGTGAGGCCGCGGCCCTTGGTGCGGAACCAGTTGCTGATGGTATGACCGAACCAGCCCAGCAGGTTCTTGCGGAAGGCATCGGCATCCTTGTTCTCCACCGCCCGCACCACGTTCAGGGCGTAGGGGTGGCAGCGGGTGGCGCCCTGGCCGAAGATGATCAGGGTGCGGGTCATGATGTTGGCGCCTTCCACGGTGATGCCCACCGGAGCACCGTGGTAGCCGGAGGCGAGGATGTTGCTGGGCCCCTGCATGACCCCGGCACCGGAGAACACGTCCATGCCGTCGGTGAGTAGCTTCTGCACGTGCTCGGTGCTGCTGGATTTCAGCAGTGCGGAGACCACCGGCGGCTGCTCGCCGTTGTCGATGGCGGAGCAGGAGTACACCCGCGCGCCCTCGAACATGTACGTCAGTCCCGCAATGCCGGCCACCTTGTCCTGGACGCCCTCCATCATGCCGATGGGGAAGCCGAACTGGTGGCGGATCATGGAATAGGCGCCGGTGACGGATGCCACCGACTTCATGCCGCCGATGGCCCCGGCCGGCAGGGAAATGGCGCGGCCGCCGGCGAGCTGCTCCATGAGCATGCGCCAGCCCTGGCCGGCGTACTCCGGGCCGCCGATAATCTGCTCCGGCGAGCAGATCACGTTCTCGCCGATGATGGGGCCGTTGTAGAAGCCTTCACCCACGGGCATGTGGTGGTCGCCGTTGTGCAGCCCCGGGGTGCCCTTGTGCAGCATCACCACGGTGATGCCCGGGTACTCACCCTTGCCCAGCAGGTTGTCCGGGTCATGCATCTGGAAGGCGAGGGAGATCAGGTTGGCCACCGGCGCCAGGGTGATGTAGCGCTTGCGGAAGTTCAGGCGGATTTTCACCTCGCCGTCGTCATCCTTGAACACTTCGCCCTCGGCCTTGATGGAGGCGGCGTCGGAGCCGGCGGTGGGCTCGGTGAGGCCGAAGCACGGCACGTACTCGCCGCTGGCCAGCCGCGGCAGGTAGTGGTCCTTCTGCTGGTCGGTGCCGTAGTGCTTGAGCAGCTCGGCGGCGCCCAGGGAGTTGGGGATCACCACGAAGGTGCCCACGGTGGAGGAATAGCTGTTCACCTTCGCCATCACCGCGGACACGGCCAGGGTGGAGAATTCCTTGCCGCCGTAGGCCTTGGGAATGATCATGCCCATGAAACCGTTGTTCTTGATGAACTCCACGGCATCGTCCGGAGCGCGTCGGGTGCGCTCCACCTCGTAGGTGTCGATCATCTGGCAGAGCTGTTCCGCCGGACCGTCCAGGAATGCCTGCTCTTCCTCGGAGAGCTGGCTGTAGGGCTCGGCCATGATCTGTTTGAAGTCCGGGTTGCCGGCGAACAGCTGGCCGTCAATCCAGACGGTGCCCGCCTCCAGCGCCTGGCGCTCGGTGTCGGAGATGCGCGGCAGAACGTTGTTCGTGCGCATGTAGTTCATCAGTGCTGAAAACATGATTTCCCTCCTTGTCACCGTACTTCATGGGGCCGGTGACGCTACTGCGTTCCCGCGGAGAAGGTCTGCGGGCGGTGTCCGTGATGGCTCTGTTCCGCAGTGCGGACGGAGATCACCATCAGGTTACCAGGGTTTTACCATACTACACCGTATGGTGGAAGCCCTGAGATGAACCTTCAGGAAGAATTCTGCAGGGGTCGCTCGGGTTGGGGCGTTTTTCAAGAGTGTCGCAATTCGAGACCAAAGAATCGGCCCCGACTCAGGGCTGTAGCTGTAGGGCGGACCTTCAGGAGCGCCAGGCGAAGCCTGGTCGCTTGGGATTGGTGGCATGGAGGCGGCCATGAAATTGCGAGAGGGACCCAGCGGGCCGTTGAGCCCGCCCGGTAGAGGTTGGCCACCAGCCGGAAGCGAGTCTTGCGCTGCAGTGGGTAACTGCTGTGGTGAAGCGTAGACAGCGAGTGTCCAGGCTGCGTGATTGAGCCCCGAAATCCGCGACATTGTGGGTGCCGACGGTGTCTGAAGACCGGAAGGCAGTAACGCTGCACTGTAGAGGCCTGGTGTGGTGTGCCCGCCGGGGTCCGAGAGCGGGGCATGGGCACATTGGGGTCCCCCAGGAACCTGGGAGGGCCTGTCGTCTCCGCCTAAGAAGTAGACGGTGCGGGCGACCGCTGATCCGCAGTCCGGGCCAGTGGTGGGAGCGTCCTCCTGCTGCTGGAGCGAAGGCTGAGGGCGCTGCGGCGGTATGGTGCTGCGAGGACAGCCAGAGCGGTGCCAGACGGGCGGCAGGCAGTCGGAGTCTCCCATAGTACCGGAGCAGCCGGGGAACGCGCCCCAGCGGACCCGGTGAAGGGGAAGGGGAGACCGTGTGAGTGGAGCTGTTGGAGGGACCGATGGCGGAGGCATTGGACTCTGATCTCATCTCAACGCGATGCCAACAGATAGCGGATCTGGCGCGGCGTCTTCCGGACAGGCCGCTTTTGACGTTGGCCCATCACATTGACGAGGCGTGGTTGCGTGAGGCGTATCGACGCACGCGCAAGGACGGGGCGCCGGGCGTTGATGGTCGCACGGGTGCCGCCTACGGCGAGGAGCTTGAGGCGAACCTGAGCTCGCTGCTGGAGCGGGCGAAGTCCGGGGCGTACCGGGCGCCGCCGGTGCGGGGCACCTCGATCCCCAAGGGTGACGGGAGCGAGCGCCGAGCGCTCGGCATTCCGACGTTTGAGGACAAGGTGCTCCAGCGGGCGGTGGCGATGGTGCTGGAGGCGGTCTACGAGCCGGAGTTCCACGAGGGCTCGTACGGCTTCCGCCGGGACGCTCGGCGCACCAGGCGCTGCAGGCGGTCTGGCGGCCGTTGATGGCGATGGGCGGTGGCTGGGTGATTGATCTTGACGTGCGCAAGTTCTTTGACCGGGTCGACCATGGTCTGTTGCGGGAGGTGCTGCGTCGGCGGGTACGTGACGGCGTGCTGGTTCGGTTGATCGGCAAATGGTTGAACGCCGGCGTGCTGGAGGAAGGGCAGTGGCGCCAGCCTGGCGGGGCACCCGCAGGGCGGGGTGATCTCGCCGATGCTCGCCAACATTTTCCTCCACGAGGTGCTGGATACGTGGTTCGAGGACAGTGTCCGGCCCCGGTTGCGCGGTGAGGCGCACCTGGTGCGTTTTGCCGACGATGCGCTGCTGGTGTTCGCCTGCGAGAGCGATGCCCGGCGGGTGATGGAGGTGCTGCCCAAGCGTTTTGCGCGCTACGGGCTGGAACTCCACCCGGAGAAGACCCGGGTTGTGCGGTTCGACCGGCCCGGATCGGGCGGAGGACCGCACCCGGAGACCTTCGATTTTCTCGGCTTCACCCACTACTGGGGGCGGTCGAGGCGAGGGCGCTGGTGGTCAAGCGCAAGACGGCGCGGGATCGGCTGCGCCGGGCCATGCATGCAATCGATCGTTGGTGCTGTGTGATGCGGCATCACCCCGTGGTTGAGCAGTGGCAAGCCCTGAACCGCAGACTCCGGGGCCACTACGCCTACTTCGGCGTGCGTGGTAACTTTGCAGCGATCGACCAGGTCCGCTCCCAGGCGATGCGCTCCTGGCACCGATGGCTGTCGCGGCGCTCGCAGAAGGCGGCGATCCCGTGGTCGGAGTTCTCCCGGTTCCTGGAGTGTTACCCGCTCGCCCGGGCCAGGATCTGCGCCACGTAGCGAAGCCACTCACACGAGGAGCCACTTGCGGGAAACCCGCACGAGTGGATCTGTGGGGGCCGGCCGGGTAACCGGCCGGCCTACCCGACGTCCGCCGTCGACAGGCATGCGAGCCGACGCGGCTCATCGAAGGCCAACTGAGGGTCCGCCCTGGTATCGACAGGGTTTTCGGTGGAGCCCTGGGGTTGCATGTCTTTTGAGGGCGGACCTGAAGGTCCGCCCTACGGGTCCGAGCCCTACGGGGGCGTTGTACGCAGACCGCGCGGGCTCGATGCGCAGGAACGGGGCACTACAACCCGGGGCGGGGATGGGGGTGGATCTCGCCGACCCGCCCGCGCAGCTGTTGCTGGATGATCTCGACGGTGTGCGCCTCGCCCACAACGGCCACCGCCGTGTCCCAGCGTTCGCGGGCCGACTGGCCGGCAAGCCAGTCGTCCACCAGCGCCGTCAGGCCGCCTTCGCGGCAGCCCGGCAGGGGCTCCGGGTGGGCGATGCGACTGGCAACGCCGGCTTCCTCCAGGACGCCGACGCCCGCGATGACGCCCGGACCCATGCCGGTGACCAGGAAGCGCGAGGGGCGCAGCCGGAAGGCCGTAGCGTCGCTGTCCACCGCGGCGAGGACCAGGTGGATAGCCAGCTGCGTGGCCGCGAACGTCACCGCGGGCAACCCGGTCTCGTCGGTGAGCAGCACCAGGCGTCGGCCTCCGGCCGCGGGATGCAGGGGCGCTCCCCGGGGACCGACGAGGGTGCAGGCTGTGCCGCGCCCGTGGCTGCCGGCCTGCGGCGGCGCGCAGAACGCTACCCAGCCCTCGGCAGGGGAGTGATCCAGTACCGGCAGAGTCAGCTCCAGGTCGGGCAGCGCCAGTCGGAACCAGTGTCCAGGGCCAATGGCGGCGTCGCCCGTGGCCTGAATGCGCAGCAGGCGATGATCGCCGGGCAGTCCGGTGTTGCCGAGTATGCGGCTCACGCAGCTCCTGGCCCGACGGTGTGCACGGTGATACCGTCCACCAGCGTCTGGCGCACGCGGCCCGTCAGTTCCCACCCGGTGAACGGCGTGTTGCGGCCCCGGCTATGCAGGGTCTCCGGGGCGACCCACCAGGGTTCCCGCGGGTCCACCAGGCAGATGTCCGCGGGCGCCCCCGGGCGCAGCGTTCCGCCGGGGAGGTTCAGCAGGCCCGCTGGACCCGAGGTGACCCGCGCCACCGCCTCCGATAGCGACAGCACCCCCTCGTCCTCCAGTCGCAGGGTCAGAGCGAGCAGGGTGTCCAGGCCGGAGATGCCGGGCTCCGAGGCCACGAAGGGCGCCGCCTTGGCATCGCTGTCGTGGGGTTGGTGGTCGGAGCACACGGCCTGCAGGGTGCCGTCGGCTACTGCCCGGCGCAGAGCGTCGCGATCGCTGTCGCTGCGTAGCGGCGGCAGCACGTTGCAGTCGCTGGCAAAGCCGCTGACGTCCATTTCCGTGAGAAACAGTTGGTGGATGGCCACATCGGCGCTTACGGGCAGGCCGTCGCGACGGGCCCGGGCGATCAGCGCCGCGCCCCGTGCCGAGGACAGTCGTGCAAAGTGCACCCGCGCGCCGGTTTCTTCCACCAGTGCCAGCGCCCGGGACAGGGCCACGGTTTCGGCAGCCACCGGAATCCCCGCCAGTCCCAGGCGCGTGGCCATCCAGCCCTCGTGCATGGCGCTGCCGCGGGTCAGATCCTGATCCTGGGGCGTGAGGATCACGGTGATGCCATGGGTGGCGGCGTACTCCAGTGCCCGGCGCAGCACCAGCGTGTTCGTCAGCGGCGCGCCACCATCGCTCATGGCGACGCAGCCGGCACGCCGCAGACTGGCCATTTGGCTGAGATGCTCACCCTCGAGACCGGCGGTGAGCGCTCCCAGCGGGATCAGCCGGCTGCTGGCGGCCTTGTGCGCCTGGCCCAGCACCAGTTCCAGGACTGCGGTGCTGTCCACCACCGGCCTGGTCGCCGGCGACGGGCATACCGAGGTGATGCCGCCAGTCGCGGCGGCGTGAAGCTCGGAGATGATGTCCGCCTTGTGGCGGGCGCCGGGCTCGCGCAGATGCGCGCCGATGTCCACCAGTCCCGGCAGCACCAGCATGCCGTTGGCGTCCACCGTGGTCTCCGCGCGGAAGCCGTCCGGCGCGTGACCCAGCCCGGCGATGACGCCGTCGGCAATGTAGACGTCCGTTACCTGATCGAGACCCTGGGCCGGGCACACGGCCCGGCCGCCACGGAGATGCATGCGCGGGCTCATTCCGCCTCCTCCGTGGTCGCCCCGGTGCCCCGGCCCTCCAGGCACATGGACATCACTGCCATGCGCACTGCGATGCCGTTGGTGACCTGGTTGAGGATCACCGACTGGTCGCCGTCGGCCACTGCCGACTCGATTTCCACGCCGCGGTTGATGGGCCCCGGGTGCATGATGATGGCGTCCGGCTTGGCCACCGCCAGGCGCTCACGGTTGATGCCGTAGAGCTGGTAGTACTCCTGCTCGCTGGGCAGCAGCGCCCCCTGCATGCGCTCGCGTTGCAGCCGCAGGGTGATGATGACGTCCACGTCCCGCAGGCCGGCATCAATGTCGTGGTAGACCTGTACACCCAGCCGCTCCACGTCCCGGGGCAGCAGGGTGCGCGGGCCGACCACGCGCACTTCGCCGACGCCCAGGGCGTTCAGGGCGTGGATCTGCGAGCGCGCCACCCGGGAATGGAGGATATCGCCAACGATGGCCACCCGCAGTGGCTCGAATGCGCCCTTGTGCCGGCGGATGGTGTACATGTCCAGCATGGCCTGGGTGGGGTGGGCATGGCGGCCGTCACCGGCATTGATGACGGCGACCTCGTCCCCCAGGTGCTCGGCAATGAACTGGGCGGCACCGCTTTCCGCATGCCGCACCACGAACATGTCGCACTGCATGGCTTCCAGGTTGCGCAGCATGTCCAGCAGACTCTCGCCCTTGCTGGTGGCAGAGGTGGCCACGTCGATGTTGAGGACGTCGGCGGAGAGGCGCTTGGCGGCCAGCTCGAAGGTGGTGCGGGTGCGGGTGCTGGCTTCGAAGAAGAGGTTGATGACGGTGCGACCACGAAGCAGAGGCACGGTCTTGATGGATTTCTCGATCACCCCGGTGAAGGAGCCCGCGGTGTCCAGGATGCGCTCCAGCATCTCCCGCGGCAGCCCCTCGGTAGTCAGGAAGTGCCGCAGTCGTCCCTGATCGTCGATCTGAAAATCGCGCCCGTTCATGCCATGTCCTGAATGGTCAGCTCCATGGGGTCCGGCCCGCGCAGTTTCACCCGCTGACCATCGGCCAGGGTGATGCGCGTACCGACCACGTCGGCGGCGACGGGGAGTTCCCGCTCGCCGCGGTCCACCAGCACCGCCAGCAGCACCTGCCGCGGGCGGCCGAAATCGAAGATCTCGTTCATGGCCGCGCGTACGGTACGGCCGCTATAGAGGACATCATCCACCAGCAGGATGTCACGGTCATCCACGGCGAAGGGCAGGTTGGACGGGCGGACCTGTGGATGCACGCCGCGGGTGCCCACGTCATCCCGGTAGAAGGCGATGTCCAGAGTGCCCAGCGGTGTCTGCAGGCCCAGTCGTGAATGCAGCTCCCGGGCCACCCAGGCGCCGCCGGAGTGGATGCCGATCATGGCCGGGTCGTGGATCTCCCGCGCGGCGAGAAGCGCGCGGAGGTCGTCCGCCATGCGGCTGATCAGTGTTGACACCGGGGCGAGTTCAGTCATGGGCACCGCTTGTTCAGGGGGATGAGTGGTTGTCCGCCAGCCAGGTTTCCAGGATGACGCAGGCGGCCATCATATCAAGGGCCCTGTCCCCGCCGCGAGGCGGCGGCCGATGGCCGCGTTCCGCCAATCGGGTCTCCGCCTCGCGGGAACTCAGGCGCTCGTCCACCAGGTGCACGGTGAGGTCGTAGCGGCCCCGGAGCTGGCGGGCGAAACGCTCAGCACCGCGGGTCACGGCGTTGGCGCTACCGTCGGCGTGCTCCGGGCGCCCGACCACCACGGCGTCCGGCTGCCATTCGCGCAGCAGGCGCTCGATGCCGGCCCAGTCGGGGAGGCCCTCGCTGGGGCAGTCCAGGGTCTCCAACGGGCGGGCACCACCGGTGATGGTCTCGCCCACGGCCACGCCGATCCGGCGTCGGCCGTAGTCGAAACCGAGCAGAGTGGTTGCGCTCACGCGTGGCCGGCGTCGGAGGACAGCAGGGTCATGTCCACGCCCAGCAGCGCGGCGGCGGCCTGCCAGCGCTCGCTGCTGTCCCGGTCAAAGACGATCTCGGCACTGGCGGGCCCGTTGAGCCAGGCGTTCTGTGCCAACTCTTCTTCCAGCTGGCCGGCCTCCCAGCCGGCATAGCCCAGCGCCACGAGATAGCGGGACGGTCCCTTCCCTTCGGCGATGGCCGCGAGGATGTCGCGGGAGGTGGTGACGCAGATCTCCTCGGAGACCTGCAGGCTGGAGTCCCAGTCACCGTCGGGATTGTGCAGCACGAACCCGCGCTCGCGCTGAACCGGCCCTCCCATGTAGACCGTCTGTCCGGCAATGGCCGCCGTGGCCGGTTCCAGTTCCAGATGCTCCAGCAGTTCACCGAGGGTGACCTCGGTGGGGTGGTTGATGATGATGCCGAGGCCGCCCTCGTCATTGTGTTCGCACATGTAGGCCACGGCCTGATGGAAGTTGGGGTCTTCCAGCGTCGGCATGGCAATGAGGAAGTGATTGGTCAACGTCGCTTGCTCGTCCATGGTGGCAGTATCCGTCAGCGTGGGGCGGTGGCTCAAGGCCGGCGCATCGGCCGGGTTACCGTGCTTCCAGATGACCATCCCTGACGAACTGCCAGGTTCGGGTGATGACCAGCTGATCCTTGCCGTCCAGTACGTCCTCGGGGACGGCCGGGAAGGGCGCTGCCATCTCCACCACCCGCTTGGCGGACTCGTCCAATACCGGGTACGGGGAGCTGTCCAGGATCCTGATGTCCACCACGGAGCCGTCCGGATTCAGGGTCACCTCCACGATCAGCGAGCCGGAGAGATTGCGCCGGCGGGCTTCGTCGGGGTAGTTGAGGTTGCCCACCTGCTCGATGCGCTCGATCCAGCCCTGCATGTACGCCGCCGCCTCGTGGGCACGGGTGCGGGCATTGATGCGCTGCTTGGACGGGTAGCGCGCATTCCAGTCGATGCTGCGGCTGGTGTCCGCGATGTCCCGGGCCACCTGTTCGTCGGCATCCACCAGATCGCGGTTGGGGGAGTGATCCGGCTGCGGCTCGTTGTGCTCCGGCTCCGGGACCTGCTCCGGCGCGTCCTCGGTGGTGACCCGGCGTGCCTCGTCGGCGGGGGCGTCGGGTTGCTGTTCCGGGGCTGCAGAGACGGCGTCGGTCATGTCCCGGGGGTCGGGCAGCAGGGAGCTCTGCTCCGTCGGGCGCATGGCCTCTTCGGCGGTACCGCCGCCTTCCTGATCGTCGGGAGCCAGGAAGTCGTAGTCCTCCGGCGCCTCCTCGCTGGGAGACTGGGCCAGGGTGATCTCGATCAGCGGCGGCGTGTCCCGCTCCCCCATGGGGATGGTGAACCCCACGCCCAGAATGACGGCGCCATGCAGAGCCGCGGCCATGAACAGCGTCATGCCCAGACGGTCCCCGGGTTTGATCAGCGGCTTGCTCATATCTTCGGTTCCAACGTCACTGTCCTGCCGCCGACGCTGCTCCAATCGATCATCGTGTCCTGTGGCCCGAGTTTAACGTCCGTCACGGGACACGAGTATGCGGGATCGGCGTCGGCGGTTCCGGGATCGGGTCCGCATTCCCGGAGCATCACCCTGCGTTCTCGTCACGGAAGGTCCACGGTGTCAGTGCGGACATCGGCATTGTCGTCCAGTTCCAGGCGCTCCATCAGCGCCGGTGTGCCGTGAATGACCCGGTTCGGCTCCATCGCCAGCACCTTCTTCAGCTCCAGCGCCGCTGCCAGATCCTGCCAGCCGTCCCGGCCGGCGACCATCAGTGCGGTGGCGGCGGCATCGGCCAGCAATGGATCCTCCGCCAGCACGAGAATACCCGCCAGGCTCCTGGCAGGCATGCCGCTGGCCGGCTTCAGTACCTCGTGGTACCAGGTGCCCTCGTGACGGAAGCGGCCTTGCTGGCTGTTCGCGGCCACGGCGGCCTCCCCGTGCCGGATCCTCACGGTGCCGATGACACCGCGACCATCGGGATCGCGCACGGCCGTACGCCACGCCCGCTCGCCGGGGGTCCCCACAACCGCCACGCCGTTGCCGGCATTGATCATGGCCGCATCCGGCTGGTTTGAAGCCTCGTCGAGAAGCTGCCTGGCCTCCCTCAGTGTGGCGCCGGTGGTAACGGCGCGGAAGTCCAGGTGCATGGTCTCGGTCGGGGTGCGTACACCTTCCCCGTTGTGGTCCAGCCGGGCGGCGCTGTGGGGGGGCTCGCGCCAGCGTTCCAGCATCCGCTCCGGCGGCGGTGCTGCGTCTTCGGGAGCAGCAGTGTCCAGCCCCCAGGCCTGGTACAGCGCGCCTATGCCCGGGTCGAAGCGGTAGCCGGTGCGCTCGGCAAGGGCCAGACTGCGCCCGAGGAGCGGGGTCAGTTCCTCCGGTACACGGGCCTGCCCGTCCTCGGCCAGCTGACGATTGAGCCGGTCCAGAGCGCCCCCGCCGCCGGGGTGCCAGTGCCGGTGTCGTTCCAGCAGGTGGTCTTCGACCGTGCGCAGAACGCTGTTCGCCTGCTCCGGTGGCATGCCGTAGAGGCTCACCTCGACCTGAGTGCCGAACGCCTGTGTACGCTGATGATGCACGTCGGCTTCACCCCCGCACCCCCCGGCCAGCAGAGTGGCCACGCTCAGCGCCGCCGGCAGCGCAAGCCGGGTGCAGATTGCATGGCCGGCACTCATTGTTGCGCAGCGAGGCGGTCCAGTAATCGCCCGCCGATGTCCCAGCCGTTCGCGGCATCCAGCTCACGCACGCAGGTGGGGCTGGTGACGTTGATCTCGGTGAGATAGTCGCCGATCACATCCAGACCGACGAAGCGCAGACCACGCTCCACCAGCGATGGTCCGACCCGGGCGCAGATCCAGCGGTCCCGTTCGCTCAGTGCAACGCTCTCGCCGCGGCCGCCGGCGGCCAGGTTACCGCGGGTCTCGCCGAAGGCCGGAATGCGGGCAAGCGCTGCGTCCACCGGTTCACCGTCGATCATCAAGATGCGCTTGTCGCCATCACGGATTTCCGGCAGGTAGCGCTGAGCCATGATGTACTGGCTTCCGCCCTCGGTGAGGGTGTCGATGATGACCGAGGTGTTCGGGTCGCCGTCGGCCACCACGAAGATCGAGCGTCCGCCCATGCCATCCAGCGGTTTCAGCACCGCCTTGCCCTGCTCGGCAATGAACGCCCGCAGTCGCGGCGCGGCGCTGTCCACCAGAGTGGGCGCGCAGCATTCCGCGAAATGGGCGGTGAACAGCTTCTCGTTGGCGTCCCGCAGTGCGGAGGGACGGTTCACCACCATGGCGCCGGCATCCTCTGCCCGCTCGAGCAGGTGCGTGGCATAGATGAACGCGGCATCCACCGGCGGATCCTTGCGCATGAGAATGATGTCCAGGTCCCCCAGTGCTACCGGCCGGCCGCCGTCGAGCTGGTACCAGTCCTGGTTGTCCTCGCGCACGGTGAGATCCCGGCTGTAGCCATGGGCCTCGCCGTCGCGCATGTACAGGTCACCGAGTTCGAAGTAGTGCAGGTTCCAGCCACGGGCGCTGGCTGCCAGCAGCATCGCCAGAGTGGTGTCTTTCCAGGGCTTGATGTGCTCGATGGGGTCCATGACGACCCCGAGATGAACGGGCATGGGAGAGAGCTCCGTTGCAGTGGTATGGTGTCGAGAAGAGACAAAAGGGCACGCAGTCCCGTCCTCGTGGCAGCCAGGGTCGATTGTTCAGGGTTGCCCAAGAGACAGTGTTCACAGTTTTGCTGTTGGCAGTCTGATACGTTGCCTCCGTCGGAGTTACGTTACATGCCGTGCAATTGTCCGCCCTTCGTCGTGTTGCGGGCATTCTGGCACACGCCGGGGACTTATGTTACATAGGGCACCACGGCTACGGAACGGACGCCGCTCGGGGCCGCGCTCGGCGGCTGGGTACAACGAGAGAATAGTCGGGGGAGCCGGTGGATAGCGAAACCACACAGGAAGGACTCTCGGGCCTCAAAGTCATGGTCATTGACGACAGCAAGACCATTCGCCGCACGGCGGAGACTCTGCTGAAAAAAGAAGGCTGTGAGGTCATCACCGCCAATGATGGCTTCGAGGCCCTGGCCAAGATTGCCGACCTGAAACCCAGCATCATATTCGTCGACATCATGATGCCGAGGCTGGACGGTTACCAGACCTGCGCACTGATCAAGCATAACCAGATGTTCAAGCACACGCCCGTGATCATGCTCTCCAGCAAGGACGGGCTGTTCGATCGTGCGCGCGGACGCATTGTCGGCTCGCAACAGTATCTGACCAAGCCGTTCACGCGTGACGAACTCCTGGGTGCCATCAAGCGGCACCTCAATCAGGCGGCTTGAATCGCTCCGCTCTGCGGCGTGGGGCGGCTCCGGGGAAGCGCGGGGCCCGGCAGGCAGGTGTGTTCGGCGATCCGGAAAACAAGTGAAATGGGAGATTTCTGAATGACCCGGGTTCTGATTGTTGATGACTCGCCCACGGAGACCTACGTGCTGCGCGAGATGCTCGAGAAGCACGATTACCAGGTGTCGGTCGCCGAGAATGGCGAGGACGGCATCCGCCTGGCCAAGGATGCTTCGCCGGACGTGATCCTCATGGATATCGTCATGCCCGGCGTCAATGGCTTTCAGGCGACACGAAAGCTGACCAAGGATCCGGATACGGCGAACATTCCCATCGTGATCATCAGTACCAAGGATCAGGACACGGATCGCATCTGGGGGATGCGTCAGGGGGCGCGGGATTACATCAGCAAGCCGGTGACCGAGCAGGAACTGCTGGAAAAGATCCAGAGTGCCCTGAAGGGCTGACACGGACGATGGTGGCCTCGGCTTTCGATCTGCTGGTTGAGCTGGAACGGCTCGGGCGCGATTTCGCCGCCGATCTGCCGGCACAGGAAGACCCCGGCGAAACCTGGGTCGGAGTGGGCTTCCGCCTCGGCGGGCAGCGCTTCGTCGCCGCAATGACCGATGTCGCGGAGCTTCTCAAGTACCCGGAGCTTGCCCCGATTCCGCGCACCAAGGGCTGGGTGCGCGGCATGGCCAACGTGCGCGGAACGCTACTTCCGATCATGGACCTGAACGGTTTTCTCGGCGACCACGCCTCCAGTCTCACGCGCCTGAGCCGTGTTCTGGTGGTCCCCATCGAGAACGCCTACACCGGGCTCCTGGTCGACGAGGTGTTCGGCATGCGTCACTTCCCGCGGGAGAGTCTCGGCGAACCGCCGGCAGAGGTTGACGACCGCTATGCCCCGTTCGTCAGCGGCCGGGTGGAACACGATGGCGAGCAGTGGCTGGTCTTTAGTATGCGGTCGCTGATCGATGATCCGCAGTTTCTCAGGGTAGCCAGCTAGGGCACTAGAGCGGCGCTCACAGTCAATAACACAGGCCGTCGATTCGGGCACACGGATTTCTTTGGAGGGACAGGAGCCATGAAAGGTGCACAGAACCTCGCACCCGCAGCGGGGATCGGCAAGGCCGTTACCGCGCTCAGCGGGCTGATCATCATCGCCATCATTCTCATGGTCGTGAGTTTTGCGTACACGGCCTATCATGCCCGCTTCGATTCTGAATACATCGAGCGCGCCGAGGCGGTCCGCGTGCTGTCCCAGACCCTCGCCAAGAGCGCCTCTGAAGCGGCAAACGGGAATACCGACGCCTTTTTCATGCTCCGGGATGCCCGTGATGAGATGGAGCAACACATCACGGTGCTGAGCGAGGGCAACCCCGAGACGGGCCTGCCCGCCACCGATCAGGTCGGTGAAGATGCCGCCCAGGCGTTGACCATGGTTCAGCGCCCCTGGGAGCTCATGGAGGAAGACACCTTCGCGATCCTGGATCGCCGCGAGATGGTGTTGACCGTCAATCAGCTGGCCGAAGAGTTCCGCGTGAATGTCCCGCGTATGCAGCGCATGGCCGAGGCGCTGGCGGCGGATCTCAACCAGGCCGATGTGCCGGCGTCCCAGAGCTACTACCTGGGCGAGGTGCAGCTTCATTCCGAGCGTATCGGCCGCAACACCGGCGAGATGCTTCGTGGTGGTATCGGTAACGTTACCGCAGCCGACCGCCTGGACCGCAGCAAGGACGATCTTCGCGCAGTGCTGGACTCCCTGATGGGAGAGGGCGACCTCCCGGTGCCGGCGCTCACCGGTGACGCCCTGGAGGCCGTGCAGCAGATCGACGCGATGTTCACCACCATGGAGAGCCAGGTGGACGAGATTCTCGCCGGTTCCCCCGACCTCTTCGAGGTGCGTGATGCGGCTGAGCGGATCTTCGTCAACTCCGATCGCATGGATGCCACTGCCGACCACCTGCTGGGTGTCTACCGTGGTCTTCCCGCCGATCGCCCGATTCAGGGCTGGTACGGCTTTGCCTTCGGGGGCATGGCCCTGGTGCTGCTGATCGGCCGTGGCTTCCTCACCCGTATCCAGGCCCGCCAGGAGCTGGAGGCCTCCGAGGAAGAGAAGCGCAAGGCGGATGAACAGTCCAAGCAGAACCAGCAGGCCATCCTTGACCTTCTGGACGAGATCCAGGGGCTGTCCGAGGGTGACCTCACCGTCCAGGCCTCGGTGGGCGAGGCCTTCACCGGGGCCATCGGTGACGCTTTCAACGACGCCATCGATGCGCTGCGCAACCTGGTGACCACCATCAACGATACCTCTGTGCAGGTGTCCTCGGCGGCGCAGCAGACCCAGGCCACCGCCATGCACCTGGCGGAGGCCTCGGACCATCAGGCGCACCAGATCACGGGTGCCTCGGCGGCCATCAACGAAATGGCCGTGTCCATCGACCAGGTGTCCAAGAACGCGGATGATTCCGCCGACGTGGCCCAGCGCTCGGTGGAACTCGCCACACGGGGCGGCGAAACCGTGCGCCGGACCATCGACGGCATGGACTCCATCCGCGAACAGATCCAGGAGACCTCCAAGCGCATCAAGCGCCTGGGTGAGTCCTCCCAGGAGATCGGCAACATTGTCGAGCTCATCAACGACATCGCCGACCAGACCAACATCCTGGCCCTGAACGCCTCCATCCAGGCGGCCATGGCGGGTGAGGCCGGTCGCGGTTTCGCGGTGGTGGCCGACGAAGTGCAGCGTCTCGCCGAGCGCTCCGGTAATGCCACCAAACAGATCGAGGCTCTGGTCAAGACCATCCAGACCGATACCAACGAGGCCGTGATCTCCATGGAGCAATCCACGGCGGGCGTGGTCAGCGGGGCCCACCAGGCCGAGGAGGCCGGTGAAGCCCTGCGCGAGATCGAGTCGACGTCCCAGCAGCTCGCGGGCCTCATCCAGAGCATTTCCGAGGCGGCGCGTCAGCAGGCCGAGGCGGCGGCGAACATCTCCGATACCATGAACGTCATCCAGGAGATCACCTCGCAGACGTCCGCCGGTACCAACGAGACGGCGACCTCCATCGGTAACCTGGCGGACCTCGCCAACGAGCTCCGCGAATCGGTGGCAGGTTTCAAACTGCCCGAATCGCAGCAGGGCTAGCGGAGGCTGCCCATGGCCGCGGCCAACGATCAAATTGTCGGCGCCTGGGAGGGGCTCAACGCGCTGCCGGAGATGGACGATCGGCAGTTCGCCCGCTGGGCCGAACTGCTGGAACGCCGGACCGGCATGGCGATGCCGGGGGAGCGCAAGTCCTTCCTGGTGACCAGCGTTGGCCTGCGCATGCGGGAGGTGGGCTTCCGGGATTTCGACGCCTACTACCAGTATCTGGTCTCCGGCGTCGCCGGGAACCTGGAATGGGCGGCGCTGGTGGATCGGCTCACCGTCCACGAGACCCGTTTCTTCCGGGACCCGCGGGCGCTTGCCTTCATGGCGGATCAGGTGTTGCCGGAGTTGCTGGCCGAGAACCGGCAGGAGCTCAACATCTGGAGCGTGGGCTGTTCCACCGGCGAGGAGGTCTACACCCTGGCCATGACCGTGGCGGACGCCGTCGGCGACCATCCCGCCACGCCCCACTATGGCGTCACCGGCACCGACATCAGCATGCACGCCCTCGGCGTTGGCCGACAGGGAACGTACCCGTTGCGACGCATGGCGGATATTGCCGAAGACAAGCGGCACCGGTACTGCGAGATTCTCCCCGAACGGGAGCGTTTCCGCATCGTCGCGCCGCTGCGCCGTCGGGTCGGCTTCGCGCAGATGAACGTGCTGGACGCCGCGCACACCAGCAGCCTGCAGATGGATGTCATCTACTGTCAGAACCTGCTGATCTATTTTGATCACGAACGCCGTCGCGCCATCGTCGATGGCCTGGGCCGCCACCTGCGGCCAGGGGGGGTTCTGATTCTTGGGGCCGGAGAATTCGTCCGCCGCCGCCCGGTCGGGCTTGAGCGCGTGCGGAACTCCGGCGATGTGCTGGCATTCCGCCGGCCGGTGAACGAGTAGGCGGGTAGAGCCCATGACCAGTGAGCGCCATAACAACGCCAGTACGCTCGGTTGGGTCCGCAACGAGCTGGACGAAACCCTGCAGCAGGCCGCCCAGGCACTGGAGGAGTATTCCGAAGATTCCAGCGACCGCACCCAACTGCGGTTCTGCATGACCTACCTGCACCAGGTCTACGGCACTTTGCAGATGCTGGAGCTGTACGGCCTGTCCATGCTGGTGGAGGAGATGGAGCAGGTCCTTGAGGGGCTCATCAACGGAGACCTGGCGCAGCCGGGTGAAGGTGAAGAGACCCTCATGCGGGGGATTCTCTCCCTGTCCGACTACCTCGAGCGCATTCAGAAGGGCGACCGCGACAGCGGCGTGCTGGTGCTGCCGCTGCTCAACGACCTGCGGGCCGCCCGCGGTGCTCCGCTGCTGACCGAGAGCATGCTGTTCGCGCCGGATCTTGCCACCAGTGCCGAGCAGCCCCGGCGTGCCCGCGACGAAGGCGCTTCCATCGCCGGTCTGGCGCGCCAGCACCGGCACCGGTTTCAGCGGGCGCTGCTGGCCTTTCTCCGCGGGCAGTCCGTGTCCGCCAGTCTGCAGCGCATGCAGGCCATACTGGACGAACTTGATGCCGCCGCGGGCGAGGACCGTACCGGGGATCTCTTCTGGATTGCTGCGGGTATCGTCGACGGGCTGCGCAGCGGTGAGCTGGAGACCACCACGGCGGTGAAGAGCGTGCTGGGCCAGGTGGACCGACAGCTCAAGCGCATCATCGACCATGGCGAAGACCAACTCGCAGAGGCGCCACCCGAGGATCTGCTCAAGAACATGCTCTATTACGTCGCCCGTTCCGGCGACAGCAGCGAGCGCGTGCGGGCGATCCAGGAACGGTTTGCCCTGGACAGCCTGCTCCCCGACACCCAGGACGTGGCGAACAACCAGGACACTGGCGGCTACCGCCCGGGTTCCGACATCCTCCAGAGCGTGTCCGACGCCCTGCGCGAAGATCTCACCACCATCAAGGATGCCCTGGACCTCTACGTGCGCAGTGATCAGGGCGAGCCCGAGCGCCTCAGTGGCGTCGCCGATACCCTGCGTCGCGTCGCCGATACCCTGGGCATGCTCGGTCTGGGAATCCCGCGGCGGGTGGTGCGCGAGCAAGTGCCCGTGGTTGAGCGCATGGCCAACGGTGATAGCGCCGACGAACAGGAACTCATGGAGTTTGCCCGTGCCCTGCTGTACGTGGAATCGGCGCTGCACGGGCTCACTGAGGGCGAGGACAGCCTCACCACCCAGCAGGGCAGCATGGAGGTGGGCGACGAGTCCGTGGCCCTGCAGGACAGCGATCTGTTCGATCTCGAGTATCGCGCCGTCTATCAAACCGCCATTCGCGAAGCAGTGTCCGATGTCGGCGGCATCAAGGATGCGCTGGTGGGCCTCATGGAAGGCCGCGGTGAGGATCCCCTCGCCGGCATGGACTCACTGCTGCGACGCCTGCAGGGCGCACTGGAGATGCTGGATCTGCAGCACGCCGGGATGCTGCTGGATGCCGCCGGCCAATGCATCCGCGAGGAGATCATGGGGGCGGACGAACTGCCCTCCGAGCAGCGCATGGACGCACTCGCCGATACCATCACCGGCCTCGAGTACTACCTGGAGGCCGTGCTGGAGAACCGCTCCGGTCGGGCCAGCATTCTTGATGTTGCCGAGAACAGCGTGCGCGTGCTGGGCTACACGCCGGGTGCCGGTGCCGAAACGGATGCCGGTGAGGACACGCACGGTGAAGCCGATACCGACAGCGTTGACTTGACCGGTGACAGCGACGCCCTCGCCCTGGAGTCCACCGAGGACCTCGTCGCCGGCCCCGCCGATGAGGCGGAAGCCCCCCTTGACGATGCTGCGACCGCTTCTGGCGACGATGCCGCTGAACCGGTAACGGAACCCTTCACAGACGCCGACGAGGAGGCCGAAACGGCTGCCCCGGACGAGGCCGCCGAGGCCACCCAGGTGCCGGAGACCGACCGCCCCGCGGAGCCTGCACCACCTGCGCGCACGGGTTCCAGCGGCGGCGTGAACATGGACGTGGCGGTGGCCGCCGAAGAGCTCGACGACGAGATACTGGAGATCTTCCTGGAAGAGGCTGACGAATGCCTCGAGACCATCCACGAGGCCATGCCGCGGTGGCGCGCCGATCCGGAGCGTCATGATGATCTGATTACCATACGGCGCATGTTCCACACCCTGAAGGGCAGCGGTCGTCTGGCAGGCGCGTTGCTGCTGGGTGAGCTCGCCTGGTCGGTGGAGCGCCTGCTCAACCGCATCATAGACGGCCATGTCACCCCTGGGCCGGACATCTTTGCCCTGCTGGACAACACTCTCACGGCCATTCCGGGACTTGTCAGTGAACTTCAGGGCGGTGAGCCGCCCCAGGCGGATGTTCGCGCACTCATGCGCGAGGCCGTGCGTCTGGCCGATGGAACGCCGGCGCCGGAGCCACCCCCGGGAGGGGCTCCAGCGGCAGACGCTGGCGCAGAGGCGTCGTCCCCGGCGGCGCCGGAGGCGGGAGCGGATGACGGCACCGCCGGCACCGACGCGGAGGCGGACACCGGCACCGGCGAATCCGAGCAGCCCGAGGCCTCGGCTGAAACCGGCCCTGCTGAATCCGATGAAGCTCAGGCATCCGCTCCCGTGGCCGAGGAGCCGGCCGATGAACTCACCGGCGTTGATGCCGCTGCCGAAGAGCCGTGGGATATCGAGTTGGAGCCCCTGGATCCCGGAGCCGAGCAGGAGTCGCCGCCGGCGGACGGCAGCGAAGCCGGGGAGGCCGGGCCCGCGGGGGAGCTGGACCGGGACGGGGAAGCAAGCCGGACCCCCGAACCGGAGCAGGAGACCGCCACCGGCGATAAACCGGAAGCTGCTACCACGGCGGAGTCCATGGATGGTGTCGTCCCCGATGACGCGGATGACGTCGGGGCAGCTCCCGGCGATGACGACTCTGCGGCCGCCACCGCTGGACGGCCGGCCATGGATGCCACCCTGTACGACATCTTCCGCAACGAGACGGAAGACCACCTCGGTGTCGTGCGTGACTTCCTTGCGGCCAGCCGTCGAAAGGACGACGCCCAGGTCACCGAGGAGGTCCAGCGTAGCCTGCATACGCTCAGTGGCAGTGCGCGCATGGCCGATGTGGATCCGGTGGCCACCCTGGCCCGGGAGCTGGAGCTTCTTGCCGCCCAGCGCCGGGAGGCCGATCAACCCATGAGCGAACAGGATCTCGACGTCCTGGAGCGCGGCGCGGACGTGCTGGACGCCATGGTGGAGGCCCTGGGACAGGATCGGACTCTGCCGGATGCTTCCCCGTTGCGCGAGGAGCTCGTAGCCCTGTCGGTGACCGTTGAAGCTTCGGAAGTTGATGACGCGGACACCGGGGACGCCGAGTCCGGGCGTGCTGCCTCCGGGGAGACCGGAATCGAGGGTGATACCCTCGCGGAGCCGGAGGAGCCGTCCACCGATACTGCGCCGGATGAGGCCGATCCGGCAGCCCCGGCGTCGGAACCACCGGCGGCGGGCGAGGATACGGCCGCCGATGACGACATGGACCAGGATCTGGTCAACCTGTTCCTGGAAGAGGCCGACGACATTCTGGCCTTTCTCGACGACACCCTGGAGCGCTGGGAGGACGACCCGGAAAACGAAGGGGCGCTCGCGGAACTGCAGCGCTCGCTGCACACCCTCAAAGGCGGTGCGCGGCTGGCCCGGTTCGAACAGATCGGCAGCCTCTGTCACGGACTCGAGAACCTGGTGAACGACGTCGAGCAGGGGCGCATCGCCGCCGACGACGAATTCTTCACGGCCCTGCGCTCCGGTTACGACCGCCTCATTGAAATGGTGGCGGCGACACGGGAGCACGGCCGGAGTGGCGATGCCGCCGCCGTCATCGGGCAGATCGAGGCCGCCAGGGGCGCCTCCGCCGGCCACAGTGCCTCGTCGGCGCAGGAAGCCGAACCCCTCGACGCCGAGGGCGATCGCGAACTCATGGACGTCTTCGTGGAAGAGGCCGCCGAGATTCTGCAGGTCATCGAAGGCGCTCTCCAGGCCTGGACCGACGACCCCGATGACAACTCCCGGGTGCAGGAACTCGAGCGCGCCCTGCACACCCTCAAGGGCGGTGCCCGCATGGCCGGGTACACCCCGGTGGCCAACCTCAGCCATACCCTGGAGACCCTGCTGGTGCGGGTCCGCGAGCGCGCGATGCGGCCGGACGGGCAACTGCTGGACCTTCTGGAACGCAGCCACGACCGCCTGCACCTCATGCGTCAGCGCGCCGAGGAGGGTGAATCCCTGCCGGCCGCCGATGATCTGGTGCAGGAGCTGGCGCAGTGGGAGAGCCCGGAGGCGGTGCCTGCGCAGCAGCCACCCGCCGCGGACGAGACAACAGACGCCGCTGAAGCGGTTGCACCGACGTCGACCGCTGCAGCTGCCGACACCCAGGAACCCGCCGCCCGCAGCGAAACCCCGCGGACCGGCAGCGACCAGATCCGCGTGCGCGCCGATCTGCTGGACAACCTTGTCAACTATGCCGGGGAGGTCAGCATCTACCGGGCCCGCCTGGATCAGCAGGTCGGAGCCTTCCGGTTCAACCTCACGGAGATGAACCAGACCGTGCAGCGCCTGCGGGATCAGCTGCGTACCCTGGAGATCGAAACCGAGGCGCAGATTCTCTACCGCTATGACCGTGAAGGTGACGTGGCGGAGCCGACCAGCCCCGCCGAGGTCGCCGAGGACGACGAAGACTTCGACCCCCTCGAGCTGGACCGCTTTTCCCGGATGCAGGAGCTCTCGCGCAGCCTGGGCGAGTCGGTTAACGACCTCTCCAGCATCGAATCCATGTTGGACAACCTGGCCCGCGAATCGGAGACCCTGTTGCTGCAGCAGTCCCGGGTGAACACCGAGCTGCAGGACGGCCTCATGCGCACGCGCATGGTGCCCTTTGCCAGCCTGGTGCCGCGGCTGCGCCGGATCGTGCGGCAGACGGCGGGGGAGCTCGGTCGCGAGGCGCGTATCAAGGTCCACGGGGCCCAGGGCGAGATGGATCGTACCGTGCTGGATCGCGTGGTGGCGCCGCTGGAGCACATGCTGCGCAACGCCGTTGCCCACGGCATCGAGTCACCGGAAGCCCGCAGCGCCGCCGGCAAGCCCGAGGCCGGGCAGATCCAGCTGGCGCTGGATCGTGAAGGCGCCGAGGTGGTCCTGCGGGTCAGCGACGACGGTGCCGGCATGGACCTGGACGCCATTCGCGAAAAGGCCAGGGAACGTGGACTGTTGCGGGATGAGCGTGAGCTCACCGACCGCGAGACCATGCAGTTCGTGCTCGCCCAGGGATTCAGCACGGCGCAGGAGGTCACCCAGGTGGCGGGCCGAGGTGTCGGCATGGACGTGGTCAACGCCGAGATCAAGCAGCTCGGTGGCTCCCTGGAGATCGACTCCGAGGCGGGCCGTGGCACCCAGTTCACCGTGCGCCTGCCCTTCACCCTGGCCATGAACCAGGCGCTGCTGTGCACCTCCGGCGAGCAGGCCTATGCCATCCCGCTGACCAGTATCGACGGCGTGGTTCGCGTGACCCGGGACCAGATGGAGACCTACCTGGCGCAGGGCGACGGTGCCCGTTACCACTACGCCGGGCAGGACTACCAGGTCACCGCGTTGTCACTCATGCTCGGCGAGGGTGAGCCCAATCTCACCGGGCAGGGCGGGCGGATCCCCCTCGTGCTGCTGCAGAGCGGTGATCATCGCCTGGCGCTGCAGGTTGAGGGGTTGATCGGCTCCCGGGAGATCGTGGTCAAATCCGTCGGCCCGCAGATCAGCAACGTGCCCGGCATCTACGGTGCCACCATTCTCGCGGATGGCCGGGTGGTCCTGATCCTGGAGATGAGTGCGCTGATGCGCCAGGGTGCCGCCGCCCATGTCCAGGACGACGCCGCGGAACCTGTGTCCCCCGTCGACGGCGAGGAAGCCGACGACACGGAAGAGG
This sequence comes from Aquisalimonas sp. 2447, assembly GCF_012044895.1. Classification (NCBI taxonomy): domain Bacteria; kingdom Pseudomonadati; phylum Pseudomonadota; class Gammaproteobacteria; order Chromatiales; family Ectothiorhodospiraceae; genus Aquisalimonas; species Aquisalimonas sp. 2447. The sequence goes on from NZ_CP050695.1 coordinate 568,215, forward strand.
CGCCCACGGTGATGGTGGTGGACGACTCCATCACCATGCGCAAGGTTGCCACGCGGCTGCTGGAGCGCAACAACATGCAGGTGCTCACCGCCAGCGATGGTGTTGACGCCGTCGCCAAGCTGCAGGACCGCGTGCCGGATGCCATGTTGCTGGATATCGAGATGCCGCGCATGGATGGCTACGAGCTGGCCACGCACATGCGCAACGACACCCGGCTGCAGAACATCCCCATCATCATGATCACCTCGCGTACCGGCGAGAAGCACCGCCAGCGCGCCATGGAGATCGGCGTGGATCGCTACCTGGGCAAGCCGTACCAGGAAGCGGATCTGCTGGGCAACCTGGAAGAGGTTCTGGGCGGGACGCATGGGAGCGACTGACGCATCACGGGAGCGCAGCGATGTGCCGGCGGTCAACGTCGGCCTGCTCGGGGCGCCGGGCCCGGGGCGTGACGCCCTGCGTTGCGGACTCCTTGATCACGGCCTGAGCATTGCTCTGGAGGCTGACCTGGCGACGTTCGTGGCGAACCCTGATGCGGGGGAAGTCCAGGTCATCCTGGTGGACCTCCATCATGCCGCGGATGAAGAGCTGGAGCAGCTGGCGGACCTGATGGCCCTGCAGGGGCTGCCACCGCTGCTGTTCAACGAGGACTCGCCGGCGGAGCGGGAGAACGTGTGGATGCGCCGCCTGGCGGGCAAGCTTGCCGGGCTTGCGGGTCCGGCGGCCGAGCCGGATACTCCGGCCCCCGTACAGCCGGCGGCGAGTCCGGATATCTGGGTGTTGGGAGCGTCGTTCGGTGGCCCGGAAGCGGTGAAGCGTTTCCTCGAGGCCGTTCCGGAGGTGCCAGAGGCGGTATTCGTTCTGGTCCAGCATATCGGCGATGGCTTCGTCGACCTGCTGGCGGCGCAGCTCAACCGCTCCACGCCGTTCCGGGTGCTGCCGTTGATGTCCGGCGCGGAGTTGCGGCCGGGTTGCGTCTACGTCATGCCCGTGGATCGGGTCCTGGAACTCGACGCCGACGACCGGGTGGTGCTGGCCGCGGAGACTGCCGCCGATCGCAGTTACAATCCGTGCATTGACGAGGTCATGCGCCGGCTCAGTCACCGTTTCGGTCCCCGTGTCGGCGCTGTTGTCTTCAGTGGCATGGGTGATGACGGTACTGCCGGTGCCGAGGCCATCGCCGAAGCGGGGGGCGAGGTCTGGGCGCAGGACAGCGGCAGTTGTTCCATCAGCAGCATGCCGGACTGTGCCGCCGCCACCGGTGTGGTCAGTCGCCGCGGCAACCCCGAAGAACTGGCACGCGCGCTGGTGCAGTATCTCCGTGCCCCCAGGGAGCAGGCCTAGTGCAGCGCCGGGGCATACCGATCAAATGAGTGAAGTCATGGCCGATAATCCAGAACCCATCCGCAGCCTCATGCTTCCCGTGGCGGACCACAATCTACTGGTCCCCAGTACCGTGGTGGCCGAGGTCATCGGCCACGCCCCGCCGGAACGCGATGCCAACGGTCCCGGCTGGCTGCTGGGGCGTGTTGCCTGGCGCGGCCAGCAGGTGCCCTGTGTCGCCTTCGAGGCACTGGATGGCGGCACGCCGCCGACGGCGGGTGCCAGGGCGCGCACGGTGGTGCTCAAGGCCGTGGGGGGGCGCCAGGGCATGCCCTATATCGCGCTGCGCACTGGTGGTATTCCGCGCCTGGTGAACGTGGACCGCGAAGGGGTGGAGCCGCTGGATGACGGGCCGGCGCCCACGGGCGTCAGCCAAGCCGTGCTGGCCCACGGCGAACCGGCGCTGGTCCCCGATCTCGACACCATCGAGGCCTGGACCCTCAAGGCCATGCGCGGCTAGTAGCCTGCAGATCGCATGACGGCGGACCTGAAGGTCCGCCCTACGCCCCGGGCGAACGGTGTGCAGCCGTAGGGTGAACCTGTAGGGCGGACCTTCAGGTCCGCCGGCCCACGCCCGATACGGCCCCTCGAGAAACCCGTACAAGCGTGCATCCTGATGCACCGCCAACCTGGTCAACTCCCATGCGCGTCCCACGCATCCATGTCAGCGGCCCCCTGGAAACCGGCGCGGAGATTGCGCTGGAGGGGGCTGCCGCCAATCACCTCCGGGTCCTGCGCCTGCGTGTCGGCCACCCCCTGATCGTGTTCGACGGCGCTGGTGTCAGCCACCATGCCCAGGTGGTTGCCGTGGAAAAGCGCCGCGCAGCCATTCGCGTCCGCGAGGCGCTGCACGAAGCTGCGGAATCGCCGCTGGCCACCACCCTGGTCCAGGGCATCAGCAAGGGCGACCGCATGGACTGGACCATCCAGAAAGCCGTGGAATTGGGTGTTCACCGCATCGTGCCGGTGATCACTGCCCGTAGCGTGGTCAATACCGAGCCGGCGCGGCTGCAGAAGAAACATGCCCACTGGCAGGGCGTGGTGGTCAGCGCCTGCGAACAGTGCGGGCGCAACGTGCTGCCCGCTCTGGAGGCGCCCGTGCCGCTGGCGCAGCAGTGGTCACACCTCCCCGACATCGGGCGCCTGTTTCTGGATCCGGAGGGTGGCGAGCGCCTGAGCACGATGCCGCCGCCCGGGACAGCTGGCTGCACGCTCCTGGTGGGGCCGGAAGGCGGCCTCAACGACAACGAGGCCGCCGTCGCGCGGGAACACGCGTTCCGGCCCGTCGCCCTGGGCCCGCGGGTTCTGCGCACGGAAACCGCCGGGGTCACGGCCCTGGCCGCCCTGCAGGTGCTCTGGGGGGACCTGGCCTGAGGCGGGGGCGCCCGCCGCCTGCCGCCCCGCCGCTGACACGCCTACGAAAAAACCCCGCCAGCCTTGCGGCCGACAGGGCTCAATGGCATCGGCATGCTGCCGTCAGTGACGGTCAGTCGGCGGCCTTGGCTATCTTCTGGGACAGGCCCAGGTTGTTCCAGATGGCCTCCGACGCCTTGGCCTGGTTCAGCGTGTAGAAGTGCAGGCCGGGTGCGCCGGCATCCAGCAGGTCCGCGCACATCTGCGTGACCACGTCGATGCCGAAGGCCTGCATGGACTCCTTGTCGCCCTTGGCGTCATAGGCTTCCAGGCGCTTGCGCAGCCAGCGCGGAATGTCCGCACCGCACATGTCGGAGAACCGGGCCAGCTGCTGGAAGTTCACGATGGGCATGATGCCCGGCACGATGGGGATGGTCACCCCCATCTTCTCGCAGCTTTCCACGAAGCGGTAATAGCCCTCCGGCGCAAAGAAGTACTGGCTCATGGCGCTGTCCGCGCCGGCCTCCACCTTGCGCTTGAAGTTCTCCAGGTCGCTGAAGGCATCCGTGGCTTCCGGGTGGATCTCCGGATAGCAGCCCACTTCGATGTGGAAGTGGTCGCCGTGCTCCTGGCGGATGAACTCCACCAGCTCGTTGGCGTACTTGAAGTGGCCCGGGCCACCACCGGTACCGGACGGCATGTCGCCGCGCAGGGCGACGATGTTGCGGATACCGTTGTCGCGATAGCGGTTCAGCAGCTCACGGATGCTGTCCGGCGTGGCGTCGATGCAGGACAGGTGCGGTGCCACGTCGATGCCGGAGCGCTTCTGGATGTCGATCACCGTCTCGAACGTGCGCTCGCGCGTGGAGCCCCCCGCGCCGAAGGTCACCGAGAACAGGCGCGGGCCCAGCGCCTGCAGGCGCTCGCGGGTCTTGCGCAGCCGCTCTTCCCCCTCGTCGTTCTTGGGCGGGAAGAACTCGAAACTGAAAACCGGTGAGTGTTTTTTCTGGGATTCCATAATCACCCCCGTGATTCGGGATTGGCCGCGCGGGCCGGCGGTTTGCCGGCCCGCTGGCAGGGGTGGCAACGCGGCGGCCTCCGCCGCCCGTTGCGCACCCCAGGCGTGAACACGCCGATCAGTACCGGTAGGTATCCGGCTTGAACGGGCCGTTCACGTCCAAACCGAGGTACTCGGACTGCTCCTGGGTCAGTCGCGTGAGCTTGGCGCCCAGCTTCTTCAGGTGCAGTTCCGCGACCTTCTCGTCCAGGTGCTTCGGCAGCACGTAGACCTTCTTCTCGTACTTCTCGAGATTCTGGGCGATCTCGATCTGTGCGAGCACCTGGTTGGTGAACGAGTTGGACATCACAAAGCTCGGATGGCCCGTGGCACAACCCAGGTTGATCAGGCGGCCTTCGGCCAGCAGCAGGATCTTGTTGCCGCTGGGCAGGGTGATGTGATCAACCTGCGGCTTGATGTTGTCCCACTCGTACTTGCGCAGGCTGGCCACGTCGATCTCGTTGTCGAAGTGGCCGATGTTGCACACGATGGTGTTGTGCTTCATGCGCACCATGTGGTCATGGGTGATGACCTGGTAGTTACCGGTGGCGGTGACGAAGATGTCGGCCTTGTCGGCAACATCGTCCATGGTCACCACCTGGTAGCCTTCCATCATCGCCTGCAGGGCACAGATCGGGTCGATCTCGGTGATCCACACCGTGGCGCCCATGGCCTTCAGGCTCTGGGCGGAGCCCTTGCCAACGTCGCCGAAGCCACAGACCACGGCGATCTTGCCGGCGATCATGACGTCGGTGGCGCGCTTGAGGCCGTCCACCAGGGACTCGCGGCAACCGTACAGGTTGTCGAACTTGGACTTGGTCACCGAGTCGTTGACGTTGATGGCCGGGAACGGCAGCTCGCCGGCCTTTTCCATCTTCAGCAGGGACGCCACACCGGTGGTGGTCTCTTCGGAGACACCGCGGATCTGCTCCAGCTGCTTGGTGTACCAGCCGTGGTTGGACTGCAGGCGGGCCTTGATGCTGTTGAACAGCGCCTTCTCTTCCTCGGCACCCGGGTGGTCCAGGAAGGAGGGGTCCTTCTCTGCCTTGGAACCCACGGTCAGCAGGGTGGTGGCGTCGCCGCCGTCATCGAGGATGGTGTTGGCACCGCCGTCGAAATCGAAGATGCGGTGGATGTACTCCCAGTACTCGTCCAGGGTCTCGCCCTTGTAGGCGAACACGGGCACGCCGCTCTTGGCGATGGCGGCCGCGGCGTGATCCTGGGTGGAGTAGATGTTGCAGGAGGCCCAGCGCACTTCGGCGCCCAGGTCCACCAGCGCCTCGATGAGCACCGCGGTCTGGATGGTCATGTGCAGGGAACCGGCGATGCGCATGCCCTTCAGGGGCTGCTTGGCGCGGTACTCCTCACGCACGGACATCAGGCCCGGCATTTCCGTCTCGGCGATCTCGATTTCCTTGCGACCCCAGTCGGCAAGGCCAATATCGCGAACGATGTAGTCGTTCTGCTTATCTACGACAGCATTCATTGTTGCTGACTCCGATTTCCTTGGTAGCGCCGTTAGTGAGAGTCGGCATCCGGCTGAGCCTGGCAGGCGAGGCCTGTTGCAGCGCTCCTCAACCGGACGGCCGGCCTCCATGCGAGGCCGGCAACCCGAGGCGTCACCGCACGGGGTGACGCCTGTCAAATACTAGCTGACCACCGGGCACGCCGCAGGTTCCCGGCGTGTCGGCGGTCCGGTCACCGTCGGCTCAGAGGCCGGCGGCGTCCTTCAGGGCAGCGGCCTTGTCGGTGCGCTCCCAGGTGAACTCCTCGTCTTCGCGACCGAAGTGGCCGTAGGCGGCCGTCTTGGAGTAGATCGGACGCAGCAGGTCGAGGGTGTTGACGATGCCGAACGGACGCAGATCGAACTGATCGCGCACGATCTGCTCGATCTTGTTCTCGTCGATCTTGGCGGTGCCGAAGGTCTCGACCATCACGGACGTGGGCTCGGCCACGCCGATGGCGTAGGAGAGCTGCACTTCGCACTTGCTGGCCAGGCCGGCGGCGACCACGTTCTTGGCCACGTAGCGCGCGGCGTAGGCAGCGGAGCGGTCCACCTTGGACGGGTCCTTGCCGGAGAAGGCACCGCCACCGTGACGGGCCATGCCGCCATAGGTGTCGACGATGATCTTCCGGCCGGTCAGGCCGCAGTCACCCATCGGCCCGCCGACCACGAAGCGGCCGGTGGGGTTGATGTGGAACTTGGTGTTGTTGTCGATCCACTTGGACGGCAGCACCGGCTTGATGATCTCTTCCATCACCGCTTCGTGGATCTCGTTGTCGCTGACGTCGTCGGAGTGCTGGGTGGACAGCACCACGGCGTCGACGCCCACGGCCTGATCGTCCTCGTAGCGCAGGGTGACCTGGCTCTTGGCGTCCGGGCGCAGCCACTTCAGCTTGCCGTTGGCCAGCAGGGTGGCCTGCTGCTCCACCAGGCGGTGGGCATAGTTGATGGCCGCCGGCATGTAGACGTCGGTCTCGTCGCAGGCGTAGCCGAACATGATGCCCTGGTCACCGGCGCCCTGCTCCTCGGGGAGCTTGCGCTCGACGCCCTGGTTGATGTCCGGGGACTGCTTGCCCAGCGCGTTGATGAAGGCGCAGGTGTCCGCATCGAAGCCCATGTCGGAGGAGGTGTAGCCGATGCGCTTGGTGGTGGCGCGGGCGATGTCCTCGTAGGGCACGTTGGCGGTGGTCTTGAGCTCGCCGGCCAGCATGATCATGCCGGTGGTGGTCAGGGTCTCGCAGGCCACCTTGGCCTTGGGATCCTGCTCCAGAATGGCATCAAGCACGGCGTCGGAGATCTGGTCGGCCATTTTGTCCGGATGACCGGCAGAGACGGACTCCGAGGTAAACATGAAAGACTTGCTCATGAGGACTCCTTTAACTGTCGTGTTTCAGGTGATCAATGCCTCGGCGCGCCGCCCGAGGCGGCGCGCCGACGGGTCAGGCTGTTCAGGCCTTGCGGAAGCGGAAGATGCCCCAGGCCAGGTAACCGCTGTTACCGCCGTTGACCCAGTGCTGCAGGCCCTGTTTCATCCGCTCGATATACTCGTTGGAGATCAGGCCCTCGAGGCTCGCCTCGCGGCGCTTGGTCTCCTCCAGCACCCGGCCGTAGTGGCGCGGCAGCTGGTGGGAGTGGTCCTCGAAGCCGATCTCCTCGAGACCGAATTTCTTCGCGGTCTCGCGGTAGAACTTCGGAGAACCCAGGGTCTCCAGGTGGATGCGGTCCAGGATGGGCTGCAATACGCCTTCGGGGCAGTCATCCGTCTGCATCGGGTCGGTGAAGATGAACACGCCGCCCGGCTTGAGCACCCGCGCCACTTCCTCGACCACCTTTTCGCGGTTGCCGCTGTGGAGGAAGGAATCCTGGGACCACACCACGTCGAAGTGGTTGTCCGGATAGGGAATTTCCTCGAAGCTCGCGTCCAGCACCTCGATCAGGTTGTCCAGCTGGGCCGCCTTGTTCATCTCGCGGTCGCGCTCGTTCTCCACCTCGGAGAGGTTGAGCGCCGCCACCGGGCAGCCGAAGGTCTTGGCGAGATAGCGGGCGGTGCCGCCGTAGCCCGCGCCCAGGTCGATGACCTTATGCTCCGGCGTCAGCTCGCCCAGCATGTCGGCCATGTGGGCCACGGTGCGGCGGCTGGCATCGGCAATGGGCTCTTCATCGCTCTGGTAGAGACCGACGTGAATATCCTCGCCGCCCCACACGTTGTGGTAGAAGCGGTCCGCGTCGTCACTGTTGTAGTACTCGCGCGCCGTGGCTACGGCGCCGGTGTAATCGTTACCCATTAGTTGTCCTCCCGGTATTCCTTCTCGGCGACGTGGATGAAGAAGTCCGGCTCGGCGTCGCGGTAGGTTTCCTTGAAGTCACCGTAGGTCTGCACGTCCTGGAACCCGACCTCGCGCATCAGGCGGCGTGTATACGCCTTGCGCAGCGGGAACATGTTCAGGTGGAACACGGCCTTGTCCGGGAACTCATAGCGGAAGCGGGTCAGGCCGGAGTCCACATACTCGGGGTAGACCGACACGTCATTGCCGCAGTAGTAGTAAGTGTGCTTGCTGGAGTAGCCGTGATCCAGGATGGAGTCGTAGTTGCGCTGGTCGAGGATCAGGATGCCGTCGTGGTTCAGCGCGGAGTAGAACTCGGCCAGGGTCTTGCGACGGTCGTTCTCGTCGAACAGGTGCGTGAACGAGTTGCCGAGGCAGATCACGGCGTCATAGCGACCATGGATGTCGCGGTTCAGCTGGCGCCAGTCCGACTGCACGGTGCGCAGGATGTGTCCGCGCTTGCGGCCGTTTTCGAACGCCTTGGCGAGCATGTCGGCGCTGCCGTCGGCGCTGACCACGTCAAAGCCGGCCTCGATCAGGCGCACCGAGTGGAAGCCGGTGCCGCAGGCGACGTCGAGAATGCGCTTGCAGCCACGCTCCTTCAGCGTCTGGATGAAGAAATCACCCTCGCTCTCCGCGCGGCTGTCCCAATCAATCAGGTCGTCCCACTTGTCGACGAAGCCTTCGTTGTACTCCGCTGCGTAGTGGTCGCTGTCGCGACATTCTTCCGGCTTGTCACCGAATGCCTGGTCCGTTGCTGTCGAAGACATTGTGTTACCTCCCACCGTCCATATTGATGAAGGCACAGGCGGCATCAGGAACAAGCCCTGACGAGCGTGCATCCGTCGAATGGATGCACGAATGCGCAATCCGGCCTGAACAGTCACGCCGGACGCCTGCGCCATTGCTGAACAGATCGCACTGGTGGTGTGCCATCTGCCGCCATTTTTGCGGTGCCTGGCCAAGCCAGTGCCATCCGCACTCGAAAACAGTTGCTTTTTTGGCTGCAGAGAAGGATGGGGATACCTGGTGATGCAGGTCATCCAGCTCCGGCAGCCCGAAGGAGACGCAACGCCTCTGCCTTGCCAGGGGCGGTGCGTAAAACCGACATACGGGTCGTCTATGTCATGTGACGAGCGCCGCTATGTGGCGAAGGGCAGCACTCCGATGCTGCGGTGCTCCGTTTTGATCACCCCCTAACGTACCGTGTTCTGCAGAGATTTCAACCTCTGTTCCCCGCGTGTCACCGAAATGTCACCCCATGGCAGGTACTTGTGCGTGTTTCCGGGTGCCGGGCGCCGCCTTGCCCGCAGGTCAACAATTCGAGACAATTCACGGCTTTCGGCGGGGGTTGCCGATCCAACCCGGCCGTTTCCTCACCTGCCCGCAAACCGGAGATCACCATTCATGCCGTCGCGTCGTGAACTAGCCAATGCCATCCGTGCCCTGAGCATGGATGCCGTCCAGCAGGCGAAGTCGGGCCATCCCGGGGCCCCCATGGGCATGGCGGACATTGCCGAAGTCCTGTGGAACGATTACCTGCGGCACAACCCGGCGAACCCGGGCTGGTGGAACCGTGACCGCTTCGTGCTCTCCAACGGCCACGGCTCCATGCTGATCTACAGCCTGCTGCACCTCTCCGGTTACGACCTGGGCATAGCGGATCTCAAGCAGTTCCGCCAGCTGCATTCGCGTACCCCGGGGCACCCCGAATACGGCTACACGCCGGGCGTGGAGACCACCACCGGGCCGCTGGGCCAGGGCCTTGCCAATGCCGTGGGCATGGCGCTGGCCGAGAAGGTTCTCGCCGCGCAGTTCAACCGCCCCGGCCATACGCTGGTGGATCACTACACCTACTGCTTTGCCGGTGACGGCTGCCTGATGGAGGGCATCTCCCACGAGGCGTGTTCCCTGGCCGGCACCCTGGGGCTCGGCAAGCTGGTGGTCTTCTACGATGACAACGGCATTTCCATCGACGGCAAGGTGGAAGGCTGGTTCACCGAAGACACGCCCGCGCGCTTCCGCGCCTATGGCTGGCATGTGGTCGCCGATGTCGACGGTCATGACAGCGAGGCGGTGGACGCCGCCATCCGCGAGGCCCGCGAGGTCACCGACCGGCCCACCCTGATCTGCTGCAAGACCGTGATCGGCTTTGGCGCCCCCAACGCCTGCGGCAGCCACAGCGTCCACGGTGCACCCCTGGGCGATGACGAAATCCAGGCTACCCGGGAGTTCCTCAAGTGGGACCATACCCCGTTCGAAGTGCCGGACTCCGTCTATCAGGGCTGGGATGCCCGCAAGGCCGGCGCGGCCGTCGAAGCCGAGTGGCAGGACGTGCTGGCGGAGTACCGCCGCGCCCACCCGGAGCTGGCGGTGGAGTTCGAGCGGCGCATGCGCGGTGATCTCCCCGCCACCTTCGGCGAGCACGCCGACGACCTGTTGGCCAAGGCTGCGGCCGCCGGCGAGACCGTCGCCAGCCGCAAGGCCTCGCAGAACGCCCTGGACGGTTTTGGTCCCTACCTGCCGGACCTGATCGGCGGCTCCGCGGACCTCACCGGCTCGAATAACACCAAGTGGTCGGGTTGCACACCGGTGACCGCCGATGACGGCGACGGCAACTACATCTTCTACGGGGTGCGCGAGTTCGCCATGACCGCCATTCAGAACGGTCTCGCGCTGCACGGCGGTTTCGTACCCTACGGCGGCACGTTCCTGGTGTTCTCGGACTACGCCCGCAACGCCGTGCGCATGGCCGCCATCATGAAACAGCGCAACATCCTGGTGTACACCCACGACTCCATCGGACTAGGGGAGGATGGCCCCACCCACCAGCCCATCGAGCACCTGGCCAGCCTGCGCATGATTCCCGGCGTGAGCCTGTGGCGTCCGTGTGATGCGGTGGAGACGGTGGCCGCCTGGCGCGCCGCCATTGAGCGTCGCGACGGGCCTAGCGCACTGGTGTTCAGCCGCCAGGGTCTGCCCCACCAGGAGCGGGACAAGGACCAGCTCGCCGCCATCCAGCGTGGTGGCTACGTGCTGCGGGACTGCGACGGCAGCCCGGAACTCATTCTCATCGCCACCGGGGCCGAGGTGGGACTGGCGGTGGACGCCTGGGAACAGCTGCGCGGCGATGGCGTGGCGGTGCGGGTCGTCTCCATGCCCTCCGTGGACGTGTTCGAGGCCCAGGATGCCGCCTACCAGGAGGCCGTATTGCCACCGCAGTGCACGCGGCGTGTGGCGGTGGAAGCGGGATGGGCGGAGTACTGGTACCGCTTCGTCGGGCCCCGTGGCCGGGTGGTGGGCATGACCGGCTTCGGCGAGTCCGCCCCCGCCGGGGATCTGTTCAAGCACTTCGGCTTCACCGTTGACAACGTGGTGGCCCAGGCGCGCGCCGTGATCGAGGCCTGATCATGCCGCCGCGGCTCGCCATCAACGGCTACGGGCGCATCGGGCGTTGCGTGCTGCGCGCACTCCACGAGCGGGGGCTCGAGCACCGTATGCCGGTGGTGGCCATCAACGAGCCGGCGGATCTGGACGAAATGGTCCATCTGACCCGGTTCGACTCCACCCACGGCCCCTTCCCGGGGCGGGTGGAGGCGGCCGGTGGTGACCTGGCGGTGAACGACCACCGCATCAGCGTCACCCACGCCACTGACCCCGGCGAGCTGGACTGGCGCGCCCACGGCGTCGAACTGCTGCTGGAGTGCTCTGGCACGTTCAGTGATCGCGCCAGCGCCGAACGCCAGCTTGCTGCCGGCGCGCCGCGGGTGCTGATTTCCCATCCCATGCGTGACGCCGCGGACGTGGACCTCACGGTGATCCCCGGCGTTAACGGCGAGGCGCTGGATGGCAGTCAGCGTATTGTCTCCAGCGCCTCCTGCAGCACCAACTGTCTGCTGCCGGTGCTGCAGCGAGTCCACGCCCGTTACGGCGTGGACGCCGCCAGTATCACGACCATCCATTCGGTGATGAACGACCAGCCGCTGGTGGACGGTTACCACGCCTCGGATCTGCGCCGTACGCGCTCGGCGCTGGCGTCCATCGTGCCCGTGTCCACCGGGTTGGCACGGGGCATCGAGCGCTTCATGCCGGAGATGGCCGGGCGGGTGCACGCGCAGCATGTGCGGGTGCCCACCCTCAACGTTTCCGCCATGGACGTGAACCTGCAGTTGCGGGAGCCGGCCGATGCCGCTGCGCTGAACGCCCTCCTGGCCGAGGCCGCCACCGGCGAGCTGGAGGGGATTCTCGGCTACAGCGAGGACGCCCACGCCTCCTGCGACTTCAACCACGATCCGCGTTCGGGCATTGTCGACGCCACCGAGACGCGGGTGAGCGGGCAGCTTGCCCATTTGCTGCTGTGGTTCGACAACGAGTGGGGCTTCGCCAATCGCATGGTGGACGTGGCAGAGCGCTGGCTGAAACACGCGTGAACCGACCGCCTGCGGGCGGACATCAATCCAGACAAGAAGGTGATTGCTCATGGCCGTGCAACGCATGACGGACCTCGACCTTCGCGGTCAGCGGGTGCTGATCCGGCAGGACCTCAACGTGCCCGTGGATGAACACGGGCGCGTCACCGACGACACCCGCCTGCGCGCTTCCCTGGAGACCCTGCGCCACGCGCTGGATGCCGGTGCGCGGGTCATGGTGATGAGCCATCTGGGCCGCCCCAAGGAGGGCCAGCCCGACCCGTCCGCCTCCCTGGCGCCGGTGGCGGAGCGTTTGGGTGATCTTCTCGGTCAGGACGTGCGGCTGGAGGCCGACTGGCTGGACGGCGTGGCGCTGAGCGACGGCGAACTGGTGCTGTGTGAGAACGTCCGCTTCAACACCGGCGAGAAGGCCAATGACGACACCCTGGCCCAGCGCATGGCTGAGCTCTGTGACGTCTTCGTCATGGATGCCTTCGGCACCGCCCACCGGGCTCAGGCCTCCACCCACGGGGTCGCCCGCTACGCCCCTGTGGCCTGCGCCGGCCCGCTGCTGGCCGCTGAACTGGACGCCCTGGGCAAGGCGCTGGAGACCCCGGCGCGGCCCATGACCGCGATCGTCGGCGGTTCCAAGGTCTCCACCAAGCTCACGGTGCTGGAGTCGCTCAGCGGCGTGGTGGATCAGCTCATTGTCGGTGGCGGTATCGCCAACACTTTCATCGCCGCCGCCGGGCACCCGGTGGGCGCGTCGCTGTACGAGGTCGACCTGGTGGACGAGGCGCGCCGTCTCATGGATGCCGCGCGGGCCAAGGGCGCCGAGATCCCGGTACCCACGGACGTGGTCACCGCCAAGGAGTTCGCCAGTGATGCCGCGGCCACCACCAAGCCGGTGGAGGAGGTCGCCGCAGATGACCTGATCCTGGACATCGGCCCGGAGACGGCGAAGCGCTATGCCGAGCTGCTCAAGCAGGCCGGCACCATTGTCTGGAATGGCCCCGTGGGGGTGTTCGAGTTCGAGCAGTTCGGCGCCGGCACCCGCGCCGTGGCCGACGCCGTGGCCGCCAGCGACGCCTTCTCCATCGCCGGCGGAGGCGACACCCTGGCTGCCGTGGCCCGCTACGGCGTCGAGGCGCGGATATCGTACATCTCCACCGGCGGCGGCGCGTTCCTGGAGTTCCTGGAAGGCAAGACCCTGCCGGCCGTGGCCATCCTCGAGGAACGCGCGGCGGGGGCGTGAGTAGCCGAGGCGGCCGCAAATGGCCGTAGGGTGGACGTTCACGTCCACCTTCAAGCGGCTTCGATAAGCCACCGTGGTCTGCATGGCTGGGAACGGTGGACCTGAAGGTCCACCCTACGCCAGGCTTCGATGAGCCACCTTGGCTTGCATGTCGGGGGAAGGTGGACCTGAAGGTCCACCCTACGTCTGCCGTCAAAGCTGCTCGTTGACCAGCAACCGCTCCGCCTCCCGGTACTTCGCCGCCGTCTGGCGCAGGATGTCCTCCGGCAGGGTCGGGCCCGGGGAGGTCTTGTCCCAGTCCAGGGTCTCCAGGTAATCCCGCACGAACTGCTTGTCGAAGCTCGGTGGCGACGTGCCCACCCGGTACTGCTCCGCGGGCCAGAAACGCGACGAATCAGGCGTCAGGGCCTCGTCGATGAGGGTGAGACGGTCGTTGTCGTCGAGGCCGAACTCGAACTTGGTGTCGGCGATGATGATGCCCCGGGGCGCAGCGTATTCGGCGGCGCGGCTGTAGAGCGCAAGGGCCACGTCCCGCACCTGCGCGGCAAGGTCGTTGCCCAGCAGTTCCGCGGTGGCGCCGAAGGAGACGTTCTCGTCGTGATCGCCCACCGCTGCCTTGGTGGACGGCGTGTAGATCGGCGCAGGGAGCTGCTCGGCCTGTTGCAGCCCCGTGGGCAGCTCGATACCGCAGACGCCGCCGGTGGCCTGGTAGTCCTTCCAGCCGGAACCACTCAGGTACCCGCGCACGATGGCTTCCACGGGAAGCGGCCGCAGCCGCCGCACCACCACCGCACGCCCGGCGACCTGGGCGCGGTCGTCGGCATCCGGTACCGCCTGCTCCAGCGGCATGTCAGCGAGGTGGTTGGGGATGACATTCCGCAGATGCCGGAACCAGAAACTGGAAACACTGGTCAGCACCGCCCCCTTGCCGGGTACCGGGTCGGGCAGAACCACATCGAACGCGGACAGACGGTCGGTGGTGACGATCAGCAGGTGGTCGTTGTCCACGGCGTAGATGTCGCGCACCTTGCCACGCTGGATCAGTGGCAGGCTGTGCAGGTTACTCTCGAACAGGCTCGCCGGCGTCTGCGCCATCATGTCATTCCGTCCGCGGGCATGGGTGAGCGGCGATGATACCGGATGGCGGCGGTGCGGCGTTAGGGAAACGCTGAACAATTCCCGCGCGCGCAGAGGCACGCGGGAATTGTTCAGCGTTTCCCTGGAGGGCGTGGTTTGCACCGCCGGGGCGGCACGGCTACCATCCCCGCTGCACGCGCTGAGCTGATGTCGTCGCCTGCGAGTCGCTTGCCATCACAGCCCGCTGCGGCCCTCACGGGCGGTCGCTGCGACCCCTGATACGCCGCCTGCCGCAGTGCCCGTGTATCATCACCGTATTCCCGGGCTTTGCCTGCGGTTGCCCCGAACAGCGAGACCACCGAGACCATGACGGACAGCGCCGACCATCGCGCTTTGAAGAAGACCCTGGGCCGTTACCCCACCGGCGTCACCGTGGTGACCGCGCGGCGGGGAGACGGGGAACCGGTGGGACTGACCGTGAACTCGTTTACCTCCGTGTCCCTGGATCCACCGCTGATTCTGTGGTGCCTGGGCAATGAATCCCCCAGCCGGCCCGTATTCGAGCAGGCGGGGCACTTTGCCGTGAACATCCTTGGCGCAGAGCAGGGCTGGCTGTCGAACCGGTTCGCCCAGCCCATCGACGACAAGTTCGCCGCGGTGCAGTGGTCCGAAGGAGCCCACGGCGTGCCCATTATCGAGGGCAGCGTGGCCCGTCTGGTGTGCCGTCTGCATGACCGCCAGCCCGGCGGCGATCATGTCATCCTGCTGGGCCGGGTGGAGGACTACCAGAACCCGGGCGGTGAGCCTCTGGTCTACCTGGGCGGTGAGTACCAGTCCCTGCGCGACGGTTGATCGATGCCCGACCTGGATACGCCGGAACAGATCGACACCTTCATCGACGCCTTCTACCAGCGGGTCTTCGCCGATTCGCTGCTGGCGCCCGTGTTTCTCGACGTCGCTGCCATCGACGTGCCCGAGCATGTCGCCATCATCAAGCGGTACTGGCGCAAGATGATCCTCGGCGAGGATGCCTATGACCGCAACATGATGGCCCGGCACGAGGCGGTGCACGGGCTGCAGCGCCTGGAGACGCGCCACTTCGAGCGCTGGCTCCACCTCTACCGCAGCACCCTGGCTTCCGGCTGGCAGGGGCCGTACGCACGCCGTGCCGACCAGCTCGCCGTCACCATCGCGGGCAACATGCGCAAGTGGCTGCACTCGGAACAGGGCCAGAGCCGTTCCGAGCGCCGCGTGAACATTCCCATCCGTAACGGGTAACGGCTCGTAGGGTGCATCAAGATGCACCCTTTAAATTCGCCGTTGCGCCGTCGCCTGCGTAGGGTGGACCTTCAGGTCCACCGTTGCGGGCTCCGATGGGCCACCCTGGCGTGCCTGTTGGGGGAAGGTGGACCTGAAGGTCCACCCTACGCGGGCGACGCCTGTGCCGCAGCAGTTTCCCCGTCGGTGAACAGCTCCCGGGCGAGCGCGACGCGGTCCTCGGCGTTCTCGGGGATGTCCGTCAGGGTCTCGATGCGGCGCAGACGGTGCAGCAGGCTGGCGCTGTTGGCGAGCTGGATGCTGAGCCCGGGGCGGGCGTTGAGTTCCAGCATCATCGGGCCCTGGTCCCGGTCCAGCACGATGTCGACCCCCAGGTAGCCCAGCTGGCCAAGGGCGTGACAGCGGGCTGCCAGCACCAGCAGCTCATCCCAGCCGGGAATGCACACGCCGGCGATGGCGGCGCCGGTGTCCGGGTGCCAGGTGATGGGCCGGTCCCGGCACACGGCGGTGGTGGTGCAGCCGGTGGTCAGGTCCACACCGGCGCCCAGGGCGCCCTGGTGGAGGTTCGCCTTGCCGTCGGAGGCGCTGGTGGGCAGCCGCACCATCGCCATGACCGGTATGCCCAGGAACACCACGGTGCGGATGTCGGGTACGCCGCCGTGGCTGATGGGGTCGAACAGCGGGTCGAAGTGCACGCGCTGCTCGATCACCGCCTTGTCCGGCTGCCCGCCAAGGCTGTGCATGCCGCTGAGGATGTTGGAGATGTGGTGGCCGAGATCCTCGGTGGTGATCAGCGTGCCACCCGGGCGCCGGAAATGCCCGCGCTGTGTGCCGGCAACCACCATGATGCCGCTGCCGCCAGCGCCGTGGGCCGGCTTGACGACGAAATCGTCGCGGCCCTCCAGCAGCATGGGCAACTGCCGGATCTGGCGCTCGATCTCGATCACCGCGTAGAGCTCCGGCACGCGGATGCCGGCTTCCCGGGCCAGCTGCTTGGTGCGTAGCTTGTCGTCCACCAGGGGGTAGTGACGCCGGTTGTTGTACTCCATGATGAACTCGGCGTTGCGCTGGTTCATGGTTAGCACGCCCGCTTCGCGGATGCGGCGCAGCAGACTGATCATGACGGTCGGCCCTCATCCCGGAACAGGGTGCGGAAGCGCCAGAGCTCGGTGAGGCGGAAGCCGGAGTACCGACCCAGCAGCAGGATGGCTGCCAGGATGATCAGCAGCGATTCGGGGAAGACAAAGACGATGTGCGCGAACGGCTTGAAGTTCATGACCAGATAGCCCAGCACCGCCACGAACAGACTGCCGAGACCCTGCTGAATGGCCTCCTGCGGCCCGTTCTCCTCCCAGACCAGCGACATGCGCTCGATGGTCATGGCCAGGATCACCATGGGGAACAGCGCCACCGAAAGGCCGCGCTCCAGGCCGAGGTTGTGGCTGACGATGCTCAGCGCCAGCAGCAGCAGGACCACCACCACCAGCACCGACGCCACCCGTGGCACCAGCAGCAGCTTCAGCCGCTCCAGGTAGAAACGGAACGTCAGACCCAGCACCACCAAGGTGGTGAACAGGATCAGCCCCCAGAGCAACTGGGTCTCCCGGAATGCCAGCGCGATCAGCACCGGCATGAAGGTGCCGAAGGTGCTCACGCCCACCACGTTGCGCATCAGCACCACCACCAGGGCGCCGATGGGGACCAGCAGCAGGGTCTGATAGACGTTCTGGGTGTCCACGGGCAGCGCGAAGGGCGAGAAATCCATGACCCGCGAGCCGATGATCTCCGCCCGCCGCTCGGCCACGTCCACCACGGCCTGCACCGTGCGCCCGGCAGCGAAGGTGACATCTGACAACTGGGCGCCGGAGACGGTAACCAGGGGCGCATCGCCGCGGTACCAGACCAGCGTGTTGCTGCCATAGCCGCGTTGAGCGGTTGCCGGGTTGAACGGCACCCAGGCGGAGCCGTTATGGATCTCCAGGTAGGGTCTCAACTCGGCCCGGCGCATGCCCTCCTGGAGTTCGAGGACATGGGCCGGACGCGCCGGAATCCGTGCACCGGCGAGGATGTGGATGACGTTCTCGACATGCGCCAGCTCGCCTTCGACACCGGCCCGCAGCGCCTGGATGTGATCGTCAGGGCTGTCGGCGTAGTAGCGCTCCAGTAGCCGCCGGGTGAACGAGGCGATATCCGCGGAACCGTCGCGGACTTCGTCCAGCACCGTCATGGCTGCTGAACCGTAGGGCTCCGGGTATTCCGGTACGTCCGGGAACGCAGGCTGTGGCCCCTCCACGACCCGGGTGTCGTCGTCCGGTGCATCGCCGAGCTGCAGGCGGTAGTAAAGGGTCTGTTGACCATTGGCGCGGCGGGCGGCCCACAAGGCCTGGCGGTTTACTGGGCCCGCCTCCCGGGAGAGGCCGAAACGGCCGGAGACGAAATCCTCGCCGAGGACGTTGAACCCCGGCGGATCGCCGGGGAGCATGAAGTCGACCTGCGCCGGTCCGCCCTCGGCCTGCATGTGCAGCCGTGCCTCCACCGTCCAGATGGTGGTCTCCTCGTCCGCAGTCAACGGCAGGCCGAGGTTCGCCACCTTGTGCCACATCAGGCTGCCAGCTCCGACGACGAGGAGCAGGGCCAGCAGTTTCAGGTGGAGGTTCTTCAAGGTCTACATCTCATCACACGTGCGGGAGGGGGCGGTCCTCGCGGTCCTTGTGTCCAGGGATCGCCCGCTGCACGCGCCAGGAAAAGACAGTCGGCGTCCCGATGTGGCGGCCGAGTTACGTTCCGTCCATCGGTGTCTTCAGCGGGGCGTCCGGTTCTCCGTAATTGGGCGTCGCGAAACCATGCGGCAGTTCAGCTGGCTGCGCCACTGCCCTTGTGCAAGTTCGGGAATTCTCTTCTTACCTGACCGAGAGGTCAAAGCGTCGCCGGAGTGCGACAGGAGGGGGCTGGAGGAGCAGGGCCCGGGAGTGTCCCGGGCCCTCTCGGAGGGGGATTACCAGTCGTCGTCCCCGCCGAAGTCGTCCTGCTGCTCCATGTCGTCTTCCATCTGCTCGAACTCGTCCTCGTCGACGGGTTCACAGGCAGCCAGGGTGAGCATCCCGGCGGTGAGCAGAATAGCCAACAGCATCATCAAGCGCTTCATGGTGACCTCCTTCAGTAATGAACGGTGGGCTGACGCCCGTCACTGAAGCACTGAGCAGGAACTGTGCCAGTTGCCGGATGTCGCAGGAACGCGGTATTCCAAGGGGGTGACTGCCCGAAATGCTGTCACTGTGTGCTGAACATTGTGCCAACATGGCACATGTGCCGGTTTGACATGTGGTCGTACGGCAGCCAGTTGCGTGCGGCGATGGAGGAGGCGTGGTGCCCATGCTTGATGCGATTCGTGGTTTTTTCTCCGAGCATCTGGCGCAGCCAGATGAGCCTGCCGGTGGTGACGACGACGAGCACCGTCTGCAGTTGGCCACGGCGGCGCTGTTGATCGAGGTCACCCGGGTCGAGCGCCAGGATCATCCGGATGAAGCGGCGGCGGTGGAAGAAGCGGTGCGGCGGAAGTTCGCCCTGCCGCAGGAGGAGACAGAAGAGCTGCTTCGCCTGGCCCGGGAAGAGGCGGAGAAGTCAGTCTCCTACTACGAGTTCACGTCGCTGATCCACGAGCACTTCGCGCCGGAGCGCAAGGCACGGGTCATCGAACTCATGTGGCGGGTGGCTGCGGCCAACGGCCGTGTGGACAAGCATCAGGAAGCGCTGGTGCGCAAGATCGCCGACCTGCTCTATGTGCCACACCAGGAGTTCATACGCGCCAAGATTCGCGGCCTGCGTGCCGAAGGAATAGAGATCGCCTGATGCCCGGTACGCCGGGCATCAGGCAGGCTGCACTCAATAGCTCAGAACGCGCAGGTCGTCCCGGGAGATCATCTCTGCCTTCTCCTCGGGGTTGTTGACGGTCACGTCGTCGAGGAGGTCCTCCTCCTCGTATTGGCGGTAGCCGCTGTTCGGCAGATAGAGGTGGCAGACTTCCACCGTGGCGCCGAAGCTCATGGCCTCCAGCATCAGCTCCTTGGAGGAGACGTCGCGCGGCGCCAGCGTCTGCGGGATATACTCTTCCAGGCCAAGTTCGGCGGCCTCGCCGCAGAGCAGGATATGCACGGAGTGATCCCGCTGGGCCAGTTCCGAGGCGGTGGTCATGGCGAGACCCTGGACCTGGTCTTCTTCGCTGTTGACCATGATCAGCACGTCCCGCGGGTCATCGTCTGCCGCGGCCTGCATGGGCAGCAGGGCCAGCGCGAGGCCGGTGAGCACGGTGGCGAGAATGTTTCGCTTCATTTGCATGATGTCGTGTCGTCTCGGTTGCCGGGTACAGAATCAAGTTGCCGGTTCAGGTTTAGATTCCCGGCGGGGTGACTGAGTTCTGTATTCCCTGTAGGTTCCGTCCATCAGGATAACAAAACGAAACCGGCGCTTCGCGGTCTCAGGGAAACGTTGCGCAATTTCCTGGCCGCGGGCGCACCCCTGCAGTGCCGTCCCGGGGACTGAAACACGTCGGCACCTGCCGTTAAGGAAACACTGAACGATCGGCAATCATTCAGTGTTTCCCAGGATTTGGGAGTAAACAACCTTGCAGCCGCCGTTGCGCTGGCTTGTCCAGCTCTTGCTTGTTGCCGTGATCGCGGGCCTCGCCGCGATGGGGTGGGTCTGGCTCCAGCAGCAGGAAGAGGAGTCCGGCGGTCCGGGCGCCGGTGGCCCCGGGGGCGGCGATGGTGGCGGGACACCCGTGCAGGTGGCCCACGCTGAACGTCGTGCCGTACAGGATGAGGTCCAGGCCGTGGGTACGCTGCTGGCGCGGGAGTCGGTGGAGATCGTCACCGAGGTTGCCGGCCGCATCGTCGAGGCGCCGGTGCGCGAAGGTCAGCAGGTGGAACAGGGCGAGCCCCTGTTCATCCTGGACCAGGTGCGCGAACGGGCCGACCTGCGGGAAGCCATTGCCGAGCGGGATGACGCCAGATCGAAGTACCGGCGGGCCGCGGCACTGTACGAGAACCGCGATGTCCCCGAATCCGAGGTAGATGAGCGCCGTGCGGCCCTGGAGGTGGCCGAGGCGCGCGTGGAAGTGGCGGAGAGCCGAGTTCGGGATCGCACCATCCGCGCGCCCTTCGATGGTGTGGTGGGGTTGCGTGAAGTCAGCCCGGGGGCCTACGTGGAGCCGGGAACCGAGCTGACCACCCTGGATGACCTGTCCGTGGTGCGGCTGGATTTCGCCGTCCCCGAGCGTTTCCTCGCCGGCCTGGTGCCGGGCCTCACCGTTGAGGCGCGCAGTCTCGGTTTCGGTGATCGCGTGTTCGAGGGCACTGTCACGCGGACCGGTTCGCGGGTTGATCCCATCACCCGCACCGTGCGCGTCCAGGCCGAGTTCGACAACGAAGAGCGGCGCCTGCGCGCCGGCATGTTCCTCACCGCACGCCTGGTCCTGGAGGAACGCGAAGCAGTCATGGTTCCCGAGGAGGCGCTGTTACAGGAGGGGCGCGGCAGCTTCGTGTTCGTCATCGAGGACGCGACCGCGCGCCGGCTGGAGGTTTCCACCGGCCGGCGCATGGACGGCCGCGTGGAAGTTGTCGGCGATGTCGAACACGGGGACCGGGTCGTGGTGCGCGGTCTGCAGCGCGTGCGCGATGGCCGTGAGGTCCGGCTGCTGGAGGAGGATGCCGATGGCGATCTCGCAGCCCGGTAATGGTGCCGGCCCGGAGGACGTACGATGATCATTTCGGACATTTCCGTACGCCGGCCGGTACTGGCCACCGTGGTCAGCCTGCTGATCGTGGTGCTTGGCATCGCCTCGCTGACGCAGTTGCCGGTGCGCGAGTACCCCAACATCGATCCGCCCATCATCTCCGTGACCACCGAATACGTGGGCGCCGCACCGCAGGTGATCGACACCGAGATTACCGAGCGCATCGAGGGTGCCATCAGCCGCGTGGACGGCATCCGTTCAATGAACTCCGAAAGCCGGGATGGCCGCGGTGAGACCACCGTCGAGTTCGAGCTCGGCCGCGACATCGATAACGCCGCCAATGACGTTCGCGACGCCATCGCCCGCATTGCCGACAACCTGCCCGATGACGCCGAGGCGCCGGTGGTCACCAAGACCGAGGCCGACGCCCGGCCGATGATGTGGCTGGCCATGACCTCCGACCGCCTGGACCCCGCGGAGATGAGCGACCTCATCGAGCGCCAGGTGGAGGAGCGGCTGTCGGTGCTGGAAGGCGTGGCGGACATACGCATCGGCGGCCAGCGACGCTACGCCATGCGCGTGTGGCTGGACCGCCAGGCCATGGCCGCGCGCAATGTCACCGTGGACGAGGTCGAGAACGCCCTGCGGCGGAACAACGTGGAATTGCCCGCCGGCCGCGTCGAGTCCCTGATGCGGGACCTCACCGTGCGCACCGACACCCGGCTGAGCGAGCCCGGCGAGTTCGAGAACCTGGTGCTGCGTTACCAGGGTGACGTACCCATCCGGCTTGGCGAGGTGGCGCGTGTGGAGCGCGGCGTGGAGGACGATCGCGCCGTGCTGCGCAACAACCGCGTGCCGGCGGTAGGGCTGGGCATCATCCGCCAGTCCCAGGCCAACGTGATCACGGTCTCCGACGCCGTGCAGGAGGAGCTGGAGCGCATCCGGCCGACGCTGCCCGAGGGTGTGGACATCCAGGTCAGCTACGACGAGTCGGTCTTCATCCGCGAGTCCATCCGCGAGGTGCTGATCACCCTGAGCATTGCCGTGTCGCTGGTGGTGCTGGTGATCTTCGTGTTCCTGCGCTCCTTCCGCGCCACCTTCATACCGGCGGTGACCATCCCCGTGGCCGTGATCGGCGCGTTCTCGGTGATGGCGCCGCTGGGCTTCTCCGTGAACGTGCTCACCTTGCTGGCGCTGATCCTGGCCATCGGGCTGGTGGTGGACGACGCCATCGTCATGCTGGAGAACGTCCAGCGACGGATCGACGACGGCGAGCCCCCCCTGCTGGCTGCCTACCGAGGCGCGCGCCAGGTCGGTTTCGCCATCGTCGCCACCACGTTGACGCTGATTGCCGTGTTCGTGCCCATTGCCTTCATGGAAGGCAATGTCGGGCGGCTGTTCACCGAGTTCGGCCTGGTCCTGGCGGCGGCGGTGGCCTTCTCCAGTATCGTTGCGCTCACTCTGGCGCCGGTGCTGTGTTCCAAGTGGCTGCGACCGCCCACCGGCGAAGGGCGTCTGCACCGGGCCACGGAGCGGTTCTTTGCCGGGCTGACCAACGGCTATCAGGCCGTGCTCAAGCGGGCCCTGGCCATGCCGCTGGTGGTGCTTGCGGCGTGCGCGGCGGCGGCGCTGATGGCATTGCAGCTGTTCCAGGTGCTGCCGCAGGAGCTCACGCCCACGGAGGATCGCAGCGTCATCATCATCCCCGGCAGTGCGCCGCAGGGCTCCACCTCTGCCTACACCGACGAGCAGGTGCGGCAGATCGAGGACATGCTCGAGCAGTACGTGGAGCAGGGCGAAGCGTGGCGCGTGTTCTCCATTATCGGCTTCCGCGGCCGGGTGGACAGTGCCTTCACCATTCTCGGCCTGACGCCCTGGGACGAGCGGGAGCGCTCGCAGCAGGAGATCGCCCAGGAAATCCGGCCGCAGCTCAACGAGATCCCCGGCATCCGTGCCTTCGCCGTGAACCCGCCCGGGCTTGGCCAGAGCAGCTTCCAGCAGCCGGTGCAGTTCGTCATCGGCGGCTCCACCTATGATCAGCTCGGCGAATGGAGTGAACGCATCCTCGAGCGTGCCCGGGAGAACCCGGACCTCCAGGGCCTGGATGCCGACTACGAGGAGACCCGGCCGCAGCTCAACGTCAGCATCAACCGCGAGCTGGCGGCGGACCTGGACGTCGGCGTCGAGGACGTGGGGCGCACCCTGCAGACCATGCTTGCCTCGCGGCAGGTCACCAGTTACCTGGACCGGGGGCGCGAGTACGACGTCATCCTCCAGGCCGAGGACGCCGACCGCGCCTCGCCGCAGGACCTGGAGAACATCTTCGTGCGGGGTGGCAACAGCGACAGCCTGATCCCGCTGTCCAGCCTGCTCAGTCTGGAGGAGATCGGCTCGCCGCCGGTGCTCACCCGGGTCAACCGCCTGCCATCGGTCACCATTGAGGCGTCCCTGGCCGAGGGGTACGACCTGGGCAGTGCCCTGGAGTACCTGCAGCGCATCGCCGGCGAGGAACTGCCCGACGAGGCGCAGATCAGCTATCTGGGGCAGTCCCAGGAGTTCATGGAGACCTCCGACGCCATCTACATCACCTTCGCACTGGCGCTGCTGGTAGTGTTCCTGGTGCTGGCGGCGCAGTTCGAGAGCTTCATCCACCCGGCCATCATCATGGTCTCGGTGCCGCTGGCGGTGACCGGGGCGCTGGGCGCGCTGTTCTTCACCGGCATCAGTCTGAACATCTACAGCCAGATCGGCATGATCCTGCTCATCGGCCTGATGGCGAAAAACGGCATTCTCATGGTGGAGTTCGCCAACCAGCTCCGGGACCAGGGCCGCACCGTGCGCGAGGCGATCCTCGAAGGTGCCACCCTGCGCTTCCGGCCCATCCTGATGACGGCGGTATCCACGGTGTTCGGCGCCCTGCCGCTGGTGCTCTCCACCGGCGCCGGTGCCGAGAGCCGCGGCGCCATCGGTATCGTCATCATTGGGGGGTTGAGCTTCGCCACCCTGCTGACGCTGTTCCTGACTCCGGTTCTCTACGACCTGTTCGCCCGCTTCGCCCGCTCCACCAACGCGGTGAGCCATGATCTCCATGCGCTGGAGGCGGACGAGCGGGCACGGGAGCCGGCCTGATGTTGCACCGGCGGGGTGCTAGCGGGAGTCGGCCGTCACCACTGCTGGCTCCGGATCGATGCCCGCCGCCCTGTCGGTGCCGGCCTCCCCTTCAAGGGCGGCCACGACCCGGTTCCGTCCGGTCGTCTTGCCCTGGTACAGGCAGGTGTCAGCGCGGCTCACCAACTGGTGGGGTTGCTCGCCGTGGCGGTGTTGGGCGATACCGGCGGTGACCGAGCATTGCACCCCCGCCAGCGGCTGCTGTTCCACCGCCCGCCTTATGCGCTCACCGATGCGGCTGGCTTCGTGGGTGTCCGCACTGGGGGCTATGATCAGGAATTCCTCACCACCCCAGCGTGTTACCAGATCCTCCTGGCGCACGCCTTCCGCGAGCCTCGCTGCAACGTCCACAAGGACTGCATCGCCCACGGCATGACCTTTGGTGTCGTTGATGCGTTTGAACCGGTCGATGTCCAGCAGCAATACCGACAGGGGGCTGGCGTCCTCGGTGGCCCGGGCCGTCTGCTCCTGCAGGAAGTGCTCGCCGGCCCGGCGGTTGGCAAGCCCGGTGAGCGGGTCGGTGTTGGCCCAGCGCTGCCAGCTCTCCGCCCGGGCCATGGCGCTGCGGAGTTGGTCCCGCAGCAGGGCGACGGAGGCCACCAGTGCCAGCATCGCCAGCAGGAAGATGTGAACCCGCACCAGCTTCATGACCGTCTCGCCGGCGACCAGTGCATGGCTCGCCTCCACGAGCAGCCCCGATCCCGCCAGGATGGCCGAGGCCGTGATGATCAGCAGCCCGAAGAGGAGGCCGCGGTGCCGGTCGAGAATGCCGACGGTGGCGACGATGAGCAGTGCCACGGCCCAGTAATGGCCGCCGATGAGGTCCAGAAGCCGCTCCTCGATGCTCCCCGGGCTGTGAAAATGCCACGCCAGACGGCTGAGAACCACGGCCGTGCCGAAGCCCAGCAGCAGCATTTCCATGCTGCGCATGGGTACTGTGCGCCGCCACAACGGCACCAGCAGGACCATGCATGCCACGGCAACGGCGGGGTAGACGTAGGCCAGGAACAAGTCCTCTGGAGAGCGGAACCACCAGCTCAGGAGAACGATCGCTGCGGCGCAGACCAGCGTCCACGAGTAGACGCGCCGCTTGCTCAGGGCAACGCGGCGGAGCTCGTCGATCCGGCTGCTGGCACTGGTATCCGGCACCATTCCCGCCCCTGATATGGAATTCTTATTCGTGTCTCGGGAGTCGAAGGTTCGAACCATACCGGTTCAGGGGCGGAAATTCCGTCGACAAGTTATCAGTCAAGAGGCGTTGCCGGATTCCTCTGCCATGGCCGCGACGCGCTGTTGCAAGGCGCGGGCGATCCGCTCCTGGGGCTGGTCCCCGGTCCCTTCCTGCTCCAACTCCTCCACGGTGGCCGGGGTGCCGAAGGTGACGGTGACGGGATGGCGGCGCGGCCAGCGGTGCCTGGGCGGCATGGCGGCGTAGGTGCCGTGGATGTGCACGGGTACGGCAACGGCCGCCTGGGATCGAAGCAACAGCCCGATGCCCGGCTGGAAGGGTTGCAGCTGCCCGTCGGGGGAGCGGCCACCCTCGGCGAACCAGGTGAGGCTGTGTCCCCGGCCCAGGGCGGCGGCCGCCAGCCCAAGCGCCGTGGCCGGACCGCCGTAGGGGTCCACGGGCAGGACGTTGGTGCAGCGGCTCAGCCAGCGCCGGATCGCCGAACTGAACATGATGCCGGTCCAGCCACCCCAATAGAAGCGCGGCACCATGGATTGCGGCAGCGCGGCTGCCAGCGCCAGGGCATCCAGCGCGCTCTGGTGGTTCGGCACCAGGACCAACGGGCCGTCGGGGAGGTCCGGAACCTCCGGGTGCACGCGCAGCCGGAACCAGGCCCGCATGAGCGCCCGATCCATGGTCAGCAGCACCTGTCCGGTTAGGCGCTCATGCCGGCGTTGCGGTTCGAGCAGCGCTAGCTGTGTCTCGTTCAGGAGCAACTCGGGCTGGCGCAGTTGCTCCTCCAGGGTGGTGCCTGTGGCGGCGGCTTCCTCGGCCTCGGCCACCTCCCGCAGCAGATCGCGGACCGTTTCGATGCGGGCGAGGGCCTCTTCGGCCAGCAGCACGCCGCAGCGCTCCCGCAGTTCCAGGGTGAGATCCACCCAGCCCAGGGAGTCGACACCGAGGTCCAGGTGCATGCTGCTGTCAGGGGTCAGGCGCCGGTCCCGGAAGTGCTCGGCCAGGTTGTTCCACACGCGCCGGACCACGCCGATCTGCAGCAGTTGCTGGTCTTCGCCGGCCATCTGCTCTTCGGGCAACGGGCCGGGGGCCAGCGCAGCCTGTAGATCACCCCGGGCAAGTTCAGTGAAACGCTCGCGCAGCTTGTGCCGCCGCAGCTTGCCCAGGCGGGTTCGCGGCAGAGGGTCGGGGCTGACGCGGTAGTGGCCGACCTGGTGGTGGCTGGGCAGGGCGCCGTTGGCCTCGCCCAGGGCTTGCTGCATGCGGGCCTCTACCTGTTCTGCATCCAGGCCGCGGATGACACTCTGCTCCGGATGCAGCACGGCGGCCAGGCGCCCTTCGTGCTCTAGCACGCCGGCGTCACGGATGCCGTCCACGGCCACAAGGGCATGTTCCACCCGTTCCGGGTCGATGTTCTCGCCCCCGGGCAGCACGATCATCTCCGAGGCCCGCCCCTCCAGATAGAGGTAACCGTCGGCATCGAACCGGCCGAGATCCCCGGTGCGGTAGTAGCCGTCTTCGGTGAAGGCCCGGGCGGTCTTGTCCGGGAGCTTCCAGTAGCCGGCGAACACGTTCGGACCCCGCGCCTGGACCTCACCCAGACCCTGTTCGTCCGGGGTGGCCACCCGGAGGTCGACTCCGGGCAGGGGCAGGCCGGCGGAGCCGATCCGCACTTTCTCTGGTGGATTGTAGGTCAGGATGGGCGAGGTCTCCGTCAGCCCGTAACCGGTACCCACCTCCCAGCCCAGCGCCTGCAGGCGCTCGGCCAGATCGGCATCCAGAGCGGCTCCGCCGGCTACCACCAGGCGCAGGGACGGCGCCATGCGCTTGTGCAGGCCGCGAAACAGCAACGGTCCCGCGCGCCAGCCCAGATACCGCCGTGCCAGGCGGGAGCCCCGCAGCATGCCCTGGAAAAGCAGTCGCGGGATCTTGCCCCTCTCTGCGACGCGATTGTGGATTGCGGCATCCAGCGCCTGGTAGAGGCGGGGTACGCCGAGAAGCACCGTGGCGTCCCCTTCACGCATGGCGCGGACAATCTGGGGGCCCAGCACCGAATGCGGCAGCACCGTGGTGGCGCCCAGGGCCAGAACCACGATGATGCCGATGGTGAAGGGGTACACGTGGTGAAAGGGAAGCGGGACGAGAATGCGGTCATCCGGGCGGCCCACTTCCACGCCCAGCAGCCCGCCCGCGTTGGCGGCAATGTTGCCGTGGGTGAGCGGGACGCCCTTGGGCGGGCCCGTGGTGCCGGAGGTATAGAACAGCGCAGCCTGGTCCGCTGCGGTGATCGAGGGAAGGCGGTCCGGTTCCGGGCGGTCCGCACACCAGGCGCGCCAGCCCTCGGGAGCGTCCGGCGCTGCATCCAGGTGAATGGCCCTGGGCGGCGCATCCAGTTGCAACTCCTCCAGCCGCCGGGCTGCTTCGCCGGCGGTGAAGACATGGCGAATGCCGCTGTCCTGAATGGCGTGGGTGAGTTCCGTCGCCGGCATCTGGGTGTCCAGCGGGGTGACCACGGCCCCGGCATCGAGAATGGCCAGGCAGGCGACCATCCACTCGGCGGAATTGGGGGCCAGCAAGCCCACCGGTTCGCCCCGGGTGATGCCCGCCCGCGCCAGCCCGGCGGACAGGCACTGGCTGGTGAAGCCCAGTTCACGATACCGCCAGGAGATCAGTTCATCCCGCGTCAGTGCGCGAATGGCGTGACGTTGATCGCCGTCCTCAAGGGCGCGGACCAGCGTCTGCAGCGTCTCCAGGGTATCTGTCATCGGGCATCCTCCGGTTGTATCCGCCCAGACTGCCAGTCTGGATCGCGCAGGCGCTTGATGTGGATCAACGTCCGGCGACGGGGAAGGCCGGGGGACGGTTCCTGTGCAAGAATGACCCGGGTCGACCACATGCGGAGGATCATCATGACGGGCACCATTCTCATCACCGGGGGCACATCCGGTTTCGGCGCCGCCACCGCGCAGCGCTTCAGCGAGCAGGGCTGGAAGGTCATCATCACAGGCCGCCGCGGGGACCGGCTGCAGGCCATGCAGGAGCAGCTCGGCGGCCCCGAGCGGGTGCACACCCTGCAGTTCGACATCAGCGACCGCGCCGCCACCGAGCAGGCCATGACCAGTCTGCCCGAGGCGTTTGCCGACGTGGACGTGCTGGTCAACAACGCCGGCCTGGCTCTTGGCCGCGAGCCCGCCCACGAGTGCAGCATGGACGAGTGGGAGACCATGGTGGACACCAACATCAAGGGCCTTCTCTGCGCCACCCGCTGCATTCTTCCCGGGATGGTGGAGCGCAACCGCGGCCACGTGGTGAACCTTGGTTCCGTGGCCGGCAACTGGCCCTACCCCGGCGGCAATGTCTACTGCGGCACCAAGGCGTTCGTGCAGCAGTTCAGCCGCGCCATGCGCTCCGACCTCCAGGGCACTCGCGTGCGCGTCACCAACTTGGAGCCCGGCCTGTGCGAGACCGAGTTCTCCGTGGTGCGCTTCCGCGGCGACCAGGACAAGGCGGACAGCCTCTACGAAGGCAACGACCCCATGCTCCCCGAGGACATTGCCGAGATCATCTGGTGGGTCACCAGCCTCCCGGCCCGGGTCAACGTCAACAGCCTCGAGGTCATGCCCGTCACCCAGAGCTGGAACCCGCTGGCGGTGAAGCCGGTGAGATGAAGACGTAGTCCCCGACATTGCCGATGGCACACGTAGGGTGCATCTTGATGCACCGTCCCCGACAGGCCGGCCGCGGTGGTCCATCCGCGGCCGTCACGGTGCATCAAGATGCACCCTACTGTCCGGTCCCGCGCGGGAGCGACGTCAGTCGCGACATCACCCTGACACTTCGTCCCCACACACCGCCCCGCCCCCTTGTGACCTCTTCCCACCACCCTGATACTCACCCATAGGAACACCCCACCGACGACGGACCGCATCATCTCCGAAGGAGGGCGATGCATGGCACGGCACGAGCTGCTCAACGACCCCGACCACACGGCACTGCTGCTGGTGGACATCCAGCCGGACTTCATGAACGCCGGCCCGCTCGCCACCGCCGATGGTGACGCCATCATCCCCGGGGTGCGCGAACTCATGCAGGCCCCGCCCTGTGGCGTCCTGGTCGCCACCCAGGACTGGCACCCGGCCGGGCACGTTTCCTTCGCCAGCTCCCACGCGGGCCGGGATCCGTTCGATACCATCGAACTCCACGGCCACGACCAGGTGCTCTGGCCCGATCACTGCGTCCAGGGCACCGCCGGCGCCGAACTGGCGCCGAGCCTGCCGTGGGACCACGTGGACCTCATCCTGCGCAAGGGCTGCGACCCGCAGGTGGACTCCTACAGTGGTTTCCGCAACAACTGGGGTCCGGACGGCAAGCGTCCGCCCACCGGGCTGGCCGGTTACCTGCGCGAGCGTGGCGTGCACACCGTGCTGGTCTGCGGCCTGGCCCGGGATGTCTGCGTGCAGTGGACCGCGCAGGACGCCGTCGACGCCGGCTTCCACGCCGGCTTCATCTGGGACCTCACCCGGCCGGTGACCCACGACAACGACCAGGCGTGCCAGCAGGCGCTCAAGGCCGCCGGCGTGCACATCGTGGAGGCGGCGGACCTGACGGCATGAGCCAGGAAGGCAGTGCTCCCTGTGCAGGGTTGATTCTCTCCGGCGGCGGCGCCCGCGCCGCCTATCAGGTGGGTGTGCTCAAAGCCATCCGGCGGCTATTGCCCCACGGCGCACCCAACCCGTTCCCGGTGATCTGCGGCACCTCTGCCGGCGCCATCAACGCCGCCGCCATTGCCACCCACGCCACCCACTTCGGCCAGGGGGTCCGCGGCCTGGAAGCGGTGTGGTCGGGGTTCCGCGCCGAACAGGTCTACCGCACGGATGCCTGGGGCGTGTCCCGGCGGGCCCTGAAATGGTTGAGCGCCCTGTTCCTTGGCGGGGTCGGCGCTCACAACCCGGTGTCCCTGCTGGACAACCGCCCCCTGCGGGAGCTCCTGGGCCAGGTGCTGCGCTTTCAGCGGCTGGAGCAGGCCATCGCCAGCGGTGATCTGCGCGGGCTCAGCATCACCGCCTCGCGCTACACCGGCGGCGAGTCCGTCTCCTTCTTCCAGGGCCACCAGAGCATCCCCGAATGGGGTCGGGCCCGGCGGGTGGGGGTACGCACCCAGCTCGGGCTGCAGCACCTGCTGGCTTCCAGCGCCATTCCGGTGGTGTTCCCGGCAGTGCGCATCGGCGACAACTTCTACGGTGACGGCTCCGTGCGCCAGCTCGCCCCCATCAGCCCGGCCCTGCACATGGGCGCCGACCGGGTGCTGGTCATCGGCGTCAGCGGCCGGGTGGGTGTGGCGGGGGACGAGCAGGTACCGCAGCGCTACCCCAGCGTCGCCGAGATCCTCGGCCATGTGCTGGACTCCGCCTTCATCGACATGCTCGAAGGCGACCTGGAGCGCCTGGAGCGCGTCAACCGAACGCTGGAGTACATCCCGGAGAAGGCCCGCCGCCGGGAAGGCCCGGACCTGCGCCATATTCAGGCCCTGCACATCTCGCCCAGCGAGGAGCTGGACGACATCGCCGCCGCCCACGCCCACGAACTGCCCCGCAGCCTGCGCTTCTTCCTCCGTGGCAGCGGTGCCACCACCGGCGCCGGCTCCACCATTGCCAGCTATCTCCTGTTCGAACGCGGTTTCACCCGCGCCCTCATCGATCTCGGCTACCGCGATGCCCTGCAGCGGGAGAACGAAATCCTGCGTTTCCTCGGCTACGACCCGGAGCAGCTCTATGGCCGCTCGGGCACCGTTCCCGTGGATCTCTGGTAGCCGTTATACTGTTCATATATATAGTGATCGAGTTGTGCATTCGGGCAAGTCAACCGTTGACTTGACCACCGTATGTTCTACCATGAGCGACATTCCACCCCAAGATATTGGGGTTTTCTGGAAAAACCTGTAGACATGTTGTGGAACAGCCTGTGGATAGATAGGCCAAGTTCCTGATCTCAAAAAGACCAACAGGGGAGCCCACGAATGACCGATGCAGCCGAGGCACGGGATCTGCCGAAGGACGTCACAGAGATCGCCATCCAGAGCGCATCCTGGGACATCTGGGACAAGAAGTACCGCCTGAAGGCGAAGGACGGCCGTGTCATCGACGAAACCGTCGACGACACCTACAAGCGCGTGGCCTGGTCCCTGGCCCAGGTGGAAGAGACCGAGGCCAAGCGCCACGAGTGGTACGAGAAGTTCGTCTGGGCGCTGCGCCAGGGCGCGATCCCCGCCGGCCGCATCACCTCCAACGCCGGCGCCCAGGAGCACAAGCCGGCCACCAGCACCATCAACTGCACCGTCTCCGGCACCGTCGGCGACTCCATGGACGACATCCTGCAGAAGGTGCATGAGGCGGGCCTGACGCTGAAGGCCGGCTGCGTTGCTCCCGACACGACAGTCGTGACCGAAAAGGGAGCGGTGACCGCGAAGCGCGCCGTGGATGAGAAGCATCAGCAGATGCTGTGTTACGACCGTGACACCGGGCGTTTCGAGATGCGCGCCATTGAGGAGCACATGGTCACCCATGTGCCTCGCTCCGAGAACATCGAGATTCGCTCCAACGGGGCTTCCCTGAAGACGTCCATCAAGCACCCGGTCCTGGTTTACCGGGATGATCGTGCGGTGTACGTCCGCGCGGACGAGGTCAGGCCGGACGATGCGCTGGTCCATTACACCATGGCGTGGACGGCGGACTCCGCGACGGCCATGCAGGCTTGGTTTGCGGGAGCGCATCTGGGCGACGGTAGTGCCTACGAAAAGAGGTACGAATACAAGTCGACACGCACCGTCTGGAAGGAAAAGGCGCAGGCCGCAGGCAAGCGATTCATCTTCAAGATCCGCGCAGCCGAAAAGGAAGTGGTGGAACGCTATGCGGAATTTTTCCGCGCATTCTGCGGGTCCCGTGCTCAGGTCGTACCAACTGCCACGGAGAATGGCACACCGGTGTGGGACTACACCGTCGCCAGTTTCGAAGCGAGTGGTGCCGCAGAATTCATCGACCACCAGATCGGCAGCAAGACCGGCGCACTCCGTGTGCCGTCCTGGGTTGCCGAGAATCCGCAAACGCACTTCCTGCCGTTTCTCGCGGGTCTGATCGATACCGATGGCACGGTGTCGAAAGAGCGGGGCAGTGTCACCATTGCCACCCAGAACGTAGCGTTCGCCGAGCAGCTTCAGCAGCTTCTTGGGCTGTTTGGCGTCCATGGCGGAATCACGCTGCGTAAGCCTCGTGAGCATACCTACCGAGGCAACCCGGTCCGCGATTCCGGGGGCGCGATGCTCAAGATCTCCGATTCGGATTTCCTGGGGCAGGTTGTCGCTTTCATGGCCGATACCGGCAAGCGCAGGCGCATTGCCGAGCACGGCTCCCAGTCCGGGCAGTACGACCGCTACGTGATGCCCTATGGGCTGCGTTGTGGTCTGGAGCGGGAAGCCGGGAACATTGGGCATAAGGAGCGCCAAAACCTCGGTTTCTATCACGGCTACCATCGCCGTTCCGTGGTTAGCAGGATCTGGCTGGAACGCTGGCGAGAGCGCTTCCCGCATCTGGCCGAATGGATTGATCTGGCCCGTACGCTTCGTCCTGTGGACGAGATCAATCGGGAGCTGGATGTCGGCGAGACGTTCTATGACTTCACCGTCGAGGAGCACCACAACTACGTGGCCGGTGAAGCAGGCCTGATGGTCATCCACAACTGCGGCATCGGCTACGAATTCTCCACTTTGCGGCACAAGGGCGCCTACGTCTCCGGCGCCGGCGCCTACACCAGCGGCGCCCTGTCGTTCATGGATATCTACGACCGCATGTGCTTCACCGTCTCCAGCGCCGGCGGCCGCCGCGGCGCGCAGATGGCCACCTTCGACGTGGGCCACCCGGACGTGCTCGACTTCATCCGCGCCAAGCGCGAAGACGGCCGGCTGCGCCAGTTCAACCTGTCGCTGCTGATCACCGACGAGTTCATCGAGGCCGTACGCAACGACGCCGACTGGCCGCTGGCCTTCCCGGTGAGCCCGCGCGAAGTGGAAGTGGACGGCATCGACGTCAACGACCCCAGCGTCATCCGCTGGCGCTACTGGCCGCGCAAGGAAGGTTACGTGGTCAACGATGACGGCCTGGTCGCCTGCCGCATCGAGCGCACCGTGAAAGCGAAGCGCCTTTGGGACATGATCATGACCTCCACCTACGACTTCGCCGAACCGGGCTTCATCCTCATTGACCGCGTCAACGAGATGAACAACAACTGGTTCGACGAAGACATCCGGGCGACTAACCCCTGCGGCGAACAGCCCTTGCCGCCCTACGGCGCATGCCTCCTTGGCTCCGTGAACCTCACCAAGTTCGTGCGTGAGCCGTTCACCGAGAACGCCCACTTCGACTGGGATACCTACCGCGACGTGGTGGCCATCTTCACCCGCATGCTGGACAACGTGGTGGAGGTCAACGGCCTGCCCCTGCCCGAGCAGCAGAAGGAGATCATGCGCAAGCGCCGTCACGGCATGGGCTTCCTGGGCCTGGGCTCCACGGTGACCATGCTGCGCATGAAGTACGGCGATGCCGACTCCGTGGCCTTCACAGAGGAAGCGTCCAAGCAGATGGCCCTGCAGGGCTGGCGCACCGCCGTGGATCTGGCCGACGAGAAGGGCCCGGCGCCGATCATGGACGAGGACTTCACCGTCACCGCCGAGATGCTGGCCAAGCGTCCGCGCATGGCCGAGGACGGCTACAAGGTGGGCGACCAGGTCAAGGGCCGCGTGCTCATGGCCCGCTACAGCCAGTACATGGAGAAGGTCGCCGACGCCGATCCGGAGACCGTGGACGCCATCGTCGAGAAGGGCGCGCGTTTCACCCACCACAGCTCCATCGCGCCCACCGGCACCATCTCCCTGTCCCTGGCCAACAACGCGAGCAACGGCATCGAGCCCAGCTTTGCGCACCACTACTACCGCAACGTGATCCGCGAAGGGCGCAAGTCGAAAGAGAAGGTGGACGTGTTCAGCTTCGAGCTGCTGGCCTACCGCTCCTTCATCGACGCCGAGGGCCTGCCCCAGGCGGCGGATGCCGACAGCGCCGGCCTGCCGGATTACTTCATCACCGCCGATGATGTCACGCCCAAGCAGCACGTGGACATCCAGGGCGCGGCCCAGAAGTGGGTGGACTCCTCCATCTCCAAGACGGCCAACGTGCCCACGGACTACCCCTACGAGGACTTCAAGGACATCTACCTCTACGCCTACGAACAGGGGCTCAAGGGCTGCACCACTTTCCGCTTCAACCCGGAAGCGTTCCAGGGCGTGCTGGTGAAGGAAGAAGACCTTGCCAACACCACCTACCGCTTCGAACTGGCCGACGGCACCACCGTCGAAGCGCAGGGCGGTGACGAAATCGAGTACGACGGCGAGATGCACACCGCCGCCAACCTCTACGACGCCCTGAAAGAAGGCTACTACGGCAAGTTCTGAGCCCACGGAGGATGAGTACCATGGCTATCAAGATCGACAAGCCCATCGTGGGCTACGAAGTGGCCAAGCCCGAGGACGAGCAGGCGAAGAACAACGCCCCCGCTCCGGGCCAGGCCGCCAACGCTGAAGACATCGAGCACATGCACGAGTCGGTGCAACGGCCCAACGAGCTCGAGGGCAGCACCTACAAGATCAAGACGCCGCTGTCCGAGCACGCGCTGTACGTCACCATCAACGACATCGTGCTCAACCCCGGCACGGATCACGAGATCCGGCGGCCGTTCGAGATCTTCATCAACTCCAAGAACATGGACCACTTCCAGTGGATCGTGGCGCTCACGCGGATCATCTCCTCGGTGTTCCGCAAGGGCGGCGACTGCACCTTCCTGGTGGAAGAGCTGCGCTCCGTGTTCGACCCGCGCGGCGGCTACTTCAAGAAGGGCGGGCGCTTCATGCCCTCCCTGGTGGCCGAGCTGGGAGACGTCATCGAGACGCACCTGAAGAAGATCGGCATGATCGAGCCCGAGGAAATGGACGAGCACCAGAAGGCCTTCATCGACAAGAAGAAGGCCGAGTTCGCCGGCCATAACCCGGCCCTGGACGCCGCCGCCGCGGAGGCCCCGGAGGAA
This sequence comes from Aquisalimonas sp. 2447, assembly GCF_012044895.1. Lineage (NCBI taxonomy): Bacteria > Pseudomonadati > Pseudomonadota > Gammaproteobacteria > Chromatiales > Ectothiorhodospiraceae > Aquisalimonas > Aquisalimonas sp. 2447. Next base: position 604,062 of record NZ_CP050695.1, read on the forward strand.
GGCGACTTCCCCGCCAACTCCGCCCTCTGCGGCAAGTGCAACGTCAAGGCCATGGTGCAGATGGACGGCTGCATGACGTGCCTGAACTGCGGCGATAGCAAGTGCGGCTAAGGTAGGCCGCACTGTGGCAGGAATGACGAACCCCGGTCATCGCAAGGTGCCGGGGTTTCGTTTTTAGAGAGGCCGAACGTGACACCAACAGACCGATTGTTTGGCACAGGGCCGGAATTTCGCTACCGCCGCAATAGGGCTACACACGAGAACCGCGCCATGGACCCAGGCCAACACACCAGCCGGAAGCCTCCACCGTCACGCCATGTCGAGCGGGCTCCGCGTGTGAACAGTGGGCAGCCGCTCCGGCTTTTTCGCTCGCTCCACGCTGGCAACGGCCTCAAGCTGCTGGCCGAGCACATTCCGGTAGAGGAAAAGCAGAGCGCTGAATGCCTGGTTCTGGGTCGAGGCGGCAACGTCGCCGTTCGTTGCCAGATGCGTCAGAAAGGCCTGCACCTCCGGCGCCCCCATTGTGGTTGGGTGGCGCTTGCCATGGAAGAGAATAAAGCGGCGAATCCACTGAACGTAGGCCCGCTCCGTGCGGATGCTGTAGTGCTTGAATCGAATGCGCTCCCGGACCTGGTCCAAGAGCTTCGGCGCCTGATCCATGGCGTCTATGCTCCCTGCGGTTGTCGGCGTGTAAACCCAGAAGAAGCTACCTGTGACGCGGTCCGAAGGCAAGAGACCGAGCGTTACACACCAGAAGCGGCGTGTTTTAACACACCATTATTGGTGTCTACTTTTAGTACTACTTTGTTATTTATGGACCATCACGAGCCCGAGACGCCTCGATGACGACTTGCTCAAACAAGGCCTCCAGCACACGGCGCCGCAGGGCGGTGATGCTCGTGCGTGTCCGTGGGGGGGAAACCCCCGGGGCCGGGGGCTGCCTGCGGCGAGGCAGCCTCATCGGGTGGTGCGTCATGGAAAGGCCCATAAGCGCGCTGCAGGGCGAGGTAGCTGTGCGCGAGCATGACCAGCGCCACGTGCCGGTGCAGTCCCGGCCAGCGGCGGCCCTCGTAGTCGTCGAGCCCAAGCTCGCCCTTGGCGTCCTGGTAGAAGCGCTCGATCGCCCAGCGCACGTGAATGAGTGCCACCAGCTCGGGCAGACGCATGGCGTCGAGACCCCAGGCGAAGTAGTACTTCACATCGCCCCGATGCCCTGGGCAGGGGCGCTCGCCGATGAGCACGCCGCGACTGGGCAGATGCTTGCCACGCCATCCGCTGCGATGGACGGGGATGGACACGAACTCCCGGGTCAGCGCCCCTTTATGGCCCTGACGCCAGGCCACCCGGCGCCAGGCGCGCTCCGGCTGGGCGGCCACCAGCGCCTCGGCGCTTTGCTTCTCGACACGCTCTTCGAGCCGGCTTGCCTTGCGGGGCCGCCCCCGGCCTTGCCGGGGCGGAGGCGGTGGGTCGCCGGGGTCGGCGGCAACCTGCACGGCATCCCGGAAGTGCACTCGCCGCGCCACAGCCACCGCATACGGCTGGTCACGCTGCTCAAGCCCGTCGAGAAACGCCCCCTGATCGCCGTAGCCCGCATCAGCCACCACCGCGCCGACCGCCAGGCCCGCCTCGCGGGCCTGGTCGAACAGATCCAGCGCGATCTCGCCCTTGGTCTGAAAACCCGTCCCGGACGGCACCTGCGCCTTCGCGAGCCGCTGCGGGTCGTCGCACCAGCGCCGGGGCAGATACAGCCGGGCGTTGACCGGCCAGTCGAAGGCGCGGTCGACGTAGTGGCTGCTCACCAGCACCTGGCAGTTGTCCACGCGCCCGAGCGTGCCCGAGTACTGCCGATCCACGCCCACCGAGGCGTCGCCTTTCTTCGGCAGGCCCGTGTCATCAAAGATCAACGCCCCGGCCCCTGTGCGGGCATGAACGCTCATATGCGCGATCCGTATCCGGTCCATGGCCGCGACATCCCACTGCGTGCGCGTGAGCAGCTCCTGGAGCCGCTGGCCGTTGGTCCCCGGCAACGCCTCGCCCATGGCCATGGCGGTCTTGTGCGGGATGTTCGCCAGAAGCCCGGTTGTGTAGCGCTCCAGCGCATGCCGACTCTCGGCACGCCGCAGCAGCGCACCGAACGGCTCCAAGAACGCCTCGAGGTCTGTGAGCGGTTGCATGCCGGCCTGTGGAATCGCCATCGCACCCCCTGTTGGGTTGCAGGGTACGAGGCGCAGCATGCACCGCAAAGCAGTAACTTGCAATATCTAACAAAGTAGTATTAAGACGGGGCATTAATGTCGAAAAAAGGAGAGCACGATTATTCCGCTACTGTTGTCTGGACAGGTAATGCAGGCGAAGGTACCAGGAATCATCGCGCATTCTCGCGTGACCACGAAATAACGTGCGGCAGTAAACCGACAATATTCGGTTCGGCAGACCCAGCATTTCTAGGCGACTCGTCTCGTTACAACCCGGAAGAGCTGTTGCTAAGTGCGCTTTCGGCATGCCACATGCTTTGGTATCTGCATCTGTGCGCCAACGCCGGAATTGCTGTAACGGAGTATGTAGACAATGCTACGGGTAGAATGATTGAAACGAAAAGCGGCAGTGGCTATTTTGAGAATGTAACGTTGAAGCCAAGTATCCGAATAGGGGCAACTGACGACAGCGAGCTGGCGAAATCTCTACACGATAAAGCGCATTCGTTCTGCTTTATTGCAAATTCCGTAAATTTTGAGGTCCGGTGTGCCCAAGTTCCGCAGCTAATGACGTAACCCGTTGATTCGCTGAACCTGGGTGAAGCGAAAATGACACTACAAGCGCATTGTCAGGGCTTCGGCAGCTCCAGGGCGCCGAACAGGTCAAGCTGCTCCTTGGTGGTCTTGCTGGTGCCGGTGTAGACGTGCTCGCCGATGGTGGCGCGGTGTTTCTGGATGCGGGCGAGGAGTTCCAGTGCCGTCTTGGGACTGGTGCTGCTCCCATTGGCCTTGAGGCGCATACGCATGACCCGGTAGAGCACCAGCGCCAGGAAGCAGATCAGCGCATGGGCCCGGATGCGATCAGGGAGCCGGTGGTAGACCGGGGCGATCTCCAGATCGCTCTTGAGCACCCGGAAGCCGCGCTCGATATCGGCGAGACTCTTGTAGCGCGTGACGATCTCCTCGGCGCTGAAGTCAGGGACATTGGTCAGTAGCACCAGTTTGCCGTCGAAGACCTCCGCCCGCTCGAGTGCCTCCTCGTCGATGCTGTAGCTGAACCGCTCGGCATGGTAGTCCGCCTTGATGAAGCGGGTGAGCTCCGCATCGGCTACGGCGCGCTGGAAGCGGCTGTAGGCACCGCGGTCGGTGGCACGACGACCGCGCTCGCTGACTCCCTCGTCCTGGGCGTCGAGTTTACCGACGAGCTTCTCAGTGAACTCCTCGAGCTCAGTAATGCGCGCCCGCCGGCGCGCCGCCTGCTCGGCGGCCCGATCCGGGTCGTGCGCGACCACCAGGCGGTGGCCTGCGAAACGCCCCTCGGCCAGCCCGTCGGTGAAGTCCATCCCCTCGAGGGTGCCGCCGAGTTCCGCGTAGCGTCGCGCCGGCGCCGCCAGGATGAACTGCAGCTTGCGCGCACTCGTGGCAGCCAGTTCGGTGAGATCGGCCACGTTATCCAGACTCAGCAACCCCCGGTCGGCGACCAGGATCACTCGCTCGATCGGGAAACGCGCCAGCACCTCGCGGAGCATCCGCTCCAGCGTGCGCGTCTCGGCGACGTTGCCGGCATGGACGGTGTGCATCAGCGGCAACCCGTCCGCACTCTGGACGACACCGAGCACGAACTGGCGAGCAATACCGCCGGTGTCCTTGCTCATGCCGTAGGCGCGCACATCGCCAGGAACATCGCCATGGCCGTGAATGCGCACCGTGGTCAGATCGTAGAACATCACCGAGACCTGCTGGTCGAGCATGGGGCGCAACTGCTTCGCCACACAGCCCTCCACGGCCTCAGCGCGATCCATGAGCGCATCCATGGCGCGCAGGAGCTGATCGTGGGTCACCGCCTCCGGCATGCCTGGCATGGCCACCGTCTCCAGCCATTCCAGGCACCCGAGCTTGGAGTCCGGTGCGCAGAGCCGGTTGAAGACCATGGCGCGCACCAGTGCCTCGGCGTCGAAATGCCGCCGCGAGGAACGAAGTGCCCGGCGAATCGCCTGGCCCAAACCGAGATCCTGCCAGAGTTCATGTAGGGCGTAGACATCGCCGAAGGCCTTGGCGCTGTCGTACTCCACGGTTTGTGCGATTGTGGGTGCACGGCCCAGCGCCCGGTTGAGACCGCCGATCAGTGGATCGAGATGCTTGGGCTCGAGTTTGTCCAGGCGCCCGAAATTGGCCACCACCCGCTGGCGCACCGCGCCGGCGTCGGTGCGATAGGACTCGACGAGTTGCAAATAGTGGCGATCGCCGGAGCGGGTGATGCGCGTGTACATGGAACGACATTAGCACCACCAAAGATCTATGGGTAGACCGTTGCGGGCCTCGGCGTGACACTACAGGGGTCTGCCAAAATCACGCCTTCTCAGCCGGTAAGTCATTGTTCCGCAAACACCCGACTCGGCTCCGAACCCCGGAAATCGGCTCTGAACTGCGGAACTTGGGGGTGTGAGCCTGAAATCCGTGCCGGGTAATAGGCTGTCTAACAGATGCGGTCAAGGGACGCTCCTGACGTCGCGCCCCTGCCGCTGGCGTTGAGCGCCTGAAAAGCAGCCTCCGCCTGGCACCACAGTCGCCGCACTACGGCTGCCCGACCACGACCTCGCTGATCTGGATGGCAGGCGTCAAGTCGGTGTAGTTCGGGATGTCAGCCATGATCTCCTTGGCGTGGGGGCCAAAGCCGTCCTGAAATGACTCGACAGAATCTCCCCGCGCCGCCTTTCCCGGTAAAGTCCGATGAACCTTTTTTCTCTACGAAGAGTTTATTGGTCGGGTCGCATTCGCAGCTTAGCGGCGACGCATCAGGTCGTCCGACTGGGTAGAGTATCCGACGACAATGACTCTGGCCGGTTGACGAGCTACGCAGCCGGGTACAGTTTTAGCCCAGAGTCAGCCACGGAGAGAGCAGCCGGTGAGAATCGAGCGCATTGATCCGGGATTGTCGTCAGTCGGGGCCTTGCTGGAAGAGTCCGATCAGTACATGGCGGCGCTCTATCCGGCGGAGAGCAATCATCTTGAGAGCGTGGATGACCTTTGTCGGCCGAACGTGGCTCTGTTCGGATGCTTTGTTGATGGTGAGCTCGCAGCGTGTGGGGCGGTAAAGGTGATCGATGACGGGGAGGGGCGCTACGGCGAGGTCAAGCGGCTGTTCGTGGGGGCGCCGTACCGTCGGCGCGGCATCTCGGCTGCACTCATGGCGCGGCTTGAGCAGCGACTTGTCGAGGCCGGGGTGGGAGTGGCCAGGCTTGAAGTGGGTGTCAGCCAGCCCGAGGCGCTCTCGCTGTATCGGCAACTCGGTTACGTGGAACGTAGTCGGTTCGGTGCCTACGGTCCTGATCCCCTCAGCGTGTTCATGGAGAAGAAGCTTCCGTCGAGGGAGAGCGCGGCGGCACAGCGGCGCTGATCTAATTGCGGACCCTGCCCTCTTGATGGTGGCTTGGACCGCCCCGAACAACGCTACGGTGGGATGTTTGACAGATCCTGGGCCAGTTGGGCGCGATCATGGTCCCATTTTCGCTCAGTGTGACAACGCACGGACGCAACTTTCTGCATCCCTCATGGTTGGGGGCGAAACAGTCGTCTGATCGCCCCTGCAGAATGCAGCAGCCGCGATCAGAGCCAACTGTTCCTCCGGACAACCATTGCTGAAGGAGGGATGTCAGAAGGAGATTGCAATGCTGGACGCCCTGACAGGATTCGGATCCGACCCGGGGTCGCTGCGCGCGAATACATACATCCCGGAGGGGTTCCCGGATAACGGTCCGCTCGTCGTCGTCCTGCATGGTTGTGGCCAGTCAGCAGAGAGCTATAACAATGGCTCGGGCTGGTCGACGCTCGCCGAGGAATGTGGGGTCGCGCTCCTGTTTCCCGAGCAGCGGCGGATCAACAACCTCCTTGGTGGCTTCAACTGGTTCGAGCCGGGCGACAGCCACCGTGGTCTTGGAGAGCCGCTCTCGATCCGCCAGATGATCAGGCAGGTCGTCGACGATTATGCCATCGACCCGACGCGCGTGTTCATAACGGGGCTGTCCGCGGGCGGCGCCATGACATCCGTGATGCTGGCGACCTATCCGGAAGTCTTCGCGGGAGGCGCGATTATCGGCGGACTGCCCTACCGCACCGCAGACACGCTGATGCAGGCGATCTTCCGCATGAAGGGATATGGCGGCCCTTCGGACCGCAGGCTCGGCGCACTTGTACGCGGGGCCTCGATGGGCGCCGGTGGCTGGCCGACGATCTCGGTCTGGCATGGTGGCCGGGACACGATCATCCACCGCTCCAACGCGGAATCCATCATTTGGCAATGGCAGAGGATCCACAAGGTCAAGGGGCCGCCCACCCGGGTGGAGCAGGTCGACGGGTTTCCCCGGCGGGTCTGGTGCAACGCGGGCAAGCGGGTGGTGATCGAGGAATACATCATCCGCAGAATGGGCCACGGCACACCGATCAGCTCACGAGGAGACGACGGTCTCGGCGAAGAAGGGAAGTACATGCTGGAAGTCGGCATATCTTCGACCCGCCACATAGCGCGTTTCTGGGGCCTGACTCCCGAAACCCCACGTTCCGTCCGCCGCGAACGGCCGACAGTCTTTTACAAATCAACCGCTTAAGCTCGACTCCTGCCGCCCATCAAAACGAAACCTAATTAGCAACGAGCCTCAGCACGGATGATTCGCTGAGGTTGTGGAGCGCAGTTGGCGGCGGCGACCAGCAGCCGCTTGGGCAAGGCGGCGAGGTCGAAGCGGCGGTTGAAGCGATAGGCGAACGCTGCGAGGTAGCGGTCGGCGTACTTGCGAAAACCCAGAGCATGGTGACAGCCGGAGAGGCTGGTTTTGAGATTACCGAGCACGGTGTTGATCCACTGGAACGCGGGCAGCTCTCTGGGCTTGCGCCCGGCGACCACGGTTGGGTGATGCGTGCAGCCGGCGGCGGTGACGCCGCGAAAGCACGCCAGGCCGTCGGAGGACACGCTGCTGCCGGGCACCAGACTCGCCTGGGCCCAGCGCGTCACCGCCTCGGTGGTGAACGTCGACACGGGAGTGAGACGGATACGCAGCGGATGGCCATCGGCGTTGAGCGAGACTGCCGCGAAGAAGGCAACCTTGTTCTCCGAGCCCCGGCCGGCCTTGCCGCCACGGCGCTCGCCGCCGAGGTAGGCGTCGTCGAGCTGCACGTGGCCGTCGAGGCGGTAGCGCTGCTCGCGCTCGGTCATCGCCTGCATCAGCTTGTGGTGCAGCAGCCAGGCAGTGGGGTAGCTCACACCGAGCTGGCGCGACAGAGCGAGTGCCGAGAGCCCGGTCTTGGCCTGGCTGAGGAGATAGATGGCGAGAAACCACACCGTCAGTGGCAGCTTGGTGCCCTGCATCACGGTGCCGGCGATCAGCGAGGTCTGGCGCCGGCAGCCGCGGCACTGGAACAGCGTCCGAGTGCGCCCCTGCACGCGGCCGTGGGCGGCACTGTGGCAGCGTGGGCAGCGAAAGCCGTTGGGCCAGCGCGCTTGTTCCAGGGCGGCTGCGCACTGCGCCTCCTGGGCGAAGCGCCTGGTGAACTCGGGCAACGACAGGCCTGGCTGGAACTGGATGCGGTTCATGGGCATGGGGCGATCCTCGGGGTAAGCACTGTATATAACCCCAGCATACACCAACGCCAGACGCCCCGTACCCCACCTGGCTGACGTTCGTTGCTAATCAGGATAATGATTGATCAGTGCCCCACACTGCCGTGTCGCCGTGCACGTCGCCGCAAACCAACGGGAGGAGGTCGATGGACGAGTATCTGGATGCGGCCATTGCCGAGGCTGCCCTCGGTCTGAGAGAGGGCGGGATTCCCATAGGCTCGATTCTGGTTCACGACGGCAGGATCATTGGCCGTGGTCACAACCGACGTGTGCAACAGGGTAGTGCGATCCTCCACGGAGAGATGGACGCCCTTGAGAACGCGGGCCGACTTCCAGCCGACGTCTACGCGCGGAGCACCTTGTACACGACCTTGTCTCCATGTGCTATGTGCTCGGGGGCGATCCTCCTGTACGGCATCTCTCGCGTCGTGATTGGTGAGAGCGTCACGTTTCGTGGAGAGGAGGAGCTTCTGCGTGGGCGTGGGGTGTCGATCGACGTGGTGCAGGACCCGCGCTGCATTGAGATGATGGAGCGATTCATTCAGGAGCATCCAGCCATTTGGAACGAAGATATTGGTGAGTGAACCCCCGTGGGGGCGCACGTCGTTGAGCACTTTGGACGGGTGACTGCGATGGGATCTGACAACACATTCTGCCCGGGACTCCTGCGTGCCCCCGGTGGGCGTTCGAATGATGGGAGTACACCATGACAGCACCGCAAGTCACCCTGGTTACCGGCGCCGCCCGCGGTATTGGCTTTGGCATCGCGCGACGACTGGTGGCCGATGGCGGGCGAGTGGTGATCGCCGATGTCGCGGGCGCCGAGGCCGCGGCTCGTGCCCTGGGTGCTGCGGCACGGCCGATGACTCTGGACGTCAGCGACGAGAAGTCCGTTCAGGGCGGCATCCGATCAGTGCTGGAAACGGAGGGGCGGCTGGACGGCCTGGTGAACAATGCCGGGATCAGCAACCCGGTCAGCGGCCCCGTGGAGCACCTGGAGCGGGCCGACTGGGAGCGGTGGCTGGCGGTGAACCTCACCGGCGCCTTTCTTCTGGCCAAGCACGCACTGCCCGCGCTGCGGGATAGCGGCGGGGCGATCGTCAACATCGCCTCCAGCCGCGCCCACCAGTCGGAGCCGGACACGGAGGCTTACGCGGCTAGCAAGGGCGGCGTGGTGGCGCTCACCCACGCGCTGGCGGTGAGCGTGGGGCCCGAGGTGCGGGTGAACAGTATCAGTCCCGGCTGGGTCGACGTCCGGCCACCGGAGGAACAGGTTGCCGACCCGCTGCCAGCCACGGACCACGCCCAGCACCCGGCCGGTCGAGTGGGCACGCCGGCGGATGTTGCCGCTCTGGCCGCGTTCCTCCTGGGGCCGGAGGCGGGCTTCGTCACCGGCCAGGATTGGGTGGTGGACGGTGGCATGACGCGGAAGATGATTTACGCGGAGTAGCTGCCAGGAAAAGAGCGTCTTGCGGGCGCTGCAGCCGATGCCTGGCCCGAATCCGTGGTTTGGCCCATCGCTGCAAAGACCGCTGAACTCTCGGTCGCCGCACCGCAGGTTGTCGCCCATCGCCTGACCCGTATGGCGGCGTCTGGTCCTACTCTTTCTGAGCGCGACCGCTCAACTGCAAAATGCCGCCCTTGGTGTTTTGAGCAAAGGAGTCGCCCCGGTTCATCGCAAGGCTACGTCCAATTCCAAACGCCTGGCACGCACCAAGCGTCGCTAAGCCCAACGTCGGTCATTGTGCCGGCGCACAAGAGGCTGGCCTGATTCGTGAGCCCGCGCTGATCGGTCAGAGGCGCGCGCGAATTGTTCAGCGCTTCCTCAAGGCGACGAGGCCTTCGAGTCCGCTGCCGGATCAGTGAACAGCAGCTGATGGGCCATTGCCATGTGCTCCCGCTGCAGGGTCATGACGATCTGCACTTCGCCGGTGTCCCAGGCCGTGAATAGCGTGAGCTGCCCGCCGGCGAGACCCATGCCCTCCATGCCGTGTTGTTCCCTGAGCGTGTCGTTCCGCCATTGGCGTACATCTCTTTCCGGCTCACCGTATTGCTCCGTGAGCTGTGCCTGCCAGCGTTGGTAATCCTCCAGGAAGGCGGCCGGCTCATCGTGCCCCGAGCGATTGAAATAGCGAACCTGCCACAGGCCGTCTTCGTTGAAGCGGCGGTTCACCGTCACCGGCGTGTTCTGGTAGTCGGTGTGATGGACGAGCATGCCCGGCGCGTCCAGGACGGGTGACTCCATGGCCTGCGCGCGGACGGCCTCCCGGCTGCTGCCCCAGGTGTCCTCGGGAGGTGTGCTCGCGACGGCCGCGGTCGCCAGGGCAAGGCTGAGCGCGGTGCTGCAGGGCAGGGTGAGGCGGCGACGCATGGAAACCTCCGGGGCATGGGCGACATTCAGCGTCGCTACGCCATGATGACTAACTCCCTTACACTTCCGCAATCAGGTTGTTCTTGCAGGCTCCCGAAGTCCGCCCATCGGGCTCGTTCCTGATCTGCAACCGGTGACAGTGACATCGCGTTTACGCCGGGGAAGAAATGTCCTTCGACGCGGCGACGGTCGAAAGGTTTGGAACCTGCCCGGAGCAGGGAGTTCAGGGGGGCGGCATTAGCCGTGGCGCACAAATGGTGCATAAAGCGGCGAAAACGCATTGTTTTGGTGCGAAGCGGTTCGGCTATTGACGTTCTTGAGTTTCGTAAGACTGAGAAAATAAAAAGAAAAGAGACATTGGCCCCATACTTGCTTTTATCTGATTGCACAGTAAGGAGCTCGGGTCGCCTGTCTGGTGACCAGGAAGGGATTCGCGTTCCGGACAATTTGGTTTCAATGGGTCGCTAGGGTTCCGGTCCGCAGATGCGGATGGCTGGTCCGAGAGCAACCGACCTCTCCTTGAGAGGTTACACGGCGGGACAAAAGCCCGGGAGGTCGTCAACGAGCTCCTGTGCTGTGTCCACCTGTAGCTTGACGGGAGAGAGTCATGATTCGTCGCACACCTGCCTTACTTCGCCGCCTTGCCGCGGTCGCCACTGCCACTGCGCTGTTTGTGGGCATGACCCTGCCTGGCGTCTCCGTCGCCCAGGAGCGGGACAGTTTCCGTATTGCCTGGAGCATCTATGTGGGCTGGATGCCCTGGTCGTACGGTGACGCCGAGGGCATCGTCGACAAATGGGCCGACAAGTACGACATCGAGATCGACGTGGTCCAGATCAACGACTACATCGAATCGATCAACCTGTATAACGCCGGTGAGTTCGATGGCGTCACCATCACCAACATGGACGCCCTGACCATTCCGGCCGCCGGCGGCGTGGATACCACGCTGCTGATCATTGGCGATTTCTCCGATGGCAATGACGGTGTGGTGCTCAAGGGCACCGACGATCTCGCGGACATCGAAGGCCAGCGCGTCAACCTGGTCGAGCTGTCCGTCTCTCACTATCTGCTGGCACGCGCCCTGGAGTCGGTGGGACTCACCGAACGCGATATTTCCGTGGTGAACACCGCCGATGCGGACATTGTCGGCGCCTTCTCCAGCGACGACGTCACCGCGGTCACTGCCTGGAATCCGCAGCTTGGGGAAATCCGGGCCATGGATAACGCCAACGTGGTCTTCGACTCCTCGGATATCCCGGGCGAGATCATCGACACTCTCGCTGTGAACACCGAGACGCTGGAAGCCAATCCCAAACTGGGCAAGGCGCTGGTGGGTGCATGGTACGAGATCATGAGCATCATGGAAGGTGACGATGAGGCCGCCAAGGAAGCGCGCGCCGACATGGGCGATGCCGCCGGCACCGATCGCGAAGGCTACGAAGCGCAGCTCGCCAGCACCACCATGTTCTACGATCCCGCTGACGCCGTGGCGTTCGTGACCAGCGACCAGCCCCAAGAGACCATGGAGAACGTCCGGCAGTTCGCCTTCGAACACGGTCTTCTGGGCGACACCGCCCCCAGCCCCGATTTCGTGGGGATTGAGTTCACGGACGGTTCCGTGCTCGGTAACGCCGGAAACGTGAAGCTGCGTTTCAATGCCGAGTACATGCGCATGGCCGCCGACGGCGAACTCTGATACGGCCGGGGGGGCGGTGCCGCCGCTCCCCCGAATGCCTTGCCCGGCTGGCGAAGGGGCCCCCCCATGAAACGAGTCATCAACCAACACCCCAATCGCGTGCTCAGGGTCGGACTGGCCATACTGCCGTTCGCCATTGTGCTGCTGCTCTACGTTGTTGCCTCCAACGCGCGGTTGGCGGAAAACCCGGACGACAAGCTCCTGCCGTCGCTCATGACCATGGCGGAGTCGGTGCAGCGCCTGGCGACGGAGCCGAGCCGCCGCACGGGGGACCTGCTGCTGTGGGTGGATACCGGCGCAAGCCTCACACGTCTGGGGATTGGTGTGTCCATCAGCATGCTCGTGGGGCTGGTGGTGGGCATGGTGACGGGGTTGATCCCGTACGTGCGCCGTACGATGTCGCCGTTCATCACCGCCGTCGCGATGATTCCGCCGCTGGCGATTCTGCCAATCCTGTTCATCTCTTTCGGTGTCGGCGAGTTGTCCAAGGTGATGCTGATCATCTTCGGCATCCTGCCGTTCATCATCCGGGATCTGCAGCAGCGGGTGGAGGAACTGCCCAACGAACAGCTGGTAAAGGCGCAGACACTGGGCGCATCCACATGGCAGCTCCTCTTGCGGGTGGTCCTGCCGCAGACCGTCCCGCGACTGCTGGACGCCACGCGCCTGGCGCTGGGTGCCGCGTGGCTGTTCCTGATTGCCTCGGAAGCCATCGCTGCCCAGGAAGGGCTGGGTTACCGCATCTTCCTGGTCCGACGCTACCTGGATATGCAGGTCATCCTGCCCTATGTCGCCTGGATTACGCTGCTTGCCTTCCTGTTCGACTGGGTGCTGCGCAAGATCAACCAGGTGTGCTTCCCCTGGTACGGCGCCGGGAGGTCCGCATGACGGCCGTCGAGGCGAAGAAGCTCTGGAAAGAGTACGGCGACGACGTCGTGCTCGAGAATATTGATCTCAAGGTCGCCTCCGGTGAGTTCGTGACCATCGTGGGCGCTTCCGGCTGCGGCAAGACGACCTTTCTGCGCATGCTCCTGGGCGAGGAGCAGCAAACGCGCGGGCAGCTTTTGCTGGACGGCGAGCCGATGCCGGCAGAGCCGGGCCCGGACCGCGGCGTCGTTTTCCAGAAGTATTCCGTGTTTCCCCATCTCACGGCACTGAAAAACGTCATGCTCGGTGACGAGTTCCAGCAGTCTCCGTTCGCCGCACGGCTGCTGGGGGCAGCACGGCGCCGGGCGCGGGAACGGGCCATGTCCATGCTGGAGAACGTGGGGCTGGAGGATGCCCGTGACAAATACCCCACCGAGCTTTCCGGTGGCATGCAGCAGCGCCTGGCGATTGCCCAGGCACTCATGAAGGACCCGGGGGTGCTGCTGCTGGACGAACCCTTCGGCGCGCTGGATCCGGGCATCCGCAAGGACATGCACGGCATGATTCTGGATCTCTGGCGTCGCACGGGCATCACCATTTTCATGATCACGCACGATCTCAAGGAAGGTTTTGATCTTGGTACGCGTCTGCTTGTGTTCGACAAGGTGCGGCACGATCCCCAGGCACCCAACGCGTACGGCGCCCAGATTACCTACGACATACCGCTGGGCAAGACCGACCAGGAGACCTGGACCGAACTGACCCAGTCTGTGGACCCGGCGCTCGTGGGAACTCAAGCGACGGTGGATTGATGACAACAAGCTTTGCAGGAGGAAGCGCGATGTATCCAACACCCATCGCAGAAAACCGGGTCGTGCTGCGGGACGCCGTTCCCGGCGGCCGTTATTGGTCCATGGTGGTCAAGCGCGGCTACACGCTGCGGCTCACGGACCGGGACGGGGGCGGCAACGCCGCGGTGCTGCTGTTCAACCCGCACAACCCGCTGGAGCGCTACAGCATGGCGGATACCCTGAAGGGGCAGCACGTCTCCCGACTGCAGCGGGGCAACATGCTGTTCTCGGACATGGGCAGGACCATGTTCTCCATCGTGGGCGACACCGTCGGCTGGCATGACCCCATCGGCGGGATCACCGATGCGGACATGATCCTGAAACAGTATGGCGAGGCCACGTTCCAGGACCACTGGAACGACTTCTACCGCAACGGGCGTGAGCTGTTCCTGATCGAACTGGGCAAGTGGGGCCTTGGGAAGCGCGACCTGGTCCCGAACATCAACTTCTTCAGCAAGGTCGTGGTCGGCGATGACGGTGGCATGAATTACGTGCCGGAAAACAGCCAGGCCGGCGACAGCGTTGATCTGCGCGCCGAGAGTGACACCCTGGTGGTGCTGAATACCGCACCGCATCCCATGGTCCCGGGCAGCACCTACGCACCCTCGCCGGTGGATCTCATGATCTACCGCTCGGCGCCGGTGGCGGACGATGACTACTGCCTCCATCACAGTCCCGAGAACGCCCGCGCCTACGCCAACACACTGATTGCCAACTGTCAGGGGTGAACAGCATGAACGGAATGAACCTGGTCGAGAGTGAGCGCATGCCGGAACACGCGGTAATGCGGGAAAAGGTCCTCGCCGGTGCCCACTGGATGGGAGAGGTGAAGAAGGGCCAGACCCTGCGCATCCTGGATGTGGAAGGGAACCAGGCCGCAGACACCCTGTTCTACAGCCTGGCCGACCCGCAAGGCGAGAAGTACAGCGCCGTGGACACGGTGCGCGAGCAGGGCAACGTCTACCTGACCACGGGCACGAAACTGCTCTCCAACGAAGGCAACGTGATGCTCACCATCACCGCGGACACCTGCGGCCGGCACGACACCCTCGGTGGCGCCTGTTCGGCGGAAGCCAACCAGATGCGCTACGCCCTGGACAAAAAGCCCATGCACTCCTGCCGCGACAACTTCGTCCACGCCATCCAGGAGAGCGGCTACGACCTGACCAAGCGGGACGTCGTCAGCAACATCAACTTCTTCATGAACGTGCCGCTGACGCCGGAGGGTGGCCTGAGTTTCCAGGACGGGATCTCCGGGCCGGGCAAGTACGTGGAAATGCGCGCTGAAATGGACGTCATCGTGCTGCTCTCCAACTGCCCGCAGCTCAACAACCCGTGCAGCGGCTTCAACCCGACGCCGCTGGAGATGATCGTCTGGGACTGAGGGAGCCACAAGGGCTGACCAGCGAGTCCGTGCATTGACGGCGCCCCTTGATTGCCGCTGCGCGATACCCTCCGAGGCCCCCGCAGGAGCGACGCGAGTCGCGACGGAGACCAGCAGAACGTTGCGACTCGCGTCGCTCTCTACGGAGAAGGGGCTCCACAAGGGCATAGCGGCCAGGGACGACCCTGGCGCAAGCACCATGCTGCGGGACGACCCGCTGACGGAGAATCAAAACGCATGTTCAGCAAGGTCCTGATCGCCAACCGCGGCGCCATCGCCTGCCGCATCATCCGCACCCTCAAGCGGTTGGGCGTGCACTCGGTGGCTGTCTACTCCGAGGCGGATCGCCACTCCCTGCACGTGCACCAGGCCGACGAAGCCGTCCACATCGGTGACTCCGCTGCCAGCGCCTCTTACCTGGACGCCGACCGCATCCTGCGTGTCGCCCGGGAGACCGGCGCCGAGGCCATTCACCCCGGCTATGGCTTTCTCTCCGAAAACGCGGAATTCGCCGAGGCGTGCGAGGCTGCGGGCATCGCGTTTATCGGCCCCACGGGCCAGCAGATGCGCGACTTCGGCCTCAAACACACGGCACGCAGTCTCGCCGAAGCCAACGACGTGCCCATGCTGCCCGGCACCGGGCTGCTGGAGAGCCTGAACGAGGCGGTGGGCGAGGCGGAGCGCATTGGTTATCCGGTGATGCTCAAGAGCACTGCAGGTGGCGGCGGCATCGGCATGCAGCTCTGCCACAGCGAGGCCGAGTTGCGCGACGCCTACGACTCCGTCAAACGGCTCTCCCAGAACAATTTCTCCAACAGCGGCATCTTCCTGGAGAAATTCGTCCGGCGCGCTCGCCACATCGAGGTGCAGCTCTTCGGTGACGGGCAGGGTGGCGTGATCGCCCTGGGTGAGCGGGACTGCTCCCTGCAGCGGCGCAACCAGAAGGTGGTGGAGGAGACCCCGGCGCCCAACATCACCGACGCCGTTCGTGCGGATCTGCTCACCGCCGCCGAGAAGCTGGGCCGGGGTGTGAACTACCGCTCGGCGGGGACGGTGGAGTACATCTTCGACGCCGACACCGGCGAGTTCTACTTTCTGGAGGTGAATACCCGGCTGCAGGTGGAGCACGGAGTTACGGAGGAGGTGACCGGCGTCGATCTGGTGGAGTGGATGGTGCGGGGTGCCGCCGGCGATCTGCCGGACCTGGAGCGCCTGCGGCCCGGTCCGCCCGAAGGCCACTCCATACAGGTGCGCCTGTACGCCGAGGATCCGGGCAAGAACTTCCAGCCTTCCACGGGGCTGCTCACCGAGGCGGTCTTCCCCGAGGGTGTCCGGGTGGATACCTGGGTGGAGCGGGGGAGTGAGATCTCGCCTTACTACGACCCAATGATCGCCAAGGTGATCGTGCACGCGGCCGATCGCGCCGCGGCGATCGAGAAAATGCAGACGGCGCTGGCGGCCACCGAGCTGCATGGGCTGGAGACCAACCTGCTCTACCTGCGCCAGGTGATCGCCGACCACACCTTTGGCAAGGGTGAGGCGACCACCCAGTATCTGAACAGCTTTACCTATCACGCCCCCACCATCGACGTGGTCAGCCCCGGAACCCAGACCACCGTGCAGGACTGGCCCGGCCGGGTGGGCTACTGGGACATCGGTGTGCCGCCCTCCGGCCCCATGGACATGCTTGCCTTCCGCATGGGCAACCGCATTGTCGGCAACGACGAAGGCGCCGCGGGTCTGGAGCTGACCGTCACGGGACCGAGCCTGCGCTTCAACACCGACGCCGTGATCGCGCTCACGGGGGCGGCCATGCGCGCGAAACTGGACGGTGAACCGCTGACGTTCTGGCGGCCCGTGATGGTCACCGCCGGACAGACTTTGAAGCTCGGGCCAGTGCAGGGTGCCGGCACTCGGGCCTACCTGCTGGTGGCCGGCGGCATCGACGTGCCCCTGCACATGGGCAGTCGCGCCACATTTACCCTGGGGCAAATGGGTGGTCACGGCGCCCGCGCGTTGCAGCCGGGCGATGTGCTGCATATCGGTGACACCGATACAGTGGACGCGGTCACCCCCAAGGAAGGCGCCGTGCCCGAGTACGGCAACCACTGGAACATTCGTACCGTCTACGGCCCCCACGGCGCGCCGGATTTCTTCACCCAGAGGGATGTCGATACCTTCTTCGGCACAGACTGGGAGATCCACTACAACTCCAGCCGTACTGGTGTGCGCCTGGTGGGTCCGAAGCCGGAGTGGGCGCGGGAAGACGGCGGCGAGGCAGGGCTGCACCCGTCCAACATCCACGACAATGCCTACGCCATTGGCACCATCGACTTCACCGGCGACATGCCGGTCATCCTCGGCCCCGACGGGCCGAGCCTGGGTGGCTTCGTTTGTCCGGCCACCATCATCAGTGCCGATCTCTGGAAAATGGGGCAGCTGAATCCCGGCGACAGCGTGCGTTTCCTGCCGGTGTCCGTGGCGGAGGCCAACCGGCTGGAGGCAGCACAGGACGCGGCGATTGCCGCGTTGCAGTCGGCGGAGAGCGAGGCCGAAGCGGTGCCGGTGACCACGCCGATCCTGAAAAACGAGCGTGGCAATGGCCATCCGCTGGGCGTCACCTACCGGCCCGCCGGCGATAAGTATCTGCTGGTGGAGTACGGACCCATCGAGCTGGATCTGAATCTGCGCTTCCGCGTGCAGGCCCTGCTGGAGTGGCTCACGGAGCAGCGCATCACCGGAATCACCGAAATGACCCCGGGAGTGCGCAGCCTGCAGATCCACTACGAGCCGAAGCAGTTGCCCTTGGCGCAGCTCATGCAGTTGCTGGAGCAGGCCGAGGCCGAGCTCAAGGATCTCTCCGAGGCCGAGCTCCCTTCGCGCATCATTCATCTGCCGCTGGCCTGGGATGACAGCCAGACGCAACTTGCCACCCGGAAGTACATGCAATCCGTGCGCAGTGACGCCCCCTGGTGTCCGCGCAACATCGAGTTCATCCGCCGCATCAACGGGCTGGACAGCGAGGAGGACGTCAAACGTATTGTCTTCGACGCCTCTTATCTGGTCATGGGCCTGGGGGATGTCTACCTGTCCGCGCCGTTGGCTACACCGGTGGACCCGCGTCACCGTCTGGTGACTACCAAGTACAATCCGGCGCGCACCTGGACGCCGGAGAACGCCGTGGGCATCGGCGGCTCGTACATGTGCATCTACGGCATGGAGGGTCCGGGGGGTTACCAGTTCGTGGGCCGCACCCTGCAGATCTGGAACCGCTACAAGGTCACGCCAGAATTCCAGCAGCCGTGGCTGCTGCGCTTCTTTGACCAGATCCGCTTCTACGAGGTCACCGAGGAGGAGCTGCTCGCCATGCGCGATGCCTTCCCCAAGGGCGGGCTGCGCATCGACATCGAGGAGACCACGTTCTCGCTCAAGCGCTACAACGCGTTCCTCGCGGCCAATCGCGACAGCATCGACACCTTCAAGACGCAGCAACAGGCCGCTTTTGAGGCCGAGCGCCAGCGCTGGATCGAGACCGGACAGGCCAACTATGAGGCGGATGCCGAGCCGCCGGCTCCGGAGCCGGACGCGGTGGAACTGGCCGACGGGGAGTATGCCGTGGAAGGCCATGTTCACGGCAGCCTCTGGGCGCTGGATGTGAAAGAGGGCGATCGCGTGGAGGAAGACCAGCAGTTGCTGGTGCTGGAGTCCATGAAAATGGAGATCCCCGTGCTGGCCGAGTCCGCGGGCACGGTGAAGCGCGTGCTTGGCAGCGAAGGCAGCCAGGTGACTCCGGGTCAGGTGCTGCTGGTCATCGCGGAGGACGTCCAGTAACGACGCCTGCCTGTAGGAGCGGCGCGAGCCGCGACAGCAGCCGAAAATCGGAACCGCAACCGCGGCTCGCGCCGCTCTCATCAAACATCTGCCAGGTCGTTGTTTTGACAGGGGCGGTTTCATATTGAGTCATGCTGCTGGCACCAGATCGAGGCCGAGTTTGCGGGCCTTGCGCTGGAGTGCCCGCAGTTGGCGATCATGGCGTGTGGCCTCGAAGGCCTCGATGCCTTTCTCGACGTAGGGCTGGCCACGGGTGAGCATGGCGTAGATCAGCCGGGCGAGCTGGTGAGCGGTGGCCTTGATCGCTTTGGCGGTGTCCATGCGTGTCAGTCTTGCGCGATGGGCGGCGCCGATGAAGCTGCGACTCGATCGCGCGTTCGAGGCGGCTTGGCGGAGTGCCTGGGCGGCGATGTTGTTGACCTTCGTCCCCGGCCCGCTGAGGGCTTTGCCACCCGAGATCCGGGTCGGTGGCGCGAGCCCGAGCCAGGAGCAGAAGTGCGCCTGGGAGGGAAAGCGCGAGAGGTCGGGGCCGATTTCTCCGGCGATCACCAGCACGGTGTCGACACCCAGCGATGGGATGGCGCTGAGATCGACCCCCATGACCTGGAGGAGTGCCTGTTGGAGCCGGCGCTGCTCGGCCGCGCTGCGGTGGGCGCTGCGCGAGGGGGTGGCGAGTTCAGTCGGGGCACAGGCACGCACGGGCAGTGCCTCGAGTGCCGAGAGGATCGCCCGATCACAGGCGCCGATCTGCTGCTCGAGAAAATCAAAGTGCGCCAGTGCCTGCTCGAGGGCAAAGAGATGCTCGACGCGCCAGTTGCCATGCAGGCTGCGCGCGACCGTCGCCTCGTCGGCGCGCAGCCGCCGATCGCGTAGCGTGGCGAGCTGCCACGGATCCCGCTCACCGGCGACAATCGCCCGCAGGATGCGCATCGCCGTCTTGCCCTTGAGGTCGCTGACGACATGGCCCAGATGCACGTTCATCTGCGCCAGCGCCTTGTGCATGTGGTTCAGACACCACGACTGGGCCTGGATCCGGCGACTGCGCTGGCGCACGAACGCACGCAGCGTGCACACCGCATCACCCGGGCGAAAGGCACCGCTCAACAAACCGTGGCTCATCAACTGCCAGATCCACTGACAGTCGAGCACATCGGACTTGCGCCCCGAGACCTGCCGCGTGGCCCGGGAGTTGACCAGCAGAACCTCAAAGCCCCGTGCATCAAGCACCTCAAAGGGCGCAATCCAGTACACCCCGTCGCCTCCATCGCCACCTGGGTGATCCCCAGCGACTCCAGCCAGTCGGCCAGCGCCTGCAGATCGTCGGTGAAACCGCTGAAACACCGCACCGAGACCTCGCAACGCCCGGGATCCACCGCCACCCAATGCTCGTGACCCCCGACATCGATACCGGCACAATCCGGATGCACCACCTCCAACCGCCGCTTCTGCCTCTTGCCTGCCATGTCCGTTCCTCACATGATGATCACAAGGGCGTACGGGGAGACACGGCGGCGGTAGGGCTCACTCTCTCATACGAGGTCACGGCCAGTGCCGTGCCTTCAACGACTCCACGCCGATGCCGTGCGGGCCACTCTCCTACGCGGGTGCATGCACACCAGTGCGGCGTCTGGCCTCTGCTCTCCGTGCGCCCGCCTATCTTGCACCATGTTTGCTGCGCGACAGCGCACCAACAGCGTTGATGCGCAATCTCCTACAAAGACAAACAAACATGACGAGGTGCCACTATGCAGACGCTCACCGAACTACTGGACGCCTACCGCGGCGGCCACAAGCGCCTTCGCCGGCACATCACCGAGGTCATGGAAACGGCGCGCTCCGGCGACGACCGCAACATCTGGATTACCGTGCTTACCGACGCGCAGCTGGAACCCTACCTGCAGCGTCTGGAAGCGGCTGACCCGACGGAGCTGCCGCTCTACGGCGTGCCGTTCGCAATGAAGGACAACATCGACCTGGCGGGCATTCCCACCACTGCGGGGTGTCCGGACTACACGTATACCCCGGAGTCCTCTGCGTTCTTGGTGCAGCAGCTCATCGATGCCGGCGCCGTGCCCGTGGGCAAGACCAACCTCGACCAGTTCGCCACCGGTCTGGTGGGCACCCGCTCGCCGTACGGCGCCTGTGGCAATGCGTTCGATCCGGATTACGTCTCCGGTGGCTCCAGTTCCGGTTCTGCGGTCAGCGTCGCGCTGGGCCAGGTCTGCTTCTCGCTGGGGACTGATACGGCCGGCTCAGGTAGGGTGCCTGCCGCGTTCAACAACCTGGTTGGCGTCAAACCCACCTGCGGGCTGCTCAGCGCCAGTGGCGTGGTGCCGGCCTGCCGCACCATCGACACCATCTCCATCTTCGCCACGACAGTAGCTGATGCCCAGCAGGTCCTGGATGTCGCCGCGGCCTTCGATGTCGATGACGCTTATTCGCGTCCGGACAGTGTGCCGTCGCTCGGGCATGGCAGCATCCCGGTGGCGGGTTTTCGCTTCGGCGTACCGAAAGCGGAACAACTCGCCTTCTTTGGTAACCGCGAGTCGGAAAAGCTGTTCTTCCAGGCCGTTGAACGGCTGGAAGCGCTCGGCGGCAAGCGGGTGGAACTGGACTTCGAGCCTTTCCTGGAAGCGGCCCGCCTGTTGTACGAAGGGCCCTGGGTCTCCGAGCGCTACACGGCCATCCGCGAGTTCATCGAGCGTGCGCCGGAGTCATTGTTCCCAGTAACGCGGGAGATCATCGGTGGCGGCGGCAAACCGCTGGCCACTGATGCTTTTGCTGCCCAGTACCGGCTCAAGGCCCTGAAGCGCCGCACCGAGGCCACCTGGGACGACGTGGACCTGGTGATCACGCCGTCAGCCGGGACGATTTACACCACCGACGCGGTCAACGCCGATCCGGTGCAGCTCAACAGTAACCTCGGCTACTACACCAACTTCATGAACCTGCTGGACTTCAGCGCTCTGGCGGTGCCGGCCGGATTTCAGTCCGACGGTTTGCCCTTCGGCGTGACCCTGTTCGCCCCCGCTTTCTACGATCAGGATCTGCTGGCCATCGGTGATCGGCTGCATCGGGATCAGGCCCTGCCGCTCGGCGCTACGGGTGCGGCCATGCCAAAAGGCGAACCGGTGGCGGCCCGCCATGCCCACACCATTCCGGTGGCGGTTTGCGGTGCGCATATGCATGGTTTGCCGCTCAACTGGCAGCTCACCCAGCGTAACGCGCGTTTCGTGGAGGCGACGCGCTCGGCGCCCGAATACCGCTTCTATGCATTGCCCGGCGGTCCACCCCATCGGCCGGGCATGGTGCACGTGGGCGCAGGAGGCGGTGCCGTGGAACTGGAGGTATGGGAGGTGCCCGCCGATCGTTTCGGGTCCTTCGTCGCGGGCATTCCCGCGCCGCTGGGTATCGGCAAGGTGCGCCTCGCGTCCGGCGCGGAGGTGCCCGGTTTCGTTTGTGAGGCCAGCGCGGCGAATCAGGCCGAGGACATCACTGCACTGGGTTCCTGGCGCACCTGGCTGAAGGAGCAAGCGGCGAAGTAGAACCGCGTCGGCGGTGTCTCGTGTGACATCGCTGATCGTTGTCGCCAGACTGTGGTCGTGGTGTTCTGGTTGCGAATTCGTAGCGAGCCGGTGTGCCAGGAGAGCCCTGCTTGGAATGCCTTTTCTGCCGAATCATTGCCGGTGAGGAACCCTGTGCACAGGTGTATGCTGATGACCTGTGCGTGGCGTTCATGGACATCTATCCGCTCGGCGAGGGCCACGTGCTGCTGATCCCGCGGCAGCACGTTGTGCAGCTCGAGGAACTGGATGCCGGAACGCGGGCGCACATGTACACGGTGTTCGACCGGCTGTTGGCGGCGCAACGCCGCGCGGGGCTGGGTGTGGAAGGCACCCACTTTCTGGTTAATGACGGCAAGGCGGCCAACCAGCATATCCCCCACGCGCATATGCACCTTATCCCGCGTCGGCGGGGCGATGGTCTACGCTTCCTTTACCGGTTGTCGTTGCACCTGACGGGTCTGTTCGGGTTCGCGAAGCCAATGAGCACGCTGCGTGAGCAGGCCGCGCGGATTGCGGCCGGAATGCGATCTTCGGATCAGGAGGCGGAATGAGCGAGGTGGATTACACGGTGGCTTTCGTCACCGGGGCCGACAAGGACGAATGGCGCCGCCTTTTCGAAGGCTACGCGGTGTTCTACGGCGTACCGATGAGCGACACGGTGGCTGATCAGGTCTGGTCCTGGCTGCTGGACCCATCCCATGAGCTTGAGGGACTGATCGCCCACGACGAGGCCTACAATGGCGTGGGGATCATTCACGTGCGCGCCTGCCCGCGGCCGCTGAGCGGCTGCAATATTGGGTTTGTGGACGACATGTTCGTGGTCCCCGACGCGCGCGGCAGCGGTGCGTCAGACGCCATGGTGGAGCGGTTGCAGGCCCTGGCCCGGGAACGGGGTTGGCCGGCATTGCGCTGGTTGACGCAACAGCACAATGAGCGCGGCCGCGCCTTTTACGACCGCTATGCCGGCGGCCCCACCGATTTCATTCTGTACCACCTGCGCATGGGCTGACCACGTTATTTGGCGGGCTCATCACCAGGTGACCTGGCCGCCTTGACCCTGCCGATGTTCGCGCTCATTGTTCGTTCTCGTACAACCCGGCGCGCGCTATGCTTTCGTATTCAGTTCTTTAACCCTGGGAGATCCGAATGTCCGACAACAACGGAACCTACACTCCGCCGAAAGTCTGGACGTGGGACAGGGAGAGCGGTGGCAAATTCGCCAGCATCAACCGGCCCATCGCCGGACCGACCCACGACAAGGAACTGCCGGTGGGGAAGCATCCGTTGCAGCTCTACTCCCTGGCCACGCCCAATGGTGTGAAAGTCACCATCATGCTGGAGGAGCTGCTGGGGCTCGGTCACACGGGGGCGGAGTACGATGCCCATCTGATTCGCATTGGTGACGGCGAGCAGTTCGGCAGCGGCTTCGTCGCCGTCAACCCGAACTCGAAGATCCCTGCCATGATGGACCAGAGCACCACGCCGCCGACGCGGGTCTTCGAGTCCGGTTCCATCCTGTTCTACCTGGCTGAGAAGTTCGGGGCCTTCCTGCCCACCGACATCCCCGCGCGCACGGAGTGCATGAACTGGCTGTTCTGGCAGATGGGCATGGCGCCGTTGCTGGGCGGCGGCTTCGGTCACTTCTACGCCTACGCACCGGAGTCCTACGAGTACCCCATCAACCGCTTCGCCATGGAGGTCAAGCGCCAGTTGGATGTGCTGGACCGGGAACTGGCGGACAAGCGCTACATCGTCGGTGACGACTACACCATTGCGGACATGGCGATCTGGCCCTGGTACGGCGCCCTGTCTCTCGGGCGGCTGTACAACGCCGGCGAGTTCCTGCAGGTGCATACGTACGAGAATGTGGTGCGCTGGGCCAGGGAGATCGATGAGAGGCCGGCCGCGCAGCGCGGCCGCATGGTCAACCGCGTCTGGGGTGAGCCTCACCACCAGTTGCCGGAACGCCACGACGCCAGCGATTTCGAGCACCGCACCCAGGACAAGCTGGACGCCGCGAACTGAGGAGAGCATTCGCGCGCGCGTCCGACGCTTGAACCGAATCCCGCCCGATACAGTCAAACAATGTAGTGGCGGCACTCGCCCGAGTGCCGCCGTTCACGGGTTTGCCTGACGGTTCGAGGTGACATCATGCGTTGGTGGACGCTGTTGATCGTGGTCGGTCCGTCGCTGCTGCTGGTGATGCCCGCGCAGGGCAGCGATCGCTATGGCTACTGGGGCTTCGATCTGCTTTCCACGGAGCTTGCCGAGGATGACGGGGCTTTCGGTGCGGAGCTTGATGACACCAGCGCAGCGCTGCGGATCCACGGTGGTTATCGTGCCAACCGCTGGTTGGGTATAGAGGGCGCCCTGCAGGGGCTGGGGAATTATCATGACAATGGCAACCGCTTCGATTACAGCGCCTTGACCCTGGCGGGGATGCTGTATCTCCCGGTATCCCGGAGCTTCGAGTTCTATGCCCGGGCGGGTGGTGGTGTCGGCTGGGTCCGTGATCAGAACCGGCGCGAGACCAACAACAAGCCCATCGGCATGGTGGGCGTGGGCGCCAAGGCGCACGTTTCCCCGGTGCTGGCGTTGCGCGGCGGGGTGGACGCCTACGCCATCAGCCCCCGGATCGTTGATGCCGACGGCAATGCCGAGACCCGTGACCAAGGCATCGGGGTGGGGTATGTGGGTTTGAGCTTTCTCTTCTAGCGTGACGTACGCCGCAATTCGCTATCGGCCAGAGCACGGGTGGCCGGGGCCTGGTGGTCCTGGACTTCGACGATTGAGTGCGGCAAGGGCCGCCGGGGCGCTCTCCGGCGGGCGGTGACGCCGGCCGGAGAACGGGCAATTCTGTCCGGAGTGTCAGGTCCGCCCGAACAGCCGCGCCATGAAGCCGGGGGCCGTGGGCGGCGGCAACTCCGCCTGCAGTGCCGTCGCTTCGGCAAGAATCTCCTCGAGCTGGTCACCGATGGGCTGGGCCAGTTTTTTCTCCTCGCTGGTGAATGCGGAGCCGTGCCCTTCGATCCCTGCCTCGATGAGCCGGTCCGACCAGACCCTAACGGCCAGACGCAGGGTGTCCAGGATGCGAACATAGCTCCGTGCGGGGACCGCCAGGGCGAGCCGTGTATCCAGATTGGTCTCGGCCTGGAGTCGCTCGTGCAGGGCACCTTCCAGTTCCTGGCGCACGCCGCCGTCACTGATGATCCGCTCCCGCTTTCGCACCAGATCAAGCACGTCCGTGCGCAACTCTGCGGCGGTGAGGCCGGCGATTTTGATCTCGTCCACCGGCGCCTGTATCCAGCCGGCGCCAGGACGCCAGGCCAGCAGCGTGCTCTCTTCTGCGCGCCGGTAATCGGGAACCGGTTCGTCGGCCGCGTAACCGTCACGTTCCCGGCGAAGCCACTGCTGAATGGGCTTCTGCCGCAGCACGGTGGCCTGGAACAGAGCCTTCTCCAGAATATCCGCTGGTGACGCCTGCGGGTCCTCGGCGATCTCCCTTAACGTGTGCATTGTGGAACCCATGCTGTCTCCTCCTTGTCGTGCCTCGGGTGGCCGTGCCATCGGTACGGCTCCTTCCTGGGTGCGGACCTGTTTTTTATCTCGGACGAGCCACAACAACAGAATCCCCGGGAAGAGTGTGTGAAATGGCTCGCACGATTTCCCAGGGACGGCCGGCTGGTTCTTCGGCAGACATGCTCCGCTGCTTGCCCTTTCGTCCGCTGCTCGCCGACACTCTTGCCACTGGCACCAAGGGGTGCGGCGGCACGACGCGAGGAAGAGGGCGTATGAACGCGGAAACACGGCTTGAGCGCGCAATGGCGATAGTGGAAGAAGTTCGGCAGGCGGGGCAGGTGGATGCGGAGACGCGGGCGCAATGCCTCGACGCCCTGGACGGTGAGCTCGCCGGTGTCCGTGGCGAGGTGGAGGCACTGCGACGGGAGGTCGACGGGTTGAAGGCAGAAAACCGTCGCCTGCGGCAATCCAGGGGCGGCGGTGAGGAGGAGCCCGTAGCCACCCGGGTGGGCTGCTATCAGTTCGCCAACGACGACACGCTGTACTGTCCGCACTGCTGGGACAGGAACAAGCAGAAATCCGCGACCACCCGGATCACTGCCCGGCACAGGGTGTGTCCGGCATGCAGCACGCCGCTTAGCGGCCGTTAAGGCTCCCGGCTCGTTCAGGCGTAGGGTGGACCTTCAGGTCCACCATTACGGGCTTTGATGAACCACCTCGGTTTGCATGTCGGGGGAAGGCGGACCTGAAGGTCCGCCCTACGCATGCACCCAGCGATGGTTGCAGCGCCCGTCGGGCGCCGCTTGATGCCCCCTCACCGTGTTGGCCACACGCCCGGCGTTGCCAGTTCCAGCAGGTGGCCATCCGGGTCGCGGAAGTAAATGCTCTCTCCGCCCCGGGGCCAGTGCGTTCTGCCTTCGATAGCGATGCCGTGGTGCTGCAGCCGGGCCTCCCAGGCGGGCAGGTCTGCGGCGCTGATGGCAAAGGCGACATGGAGACGCCCTTCGCCGTCGTGGGGAGGGATGGTGCCCATGTCCTTTGGCAGAACCACCGTTTCCTGTGTCGCTCCCTGCAGGAACAGCAACAGCACCGTGCTGCCACCGGCATCGTAGGCGGTGAAGCGGTGGTCCGCCGTGAAGGGCTCGAGCGCCATGACTTCCTCGAAGAATGCGCGGGCGCGGTCCATATCCTCCACGTAGAGCGCCGTCTCCAGGACACCGTTCAGTCCGGGCATCACGCACCTCCCGTATCCTTCTCCTGCAGGTTCAGGTTAGCACGCTGCGGCGCGTCGTTGCCTTCCGACGGGGCGGGGAAGGCCCCGTGCCGGGGGCCACGGGGGGCGGGGTCAGAATTCCCAGCGGGCGGGGAAGCCGCGCACGTCTACATGGACGAACGGCCCGCGGTGCGGGGCGCTGCCATAGATGCCGATGCCGCCCTCGACGTCCATTTCGGCCATGACGCGTTCGGCGATTGCGGCCAGGACGCGGGCGTCGGCGATGGTGCTGCGGTTGTCACCCGTGAGGTCATCCATGCGGCCGCGCGGGCGGTGTTGGTCGATGTAGATGTCCGCGGCGCCACCCCACTGGTGACGGCTGTGCCGCCCGTTGCCGATGGCGGTGTTGTAGAACGGGGTGCGGTAGCCGCTCATGACCACGAATCCGTCGGTCCGGATGCCTTCCTCGTTCACCGTCTCCAGCAGCTGCTCCAGGACCAGCATGAGCTCGGGCCGAATCAGCACGAAACGTGGCCAGCCCGCCTGCTGCTTGGACAGGAACTGCCCAAGGGTGAAGTGCGGTGAGACCGCAAGCTTGGCCAGTGCCGGATCCACGCGGATGAATCCCTCCGGCGGCAGGTAGGCGTCCAGCCCGCGAAACGGCTTGCTGGGGTAGCGGCCGATGCGGTAGTTCTCGATGCGGCCGTTGGCCTTGGCGGACCGCGGCGTCATCACCAGCATGTTGAAGGTCATGGTTTCGCCGGTGGCATCCTGCCGGAAGGTCAGCGGGTAGTGGCCCGGGGTCGGGGGGGCATGCCATGACCAGCCGCGATCCCCGCGCGCTGTCAGGGTGCCCTTGTCCGTCTTGCCCGAGAGTGCAGCCGCCGGCAGGTCGGGGCTGTGGAATCGCACGCTGGCTTCCGGCATGACCGGAATCGCCAGGACACGGTACGGGTTGTCCATGCCGTCCACACTGATGCGAAAGCCCGTCCGGCCAGGATCGAATGTGCTGGCGAAGCTGGCCGTGCACGCCAGTAGAAGCAATGCGGCGGTCAGCCACCGCAACCGTGTGGTCATCGTCCGGTCCTTACGGGGTGCGGCGGCAGCGCCGCCAGGGCGGCACGGACCGGTTCGTCGCGGCTGTAGATATCCTCCCGGAACTGGACCCGGCCATCGTCGTTCACCCAGGTGGTGGCGTACTGCATGTGAGTCTGCACCGGACGCCGCAGGGGGACGGTCTGTTCACGTTTGCCGTCGATGATGCGGTCGATGGCGGCGCGGTCCCAGCGACTGCTGTTGTCCAGCAGAACGCGGGTCAGTTCCATGGGGTTCTCCACCCGGAGGCAGCCGGAGCTGAAGTCCCGCCGTGCGCGATCGAACAGGTTTCGCGCCGGGGTATCGTGCAGGTAGACGTTGAAGCGGTTCGGGGACATGAATTTCACCTGACCCAGAGCGTTCAGCGGCCCCGGGGACTGATGGAAACGGAAAGGCATGTTATTGCGCCCCATGCGGTTCCAGTCGACGGTGGTCGGGTCGACTTCGCGTTCATCCGCCCCCCAGCCGCGAAGCACGCGGAAGCCCATGCGGTCCAGGTAGTCCGGGTCCAGGCGGCCCAGGGCGAGATGGGAGGTCAGCAGCAGATAGCTGTCGGTGACCAGCAGATCCAGGTCCGCCAGCCAGCCCGCAGTTGGGTCTTCCGGTGCCTGCTCCAGCAAGGCGTCGATGGCCTCCGCGTGGTAGTCGGCAACGGACAGGCCGTGGACGTCGGCCAGCTCCAGCAGATCGCGCACGGTGGTGACGCGGTCCACGCGGGCACCGTCGTCGTCGGACCAGGCCGGGGCAAACAGCCGTTCGGTGTAGAACGCGCGCAGCGCCCGCTCCGCATGAATGGCCTCCCCGGACGCCGCTAGGCGCTCGCTACCCTCGGGCAGCGCCTCGAGGCGTTCCCGGAGCTGCTCGCCCACCGGGGTGGCGAGAACGGGGGTGCGAGAAGAAGGCCCCCGATCGCCACTGTGAGCAGAGTCAGGTACACGACTGCCCGTGGCCGCGGTTTCGACAGAAGACGCATCATCAGCGAGGTGCTCCGGGAAGGGTGGGGGGTGCATCGCATCACCGTGGTGCTGCAATGCTCAGGCAAGTAAGCCGCAGGACCCGTCCGGCGTCAAGACGAGTCATTCATCCGGTCCTCAATGGGGCGGCGAACCCCACCGGGAGGCATACGGGGCGGCAACGGTCCGGGTGGTTGAGCAGGTGTCGTGCCCGGCGCGTGGACACCGTTGACTACGGTCGCGTAGAATACCGCGCACTTCGCGGGCGGGCGATACGGCATCAATATGGCGGGAGGGGTCACGTGGTTGATTCCTCCCGTTTTTGCGCGCACACGAACCGTGTTCGCCACCGCCTTCGGCACCGGTACAGTCGGGAGAAGCGCAGTTGAGCAGGCCAGCTATTCTTGCACTTGAGGACGGGACCCTGTTCCACGGTGAGGCCATCGGCGTCGATGGCACCAGTGTGGGGGAGGTGGTGTTCAACACCGCCATGACGGGGTACCAGGAGATCTGTACCGACCCGTCCTACAGTCGTCAGCTGGTGACGCTGACATACCCCCATATCGGCAATACCGGCACCAACCCGGTGGACGAGGAGTCCGACGGGCCCAAGCTGGCCGGTCTGATCATCCGGGATCTGCCGTTGCGCTCAAGCAGCTGGCGCAACGCCGAGGATCTGAGCGGCTATCTCCAGAGCCGCAACGTGGTGGCCATTGCGGGGATTGATACCCGCAGGCTCACGCGTATTCTCCGCGAGAAGGGCGCCCAGGACGGCTGCATCATGGCCGGCGATGTGAACCCGGAGCAGGCGGTGCAGGCCGCGCGGGACTTCCCCGGGCTCAAGGGCATGGACCTTGCTGCGACCGCCTCTACGGAGGAGCGCTACGAGTGGCGCCAGGGTTCCTGGACATTGCCCCTGGGGCGCGCCGATGCCGGTGACCGCACGGATGCCGACCTGCCCTGGCACGTGGTGGCCTACGATTACGGCATCAAGCGCAACATCCTGCGCATGCTGGTGGATCATGGCTGCCGGATTACCGTGGTGCCGGCAAAGACACCCGCCGAGGAGGTGCTGGCCATGGAGCCGGACGGGGTGTTTTTCTCTAACGGCCCCGGTGATCCCGAGCCCTGCGATTACGCCATCGAGGCCATCCGCACCCTGGTGGAGGCCGGTGTGCCGAGCTTCGGCATCTGCCTCGGGCACCAGCTCCTGGGGCTGGCCAGTGGCGCCCGTTCGGTGAAGATGAAGTTCGGTCACCACGGTGCCAACCACCCGGTGCAGGATCTGGACTCCGGCCAGGTGATGATCTCCAGTCAGAACCACGGCTTTGCGGTGGACGAGGAAAGCCTGCCGGCCAACGTGCGGGCAACCCAGCGTTCGCTGTTCGATGGCTCGCTGCAGGGGATTCACCGCACCGACAAGCCGGCGTTCAGCTTCCAGGGACACCCGGAGGCCAGCCCGGGGCCGCACGACGTGCGCACGCTGTTTGCCCACTTCGTGGATCTGATCCGCGAATACCGCGCCTGAATCGGCTCCCGTTTGCCCGAATCGTCCGCAAGCGCGCACCGCGACATACGAGCAGGAAACCATGCCCAAGCGTAACGACATCCAGAGCATCCTGATCATCGGCGCCGGTCCCATCGTTATCGGCCAGGCCTGCGAGTTCGACTACTCCGGCGTTCAGGCGTGCAAGGCCCTGAAGGAAGAGGGCTACCGGGTCATTCTGGTGAACTCCAACCCGGCCACCATCATGACCGACCCGGAGACGGCGGACGCCATCTACATCGAGCCCATCCAGTGGCCGGTGGTGGAGCGCATCATCGCCGCCGAACGCCCGGACGTGGTGCTGCCCACCATGGGCGGGCAGACCTCGCTGAACTGCGCCCTGGATCTGGACCGTCATGGGGTGCTGGAGCGCTACGGCGTGGAGATGATCGGTGCTACCAAGGAAGCCATCGACATGGCCGAGGACCGGCACCTGTTCCGCGAGGCCATGACGCGCGTCGGCCTGGAAACGCCCACCGCCGAGGTGGCGCACTCCATGGAGGAAGCCCTGGAGGTTCAGGCCCGGATTGGCTTCCCCACCATTATCCGGCCGTCGTTCACCCTGGGCGGCTCCGGCGGTGGTATCGCTTATAACCGCGAGGAATTCGTCAGCATCTGCGAGCGCGGGCTTGATCTCTCGCCCACCAACGAACTGCTCATCGAGGAGTCGGTGCTGGGCTGGAAGGAGTTCGAGATGGAGGTGGTGCGCGACAAGGCGGACAACTCCATTATCGTGTGCTCCATCGAGAACCTGGATCCCATGGGCGTGCACACCGGCGACTCCATCACCGTGGCGCCGGCGCAGACGCTCACGGACAAGGAATACCAGATCATGCGCAACGCCTCCCTGGCGGTGCTGCGCGAGATCGGCGTGGAGACAGGTGGTTCCAACGTGCAGTTCGCCATCAACCCGCAGGACGGGCGGCTGGTGGTCATCGAGATGAACCCGCGGGTGTCGCGTTCCTCAGCGCTGGCCTCCAAGGCCACCGGCTTCCCCATTGCCAAGGTGGCGGCCAAGCTGGCGGTGGGTTACACCCTGGACGAGCTGCGCAACGAGATTACCGGCGGCGCCACGCCGGCGTCCTTCGAGCCGACCATCGACTACGTGGTGACCAAGGCGCCGCGCTTTACCTTCGAGAAGTTCCCCCAGGCGGAGGCCACGCTGACCACGCAGATGAAGTCCGTGGGCGAGGCCATGTCCATCGGTCGTACGTTCCAGGAATCCTTCCAGAAGGCGTTGCGCAGCCTGGAGACCGGGGTGGACGGCATGGAGGCGTTCTTGGATCTGAACCAGTCAGACATCAACACCCGCCTGCGCCACGAGCTCAAGATGCCCCGGCCGGAGCGTATCTTCTGCGTGGGGGACGCCTTCCGTGCCGGATTCACGGTGCAGGAGGTGTACGAACTCACCGCCATCGATCCGTGGTTCCTGGCGCAGATGGAGGACATTGTCCACGGTGAGCGCGTGGCCGTGGAGGCGGGCTTCCGGGCACTGGACCGGGACACGCTGTTCGCGCTCAAGCGCCGCGGCTTCTCCGACAGCCGTCTGGCCACGCTGCTGGGTGTCAGCGAGGCGGACATCCGCAACCGCCGCCACGAACTGGGCGTGCGGCCGGTGTATAAGCGGGTGGACTCCTGTGCCGCCGAGTTCGCCACCGCGACGGCGTACATGTACTCCTGCTACGACGAGGAGTGCGAGTCGGATCCCTCCGACCGGAAGAAGATCATGGTGCTGGGCGGCGGACCCAACCGCATCGGCCAGGGCATCGAGTTCGACTACTGCTGCGTGCACGCCGCCTTTGCCATGCGCGAGGACGGCTACGAGACCATCATGGTCAACTGCAACCCGGAGACGGTCTCCACCGACTACGACACCTCCGACCGGCTCTATTTCGAACCGCTGACCCTGGAGGACGTGCTCGAGGTCATCCACACCGAGCAGCCCGAAGGCGTGATCGTGCAGTATGGCGGGCAGACGCCGCTGAAGCTGGCCCGGGATCTGGAAGCCGCCGGCGCGCCCATCATCGGCACGGCGCCGGACTCCATCGACCTCGCCGAGGACCGCGAGCGGTTCCAGCAGCTCATCAACCGCCTGGGCATCCAGCAGCCGCCGAATCGGCTGGCGCGCACTGCCAGGGAGGCGTTCGATCTCGCCGCGGAGATCGGCTACCCGCTGGTGGTGCGGCCTTCCTATGTCCTAGGTGGCCGGGCCATGGAGATCGTCTACGGTCCCGAGGAGCTG
This sequence comes from Aquisalimonas sp. 2447, assembly GCF_012044895.1. Classification (NCBI taxonomy): domain Bacteria; kingdom Pseudomonadati; phylum Pseudomonadota; class Gammaproteobacteria; order Chromatiales; family Ectothiorhodospiraceae; genus Aquisalimonas; species Aquisalimonas sp. 2447. The sequence goes on from NZ_CP050695.1 coordinate 637,005, forward strand.
GAGCAGTACATGAATGCGGCGGTGAAGGTCTCCCATAACTCGCCGGTGCTGCTGGACCGTTTCCTGGACGATGCTGTGGAAGTGGACGTGGACGCCGTCTCCGATGGTGAAAACGTGCTCATCGGCGGCATCATGGAGCACATTGAACAGGCGGGCGTGCACTCCGGTGATTCCGCCTGCTCGTTGCCGCCGTACACCCTCTCCCAGGCGACCCAGGATCGGCTGCGGGAGCAGGTGCGCCAGCTTGCCCGCGGGCTGAACGTTGTGGGGCTGATGAACGCCCAGTTCGCCATCAAGGGCGAGGCCATCTATATTCTTGAAGTGAACCCCCGTGCGGCTCGCACCGTGCCCTTCGTGTCCAAGGCCACCGGCATTCCGCTGGCCAAGGTGGCGGCGCGCTGCATGGCCGGCCGCAGCCTGCAGAACCAGGGTGTCACCCGCGAGGTGCTGCCGACCTTCTACTCGGTGAAGGAGTCGGTGTTCCCCTTCATCAAGTTCCCGGGGGTGGATCCGATCCTCGGGCCGGAAATGAAATCCACCGGCGAAGTGATGGGCATCGGCCACAACTTCGGTGCTGCCTACGCCAAGTCGCAGCTGGCCGCGGGAGTGAACCTGCCCCGGGGCGGGAAGGTCTTTATCAGTGTCCGCGATACGGATAAGGCCATCGCCGTGGAGGTGGGCCGCGGCCTGCGGGAGCGGGGCTTTACCCTGGTGGCGACCAGTGGCACCGCCGAGGTGCTCAACGAGGCTGGCGTGGCCTGCGAGGTCATCAACAAGGTACGCGAGGGCCGACCGCATATCGTCGACGCCATCAAGAATGACGAGATCAACTTGATCATCAATACCACCGAGGGGCGGCAGGCGATTGCCGACTCGTACTCGATCCGGCGCGAGGCGCTGCACCACAAGGTGAGCTACACCACCACCATCGCTGGTGCCCGGGCCACCGTGCTGGCTATGGCGCAGCTGGATCTGGAAGACGTCAACCGCCTGCAGTCCCTGCACAAGGAGGCCACCGTATGAGCAAGGTGCCATTGACCGCTCGTGGGGCCGAGAAGCTGCGTGAAGAGCTTAACCGTCTCAAGTACGAGGAGCGCCCGCGCATCATCGAGGCCATTGCGGATGCGCGGGAACACGGTGATCTCAAGGAGAATGCCGAGTACCACGCCGCCCGCGAGCAGCAGAGTTTCACTGAGGGGCGGATCAAGGACATCGAGGCCAAACTGTCCAACGCCCAGATCATCGATGTCACCAGCATGCCCAACAACGGTCGGGTGATTTTCGGTGCTACGGTGGATCTCGTGGACGTGGATACCGAGGAAGCGCTGACGTACCGGATCGTCGGCGAGGACGAGGCGGATATCAAGCAGGGGCTGCTGTCGGTGCAGTCGCCCTTCGCCCGCGCGCTGATCGGCAAGGACGAGGGTGACATCGCCGCCGTGGAAGCGCCCGGCGGCACCCGTGAGCTGGAAATCGTGAAGGTGCGCTACGAGGGCTGAGGGCGCGCCGAACGGCTGTCGGCCTGGTGGGATCGGCGTAGGGTGCATCTTGATGCACCTTTTCCTGACATGCTGCCTGAGGCGGTTTGTCTGAGGCCGATTGCGGTGCATCAAGATGCACCCTACGTCTGAGCCCCTGCTCCACCGCGTGGGAGCGCCCCCTCCCTGTGGGAGCGACGTGAGTCGCGACAGGTCGGCGCCGACTCGGCGCATTTGTCGGTCCGCCGGGCATCGCGACTCACGTCGCTCCCACAGGGGGCGGGGCTCCCGCGATGGTGTGCCCGGGCGTCGGCGGTGGGTGGGTTGGGCCGGGTCGCTACGGCAACGCGATGCGCTGTTTCTTGTCGATGCGCGAGCGGCGGAACAGCAGGGCGATGTTGCCCATGGCCTGCACCAGCTCCGCGCCGGTCTCGTCGCAGATCTGCTGGATGCGCGCCCGGCGGTCGGGACGATCGTCGGCGACGACCTTGACCTTGACCAGCTCGTGATCGTCCAGCGCCTGGTCGATTTCGTGCATCACGTTCGGGGTCAGGCCGGCGGCGCCGGTGAGCACCACCGGCTTGAGCGAGTGGCCGAGGCGGCGCAGGTGACGTTTCTGCTGTTGTTTCAGCGACATGACGGCGAATTGATCCATGGGTGAGGAAAAGCGGAGCGAGAGTCTAGCACGGGCCGACGGCAGTTCTCATCGCATTGTCCTCCCCGGGGTGAAGATGGATCTGGCCGTGGTCCTGCTGGTGCTGGGCTGTCTCTGGTTTCTGGTGATGGCGACGGACCTCTCCCGGGTGGGGGAGGTCGTGGTGCTGCTGGGCGGCTCCGTGGCGGCCTGCGGCTGGTTGATCTGGCGCACACGGCGGGCAGTGAACCGCGCGGCACGGCACCGTGGTGATCCGGAGCGAGACGATGGCACGGAGTAAGAGCAGCAGTCGCTGGCTCCAGGAGCACTTCAGCGACAACTGGGTCAAGGAAGCGCAGAAGCGTGGCTACCGCTCGCGGGCGGCCTTCAAGCTGCTGGAGATCCAGAAGAAGGACAACATCCTGCGCCCGGGCATGCAGGTGGTGGACCTGGGTGCCGCGCCCGGTGGCTGGTCCCAGGTGGCCGGGGAACTCCTCGGCGGCAAAGGCCAGGTGGTGGCCCTGGACATTCTGCCCATGGATGCCCTGGTGGATGTCACGGTGCTGCAGGCGGATTTCACCACCGACGAGGGCCTGCAGTTGCTGCGCGATAGTGTCGGTGACAGGCAGGCGGACCTTGTAATGTCCGACATGGCCCCCAATCTCAGCGGTGTGAACGCCGTGGATCAACCACGGGCCATGCATCTGGCAGAGCTGGCCCTGGAATTCGCCCGGGAAAATCTGAAACCTGGCGGCGATTTTCTGGTCAAGACCTTTCAGGGGGAAGGCTTTGATGCCTTCCTGCGTGAACTGCGCGCCGGCTTTGGCCGCGTGGTCACCCGCAAGCCGGACGCATCGCGCGATCGTAGCCGGGAAGTGTATTTGTTGGCCCGGCAATCGCGCCTGTAGTAGTGTTCGGCTCAGATTTCTTTTCGCAAGCCTCTCCGCCGTCCATGGTCGCCGGGGAGTTAACCAGCCGAGGTGTATCACCTTGAACGACATGGCCAAGAACCTGATTCTCTGGGTCATCATCGCGGTCGTGTTGATGTCCGTGTTCAGTAATTTCCAGGAACGGACCACCACCACGAACAAGGTCAGCTATTCCGACTTCATCTCCCAAGTGGAGCAGGGAGCCGTGCGCGATGTGACCATCAAGGGTCAGGAGATCGAGGGCACGACGACGGGCGGTGAGCAGTTCCGTACCTTCAGTCCGGAGAGTGACAATCGCGCCCTGATCGGCACCCTGCTGGACAATGGTGTCAGCATCGAGGGCGAGGAGGCCGAGGGCCGCAGCATGCTGCTGCAGATCCTCATCTCCTGGACGCCCTTCCTGCTGCTGATCGCGGTGTGGATCTACTTCATGCGCCAGATGCAGGGCGGCGGTGGCGGCCGCGGTGCCATGTCCTTCGGCAAGAGCAAGGCCAAGCTGATGACCGAGGAGCAGGTCAAAGTGGGCTTTGCCGACGTGGCCGGCGTGGAAGAGGCCAAGGAGGAGGTTGGCGAGCTGGTGGACTTCCTGCGTGACCCCTCCAAGTTCCAGCGCCTGGGTGGTCAGATCCCCCGCGGCGTGCTGATGGTGGGTTCACCGGGTACCGGCAAGACCCTGCTGGCGCGGGCCATCGCCGGCGAGGCCAAGGTGCCGTTCTTCAGCATCTCCGGGTCGGATTTCGTGGAGATGTTCGTGGGCGTGGGCGCGTCCCGGGTGCGCGACATGTTCTCCCAGGCCAAGAAGCACGCGCCGTGCATCATCTTCATCGACGAGATCGACGCCGTGGGGCGCCAGCGTGGCGCTGGCATGGGCGGCGGTCACGACGAGCGCGAACAGACCCTGAACCAGCTGCTGGTGGAAATGGACGGCTTCGAGGGCAATGAGGGCGTGATCGTCATCGCCGCCACCAACCGCCCGGACGTCCTGGACCCGGCACTGCTGCGCCCGGGCCGTTTCGACCGGCAGGTCACCGTGCCCCTGCCGGACGTGCGCGGCCGCGAGCAGATCCTCAAGGTGCACATGAGCAAGCTGCCGCTGACCAGGGACGTGGATCCGTTCATCCTGGCGCGCGGTACGCCGGGCTTCTCCGGCGCGGACCTGGCCAACCTGGCCAACGAGGCGGCCCTGTTCGCCGCCCGGGCCAACAAGCGCGAAGTCGATATGCAGGACTTCGAGATGGCCAAGGACAAGATCATGATGGGCGCCGAGCGGCGCTCCATGGTCATGAGCGAGGACGACAAGAAGCTCACCGCCTACCACGAGGCGGGGCACGCCATCGTCGGTCTGATCACGCCGGAGCACGACCCGGTGCACAAGGTCACGATCATTCCGCGCGGCCGCGCCCTGGGCGTGACCATGTTCCTGCCCGAGGAAGATCGCACCAGCTACTCCAAGCAGCGCCTCAACAGCATGATCACCTCGTTGTTCGGCGGCCGTCTGGCAGAGGAGCTGATCTTCGGCCACGAGCGGGTCACCACCGGTGCCTCCAATGACATCGAGCGGGCCACGCAGATCGCCCGCAACATGGTCACCAAGTGGGGGCTCTCCGAGCGCATGGGGCCGCTGGCCTACAACGAGGACGACGGCGAGGTGTTCATCGGTCAGGCCATGCAGAAGCAGAAGCAGGTCTCCGACGAGACGGCCCACGCCATCGATGAAGAGATCCGCTCCATCATCGACTCCAACTACAACAAGGCCAAGCAGATTCTCCAGGACAACATGGACAAGCTGCACACCATGTCGGATGCCTTGATGAAGTACGAGACCATCGACAAGGCGCAGATCGACGACATCATGAACGGCCGACCGGTGGGCCCGCCCCGGGGTTGGCAGGACGAGCGTGGAGGAGGCTCCTCCGGTGGCTCCGAGGCCGGCGCTGACGTTGGTGAAACCGGCGACGGCGACGAGCCAGAAGGTGGCCGGATCGGCGATCCGGCCGGCGAGCACTGACGGCGACGAGGTGAGCCCATGACGCGCGCGCAGGCGCCCGTCCTCGACCTGGCTGGCCGGCAGCTGACGCTGGACCGGCCCCGGGTCATGGGTGTGCTCAATATCACCCCCGATTCCTTTTCGGACGGGGGTGATTTCTTTGCGCCGGACACCGCCCTGGAGCGGGCGCAGGAACTGGTGGCGGCAGGGGCGGACATCATCGACATCGGCGGCGAATCCACTCGCCCGGGAGCCGAGGAAGTGCCGGTGGAAGAAGAGCTGCACCGGATCCTGCCAGTACTCGGCCTGCTGGCCACCGAACTGGACGTGCCGGTGTCCGTGGATACCACCAAGCCCGAGGTCATGGAGGCCGCCGCCGACGCTGGCGCCGGCATGATCAATGACGTCATGGCGTTGCGGCGGCCGGGTGCCCCCGAGGCGGCGGCTGCCACCGGCCTGCCGGTGTGTCTGATGCACATGCAGGGCGAGCCGCGGACCATGCAGCGCAACCCGGTGTACGACAACGTGGTCACGGATGTGCGCGATTTCCTCGCCGAGCGCGTTGCGGTCTGCGAGGCGGCGGGTATTCCGCGGCAGCGTCTCGTGCTGGACCCGGGATTCGGTTTCGGCAAGACACTGGCGCATAACTACGAACTCCTGGGCCGGCTCGACGCGCTCCACGCACTCGGGCTGCCCCTGCTGGCGGGCATGTCCCGCAAGTCCATGCTGGGGAAGCTCGTGGACCGGCCGGTGCATGAGCGGCTGGCGGCGGGCACCGCCGCGGCGACGATTGCCGCCTGGCTGGGCGCGCGGATCATTCGTGTCCATGATGTTGCCGCCACCGTGGATGCCATGTCGGTGGTGGCCGCGGCGTTGGCGCCGGAGCAGATTCGGGAGCGATAATGTCGCGGCGGAGTGCGCGTGCACTCGGCGCAGGCACGGGAAGGGATCGGGGATAATGACACGCAGATATTTTGGCACCGACGGCATTCGTGGACGGGTCGGTGAGACGCCCATTACGCCCGACTTCATGCTCAAGCTGGGCTGGGCCCTCGGGCAGGTGCTGGCCCAGCGGGACCGGCGACTTGTACTCATCGGCAAGGACACGCGGATTTCCGGGTACATGTTCGAGTCCGCGCTGGAGGCGGGGCTTTCCGCGGCGGGCGCCGACATTCGCCTGCTCGGCCCGATGCCGACGCCAGCCATCGCCTACCTGACATCGACCCTGCGTGCCGGTGCCGGCATTGTCATCAGCGCCTCGCACAACCCTCACGAGGACAACGGCATCAAGTTCTTCTCCGAAGAGGGGGAGAAGCTGGACGATGCCGCCGAAGCTGCCATCGAAGACATCATCGAGCAGCCCCTGACCACCGTGGCGTCGGCGGAACTGGGCAAGGTGACCCGCCTGAACGACGCGCCGGGGCGCTACATCGAGTTCTGCAAGAGCACCATCGGTCGGGATGTGCGCCTCCAGGGTTTGAAGCTGGTGGTGGATTGCGCCAACGGTGCCACTTACCAGGTGGGGCCCGAGGTCTTCCGTGAACTGGGCGCGGAAGTGGTGACGCTGGGCGATGAGCCCGACGGGCTCAACATCAATGTCGAGTGCGGGTCAACGCACCCGGACGCCATGCAGGACGCGGTGCGGCGGACCGGCGCGGATGCCGGTGTCGCCTTCGATGGTGATGGCGATCGGGTGATCATGTGCGATGCCGACGGCGATCTGGTGGATGGCGACGAGGTGCTCTACATCATCGCCAGTGCCCGGCAGGCCGCCGGGCGCTTGCAGGGGCCGGTGGTGGGCACACTCATGAGCAATCTCGGCCTGGAGCACGCCCTGGAGCGGGACGGCATCGGTTTTCTCCGCGCCAAGGTCGGCGACCGCTATGTCCTCGAGCTGCTGCGCCGGGAAAGCGGGCTCATCGGCGGCGAATCCTCCGGTCACGTGGTCTGCCTGGACCGCACCACCACGGGTGACGGCATCGTCTCCGCGCTACAGGTGCTCGAACGCATGGTGCGAACCGGGCTGCCTTTGACGGAATTGCGCGCCGGCATGCGCAAGTACCCCCAGCACATGATCAATGTCCCGGTGGCACGCCGCGCCTCCGACGGCGATCTGCGGGCGCTGGACGGCGATGTCGCGGCGGTGGAGCGGGAGCTGGACGGTCGCGGCCGGGTGCTACTGCGGCCCTCCGGGACCGAGCCGGTGATCCGGGTCATGGTCGAGGGCCAGGAGCGGGATCTGGTGGAGCACTTCAGCCAGCGGCTCGCCGCAGCAGTGGAACGCGCCCTGCGCTGATCGGGGGGCTTGTCCAGGCAGCGCCGGAATACTTTGACGTGACAAGGCCTTGGCCTGTCGGCTATGATCCCCGGCTGTTTTCTCCTCGCGGAGCGACCCTGATGCGACGCCCTCTGATTGCCGGTAACTGGAAGATGCATGGCTCCCGGGGCACGGTGCGCGCGCTCCTGACCGCGCTGCGGGACGGTCTGGACGGGACGGATGGCGTGGATGTCATGGTGCTGCCGCCCGCCATTTACATCCCGGATGCCGTACGACAGCTTGACGGCGGCCCCGTCAGGGTCGGCGCCCAGAACGTGGCGGACCAGGAACAGGGCGCATTCACCGGTGAGATCGCCGCGGATATGCTGACCGACTTCGGCTGCACCCACGCACTGGTGGGGCACTCCGAGCGGCGCTCCCTGTACGGCGAGAGTGATGCCCTGGTGGCGGCGCGCTTCGCTGCGGCGCAACGCCACGGTGTCACCCCGATCCTGTGCGTGGGTGAGACCCTGCAGGAGCGCGAAAGCGGGGCGACGGAGACGGTGGTGGCTGCGCAGATCGATGCGGTGGCCGACGTCGCCGGCAGAGAGGCGCTGGCGGATGCCGTCGTTGCCTATGAGCCCGTATGGGCTATCGGTACGGGCGTGAGTGCGTCGCCGGAGCAGGCGCAGGGGATGCACGCATTCATCCGGGCGCGGTTGGCTCATCACGGGGTCAGCGCCACGGCGGTGCGGTTGCTCTACGGCGGCAGCGTCAAGCCGGATTCCGCCGCTGAACTGTTTGCACAGCCGGACATTGATGGCGCCCTTGTGGGTGGCGCTTCGCTCAAGGCTGACGATTTTCTCGGTATCATTGCGCGGGCCCGCGAGGCGCGCGTTTCGTAGAGTTTCCAGAGGGTTGCATGGCACAGATTATCCTGATTTTTCACGTGGCCATCGCCGTGGCGCTGGTGGTGCTGGTCCTGCTGCAGCAGGGCAAGGGCGCCGACGCCGGTGCGGCTTTCGGTAGTGGCGCGTCGGCAACGGTGTTCGGCGCACGCGGCTCGGCGTCATTCCTTTCCCGGGTGACCGGCATGCTGGCCACGGGCTTCTTCCTCACCAGCCTGACTCTGGCGATGCTGGCGGCGCGGGATGCCGGCCCCGGCAGTGTGGTGGACCGCGCCGGCGACGAGCCTGCACCGGCGGTGGAAGAGGAGATGCCCGCCGACGACGAACCCGACGCGCCCGAGGCGCCGGATGGTGACGCCCCCGCCGCCCCGCCGGAGGAGTGATCAGGTTCAGGCCCGGGTCACTTGGTCCCCGGCCCGGATTCTGATACGCTTCCGGTCCCTTTCAGCGGATGTGGTGGAACTGGTAGACACGCTGTCTTGAGGGGGCAGTGGCGCAAGCCGTGCCGGTTCGAGTCCGGCCATCCGCACCAGATCTCCGGAGCCCGGTTCCGACCGGGCCCGATCCCATATTTTCCCTTTATAATCAGTTAGTTGTAAGTTGACAGTGCGCTGCGCGCTGCTCTACACTGCGCGCGGTATTTCGAAACCGCGGTGGCGGGGTGGGCGTGTGTGCGGTGTCACGCTGACGTCCCCCGGGTGCGCAAGGAAACCGGCACATGCTTGCAGAATTCGTTCCGATTCTTCTTTTCATTATTGTCGGCCTCGGTCTTGGTGCCGTTCTGGTCGTGGCCGGTTTCGTTCTCGGGCCGCAACGCCCCAACGACGAGAAGCTCTCTCCCTACGAGTGCGGCTTCGAGGCTTTCGAGGACACGCGCATGCGCTTCGACGTGCGTTACTACCTCGTGGCCCTGCTGTTCATTATCTTCGATCTGGAAATCGCGTTTCTCTTCCCCTGGGCCATCGTGCTTGAAGACATCGGTCTGTTCGGTGTGGCGGCCATGGGGCTGTTCCTGTTCATCCTGCTGATCGGTTTTCTCTACGAGTGGAAGAAGGGGGCCCTGGAATGGGAGTAGAGGGCGTTCTCGAAAAGGGCTATGTCACCACCTCGGCGGACAAGCTCATCAACTGGGCCCGCACAGGTTCCATGTGGCCCATGACCTTCGGTCTTGCCTGCTGTGCGGTGGAAATGATGCATTGCGGGGCTGCCCGCTATGACATGGACCGACTGGGCGTGATTTTCCGTCCCAGTCCCCGGCAGTCCGATGTCATGATCGTTGCCGGCACCCTGTGCAACAAGATGGCGCCGGCACTGCGCAAGGTCTACGACCAGATGGCGGACCCCAAGTGGGTCATCTCCATGGGCTCCTGCGCCAACGGCGGCGGCTACTATCATTATTCCTACGCGGTGACGCGGGGCTGTGACCGGATTGTGCCCGTGGATATCTACGTGCCGGGCTGTCCGCCCACGGCGGAAGCGCTGCTCTACGGCATTGTTCAGTTGCAGAACAAGATCCACCGCACCAACACCATCGCCCGTTAAAGCAGAGAGCTCAGCTCATGGCCGAAGCGCAACACGCACTTGCGGAACGCCTGCAGCAGGCGTTCGGGGAGACACTGCAGAACTGGCAGGTCCACGTCGGGGATCTCACCATCGAGGTGGCGCAGTCGGACCTCTACCGGGTGATGCTGTCCCTGCGGGACGACTTCCGTTTCGAGCAGCTCATCGACGTCTGCGGCGTGGACTACGCCGCCTGGAAGCAGGATGAGTGGATCACCGAGGACGCCTCCGGGGCCGGTTTCTCCCGTGGCGTGCGCGGCAACCAGTTCGCCCGCCTCGGCCTGACCGGGGTCTACGGTCTGGAGCCGGTGACCACCAACACCGGCCGGCGCTTTGCCGCCGTCTACCACCTCTTGTCCGTGAGCCGTAACGAGCGGTTGCGGGTGCGGGTGTTCTGCGACAATGACGACTTCCCGGTGATCGACTCCGTGGTCAGCGTCTGGGCTGGGGCCAACTGGTTCGAGCGCGAGACCTTCGATCTCTACGGCATCATCTTCGATGGCCACCCGGATCTGCGCCGCATCCTCACCGACTACGGCTTTGTCGGCCACCCGTTCCGCAAGGATTTCCCGCTGATCGGCAACGTCGAGGTGCGCTACAACGAGGAGAAGGGCCGCGTGGTCTACGAGCCCGTCTCCATCCAGCCGCGTGTACTGGTGCCGCGCGTCATCCGCGAGGATAACCGCTACGCCGAGCCGGACGCCCAGGAGGACGCCAGCAATGGCTGATATCCAGTCCTACACCATGAACTTCGGCCCCCAGCATCCGGCCGCCCACGGCGTACTGCGCATGGTGCTGGAGATGGAGGGTGAGGTCATCCGCCGCGCGGACCCGCACATCGGGCTGCTGCACCGGGCCACCGAGAAGCTCGCCGAGAGCAAGCCCTACAACCAGAGCATCGGTTACATGGACCGGCTCGATTACGTGTCCATGATGTGCAACGAGCACGGTTACGTCATGGCCATCGAGAAGCTCCTGGGTGTGGAGCCGCCGCTGCGGGCGCAGTACATCCGGGTGATGTTCGACGAGATCACCCGTCTGCTCAATCACCTCATGTGGCTCGGCACGCACAGCCTGGATGTGGGTGCCATGACCATGTTCCTGTACTGCTTCCGCGAGCGCGAACTGCTCATGGACCTCTACGAGGCCGTCTCCGGGACGCGCATGCACGCGACCTACTACCGCCCGGGCGGCGTGTACCGTGATTTGCCCGAGCGCATGCCGCAGTTCGAGGCCTCCCGTTTCCGCAGCGAGAAGGACCTGGAGTGGCTCAACAAGGACCGGCAGGGGTCCATGCTCGATTTCATTGACTCCTTCTGTGAGCGCTTTCCCAGCTCCATCGACGAGTACGAGACCCTGCTCACGGACAACCGCATCTGGAAGCAGCGGCTGGTGGGGATCGGCCAGGTGTCCGCCGAACGCGCGCTGCAGCTGGGTTTCACCGGCCCCATGCTGCGCGGCTCCGGCGTTGAATGGGACCTGCGCAAGACGCAGCCCTACGCCGTCTACGACCGGCTCGATTTCGACGTGCCCATCGGCACCAACGGTGACTGCTACGATCGCTACGTGGTGCGGGTCGAGGAGATGCGCCAGTCCACCCGGATCATCAAGCAGTGCGTCGACTGGCTGCGGCAGAATCCGGGTCCCGTGATGCTCGACGATCACAAGATCGCACCGCCCACCCGGGAAGAGATGAAGGACGACATGGAGTCCCTCATCCACCACTTCAAGCTCTTCACCGAGGGCTACAGTGTGCCGGAAGGCGAGGCCTACGCCGCGGTGGAGGCGCCCAAGGGCGAGTTCGGGGTTTACATGGTGTCCGACGGTGCCAACAAACCCTACCGCGTGAAGGTGCGCGCGCCCGGCTTCGCGCATCTCGCAGCCATGGACGAAATGGCCAGTGGCCACATGCTGGCGGACGTGGTGGCGCTGATTGGCACCATGGACATTGTATTCGGGGAGATCGACCGTTGAACGAGCAACGCCTGAGTGACCGCGTGCTCACCCGGGAGCAGCGCGAGCAGATCGACCACTGGCTGGCCAAGTTCCCGGACGAGGGCAAGAAGTCGGCCGTGATTCCGGCCCTGCACATTGCCCAGGACGGCAATGGTGGCTATCTCACCGACGAACTGATGGACGCGGTGGCCGAGTACATCGGCATTCCGCCGGTGGCCGTCTATGAAGTGGCGACCTTCTACAGCATGTTCGACACCGCCCCGGTGGGCCGGCACAAGGTGAACATCTGCACCAACATCGCCTGCATGCTCATGGGCTCCGACGAGATCGTGGCCCATTGCGAGAAGCGGCTCGGCATCAAGCTCGGTGAGACCACGGACGACAAACGCATCACCCTGAAGGTGGAAGAGGAGTGCCTGGCCGGCTGCGTCGGGGGGCCGATGATGGTAGTGGACGGCCACTATCACACGCACCTCACGCCCGAGAAGGTCGACGAAATCCTCGATAATCTGGAGTGACCCATGGTCAACGAGGTCTGTTATCAGACGCTGTCCTTTGATGAGCCCTGGAGCCTGGAGACCTACCGCAAGCTCGGTGGGTATGAGGCCTGGCGCAAGGTCCTGAGCGAGCAAACGCCGCCGGAGGACATCATCGAGACCATGAAAAAGGCCTCGTTGCGCGGCCGTGGTGGCGCCGGTTTTCCGGCCGGGGTGAAGTGGAGCTTCATGCCCCGCAAGGCGCCGGTGCAGAAGTACCTGCTGTGCAATTCCGACGAATCCGAGCCGGGCACCTGCAAGGACCGCGACATCCTGCGCTACAACCCGCATGCGCTGGTGGAGGGCATGGCCATCGCCGCCTATTCCATGGGCGCCACCGTGGGTTACAACTACCTCCGCGGCGAGTTCCATCACGAGCCCTTCGAGCGCATGGAGCAGGCCGTGAAGGAGGCCTATGCCGAAGGGCTGCTGGGCAAGAACATCCTCGGCTCCGGCGTGGATTTCGACCTCTACAATTACTATGGCGCCGGCGCCTACATCTGCGGTGAAGAGAGTGCGCTGATGGAGTCCCTGGAGGGCAAGAAGGGGCAGCCGCGCTACAAGCCGCCGTTCCCGGCGCAGGTGGGTCTCTATGGCAAGCCCACCACCATCAACAACACCGAGACGCTGGCGTCGGTGCCCGCCATCATGCGCAATGGTCCCGACTGGTTCCTGGAGAAGGGCAAGCCGAACAACGGTGGCACCAAGATCTTCTGTGTCTCCGGGCACGTCGAGAAACCGGGCAACTTCGAGATCCCGCTGGGGACCCCGTTCAGTGAACTCCTGGAGATGGCCGGCGGTGTGCGCGGTGGGCGCAAGCTCAAGGCCGTGATCCCGGGTGGGTCCTCCATGCCGGTGATCCCCGGTGACACCATGATGGATCTGACCATGGACTACGACAGCATCGCCCAGGCTGGCTCCGGCCTTGGCTCTGGCGGTGTCATGGTCATGGACGAGACCACGGACATGGTCAAGGCCATCTGCCGCATCTCCCGCTTTTATTACGCCGAGTCCTGCGGCCAGTGCACACCCTGCCGCGAGGGTACGGGCTGGATGTACCGGGTGCTGAGACGCATCGTGAATGGCGAGGGCCGGCCGGAAGACCTGGATCTGCTGGAGGCCGCCGCCGGACAGATCGCGGGGCACACGATCTGCGCCTTCGGCGAGGCCGCTGCCTGGCCGGTGCAGGGGTTCCTCAAGCACTTCCGGCACGAGTTCGAGTACTACATCGAGCACAAGCGGTCCATCGTTGATGATTCCCCAGGGGCTGCCGCATGACAGACAAGGCTGAAGCGAACAACCCGGACATGGTCACCATCGAGGTGGACGGCGTCGAGCTGGAAGCGCCAAAGGGGTCCATGCTCATCGAGGCCACCGACAACGCGGACATCCATGTGCCGCGGTTCTGCTACCACCGCAAGCTGTCGGTGGTGGCCAACTGCCGCATGTGCCTGGTGGACGTGGAAAAGGCGCCCAAGCCCCTGCCGGCGTGTGCGACACCCGTCGCCGACGGCATGAAAGTGCGCACCCGCTCCGAGCGTGCGCTGAAGGCGCAGAAGGGCGTGATGGAGTTCCTGCTGATCAACCATCCGCTGGACTGCCCCATCTGCGATCAGGGCGGCGAGTGCGAGCTGCAGGATCTGGCGCTGGGCTACGGGCGCGGCGTCTCGCGCTTCACCGAGCGCAAGCGCGTGGTGGAGGACGAGGATCTCGGTCCGCTCATCGAGACCGAGATGACGCGCTGCATCCACTGCACCCGCTGCGTGCGCTTCCTGGATGAAGTCGCCGGCTTCCGCGAGCTGGGCGGCATGGGCCGCGGCGAGCACACGGAAATCGGTACCTTCGTTGAGGCTGGGGTGCACTCGGAGATGTCGGGCAACATCATCGACCTCTGCCCTGTGGGTGCGCTCACCTCCAAACCCTACCGTTTCAGCGCGCGCGCCTGGGAGATGCTGAGCCACCCGGCGGTGTCGCCCCACGACTGTGTCGGCTCGAATCTGCAGCTCCACCATGTGCGCGGGGCCGTCAAGCGCGTGGTGCCGCGGGAAAATGAATCCGTCAACGAGTGCTGGATCGCCGACCGCGACCGCTTCGCCTACGAGGGCGTGAAGAGCCCGGATCGCCTGGAAGTCCCCATGGTGCGTGACACCGGCGGCGAGTGGCGCGAGGTGGACTGGGAGACCGCCCTTGAGGCCGCTGGCGAGCATCTCAAGGGCGTGTCCACCCGCGAGGGCGGCGATGCCCTGGGTACGCTGGTCTCCCCCAACGCCACGTTGGAGGAGATGTACCTGGCCGGGCAGCTCACTCGCGGACTGTATTCCCGCAACATCGATGCGCGCCTGCGCGAGAGCGACTTCAGCGATCAGGACCGCATGGGCGCATTCCCGGCCCTGGGGATCGAGATCGAGGCGCTGGAGAGCCTCGAGGCTGCGCTGCTGGTGGGCAGCGAGCCCCGCTGGGATCAGCCCATCATTAACCATCGCCTGCGCAAGGCGGCGCTGCGCGGTGGCGCAGTGATGTCGCTGAACTACCGTGCCCAGGCGTCGAATTTCGATCTGGCCGCCGAACATGTGGTGAGCCCGGCCGCCATGGTCGCCGAGTTCGCCGGCGTGGCAAAGGCGCTGCTGGAGGATGCCGGCAAGAAGGCGCCCAACGGCTTCAATAACCTGCTGGGCAAGCAGAAGGTCACCGACATCCACCGCACCATGGCCGGCCGCCTGAAGGAAACGGCCCGCGCCGCCGTGTTGCTGGGGCAGGGGGCGCAGGCCCACCCCCGGGCGGCGGACCTGCGCCTGCTGGCCGGCCTGATCGCCGAACTCGCTGACTGCCGGGTGGGCATTCTCACCGACGGTGCCAACCAGGCCGGTGCCTGGCTTGCCGGCGCAGTCCCGCATCGCCGGGTCGGCGGTGCCGCCGAGGACAAACCTGGCCGCACGGTGGCCGACATGCTCGCGGAGCCCCGGCAGGCGTACCTGCTGGTGGGGGTCGAGCCCGAACACGACTGCTGGGATGGCGCTGCCGCCCTGGCGGCTCTGAAGCAGGCCCGCAGCGTGGTCTGCCTGACCCCGTTTGTCACCGACACCATGCGCGAGTACGCCAGCGTCCTGCTGCCGGTGGGCAGCTTCGGTGAGACCCACGGCACGTACGTCAACGCCGAGGGCCGCTGGCAGAGCTTTCCCGGAGTGGCCCAGCCGGCGGGCGAGGCGCGGCCGGCGTGGAAAGTGCTGCGGGTGCTCGGCAACGTCCTCGAACTGGATGGTTTCGCGTATGATGCGCCGGACGCCATCACCGCGGAAATCACCGACCGCTGTGGTGATGCGGCCGCCACCGGGCGCCTGGGCTGGCTCGCTCCCGGGGATGACCGCCCGGCCGTGGAAGGTGAGCTGGTGCGGGTCGGCCTGGTACCGATCTATGGTGGCGACGCCCTGGTGCGCCGCGCGGATGCACTGCAACGGACCAGCCACGCTGCAGACAGCGCCAAGGTGCGGCTGAACCGGGGCACCGCCGAGAAGCTGGGTGTCGCCGACGCCGATCAGGTGCGTGTGGAGCAGGGGGGCGGCGCGGCAACTCTGCCGCTACTGATCGACGACGGGCTTGCCGACGGGACTGTCTGGCTGCACACCGGGTTGCCGGCAGCGGCCGGGCTCGGGCCCATGTTCGGCAACGTCACAGTGGCGCGCGCCTGACGCGGCGGCGCCGAGACAATCAATGAAACCCGACCGCCCCGGGGTACGGGCGGTCCGGGGCACAAGCGCCGGTGGCACCCCGGGCGCTGGCATTGCAGGGGACTGACAAGCCCATGGCGATATTGACGGAAATCATCTGGAATCTGTTCAAGATCATCCTGATCGTGGGGCCGCTGATCATTGCCGTGGCGTACCTCACGCTGGCCGAGCGCAAGGTCATTGGCTGGATGCAGCTGCGCAACGGCCCCAACCGTGTCGGCCCCTATGGTCTGCTGCAGCCGTTCGCGGATGTGTTCAAGCTGCTGTTCAAGGAAGTCCTGCTGCCGGCCAACGCTAACCGCTTCCTGTTCCTGATCGCGCCGCTGATGTCGCTGATGCCGGCTCTGGCCGCCTGGGCAGTGATTCCATTCGGCGAAGGGCTGGTGCTGTCGGACATCAACGCCGGGTTGCTGTACGTGCTGGCCATGACGTCCCTGGGTGTCTACGGGGTCATCATTGCCGGCTGGGCGTCCAACTCCAAGTACGCCATGCTTGGCTCCATGCGCGCCGCGGCGCAGATCGTTGCCTACGAAATCGCCCTGGGCTTTGCCCTGGTGGGCGTGCTCATGGCTGCCGGCACGCTGAACATGTCCGGTATCGTGCAGTCCCAGAGCGGGCCGTTCTGGCACTGGTTCTGGCTGCCGCTGCTGCCGCTATTCGTGGTTTACTGGATTTCCGGCGTTGCCGAGACGCACCGCGCGCCCTTCGATACCGCCGAAGGTGAGCACGAGATCGTCAGCGGCTACCAGGTGGAGTACTCCGGCGTGGCCTTCGCCGTGTTCTTCCTGGCCGAGTACGCCAACATGATCCTGATCTCCGGGCTTGCGGTGATCCTGTTCTTCGGTGGCTGGTATTCACCCTTCGAGGGCATTCCCCTGCTGGGTCCGCTGTTCGCCTGGGTGCCGGAGCTCATCTGGTTCGTGCTCAAGATTGCCTTCTTCCTGTACCTGTACCTGGCATTCCGGGCGACCTTCCCGGCCTACCGGTACGACCAGATCATGCGTCTGGGCTGGAAGGTCCTGATTCCGGTCACCGTGGTCTGGATTTTCGTTGTCGCCGCGATGGTCCTCACGGGCTTCGGGCCCTGGTTCGACTGATTGGGTGTCGCCATGACTTCAGTACGCGATTTCTTCCGCACATTCTTCCTCTGGGAGCTGTTCCTGGGACTGAAGCTCACCGGGCGGCACCTGTTCGCGCGTAAGCTCACTATCCAGTACCCGGAGGAGAGCGCACCGCAGTCACCCAGGTTCCGGGGGCTGCACGCCCTGCGCCGCTACCCCAACGGCGAGGAGCGCTGCATCGCCTGCAAACTCTGCGAGGCGGTCTGCCCGGCGCTGGCCATCACCATCGACTCCGAGCAGCGCGAGGACGGCACGCGGCGCACCACCCGCTACGACATCGACCTGTTCAAGTGCATTTACTGCGGATTCTGCGAGGAATCCTGCCCGGTGGACTCTATCGTCGAGACCCGCATCTTCGAATACCACATGGAGAACCGGGGCGAGAACATCATCACCAAGGACCAGTTGCTGGCCATCGGTGACAAGTACGAACACCAGATTGCCCAAGACCGGGCGATGGATGCGCCGTTCCGCTGAAGCGGTGGACGGATAACGAGTCCTGGGAGCGATAAGGCGTGATCGAAAAGCTACTGTTCTACGTATTCGCCGCGATCCTGATCTTCGCGGCGACCATGGTCATCACCGCGCGCAACCCGGTGCACGCGGCGCTGTTCCTGGTGCTGGCGTTCTTCAATAGCGCCGCGCTATGGATCATCGCCGGGGCGGAGTTCCTGGGCATCGTGCTGGTGCTGGTCTACGTGGGCGCAGTGATGGTGCTGTTCCTGTTCGTGGTGATGATGCTGGACATCAACCTGGAGCGGCTGCGTGAAGGGTTCGCGCGCCACCTGGCCATCGGCTTGCCCATCGCCGCCATTATCGTCGTCCAGATGATCCTGGTGGTGACCACCGGCGCCCTGTCGCCGGGGGAGCTCCCGGATCCCACCTATCCGATCCCGGATCCGGCGGAGACCGGTAACACCACGGTGATCGGCGGCGTGCTCTACACCGTCTATGTCTACCCCTTCGAGCTGGCCGCAGTCATCCTGCTGGTGGCGATCATCGCCTCCATTATGCTGACCCTGCGCCGCCGTGAGGGCGTCAAGCACCAGGACGTGTCCAAACAGGTCCGGGTGCGCAAGGAGGATCGCCTGCGCATGGCCCGTTCCCTGGGCCCGCGTGGCAGCGATAACAACGAACAGTCGGGCAGGTGACGCAATGATCGAGTTGGCTGACTTTCTGGTCCTCGGGGCCATCCTGTTTGCGCTGGGCATGGCCGGCATCTTCCTGAATCGGAAGAACGCCATCGTGCTGCTCATGTCCATCGAGCTGATCCTGCTGGCGGTGAATTTCAACTTCATCGCCTTCTCGACGTTCATGGGCGACGTCGCCGGTCAGGTGTTCGTGTTCTTCATACTCACGGTGGCCGCCGCCGAAGCCGCCATCGGGCTGGCGATCCTGGTGACGCTGTTCCGCACCAGCGACTCCATCGACGTCGCCGACCTGGACACCATGAAGGGCTGACCCAATGCAGACACTCTATCTCGCCATTGTTCTCGCCCCGCTGATCGGCGCCATCGCTGCCGGCTTCTTCGGTAGTCAGCTCGGCCGGGTCGGGGCGCACCGGGTCACCATCGGCCTGGTGGCGGTGTCGACGCTGCTGTCGCTGTACGTGCTCAGCGGCTTCATGTGGGGCAATCGCGCCACCTTCGACGAGACCGTCTACACCTGGATGACCGTGGGCGGTCTCCATTTCGAGATCGGCTTCCTGGTGGACGAGCTCACGGCCATGATGATGGCGGTGGTGACCTTCGTCTCCCTGATGGTGCACATCTATACCATCGGCTACATGGCCGACGAGGACCACAACTGGCCGTCGGACAGCAAGCTCGGGCCCCACGCCTACCAGCGCTTCTTCGCCTACATCAGCCTGTTCACCTTCTCCATGCTGATGCTGGTGATGGCGAACAATTTCCTGCAGCTGTTCTTCGCCTGGGAAGCCGTGGGCCTGGTCTCCTACCTGCTGATCGGCTTCTGGATGAACCGTCCCAGCGCCGTGTTCGCCAACCTCAAGGCGTTCCTGGTCAACCGCGTGGGCGACTTCGGCTTCCTGCTCGGCATCGGCGCCATACTGCTTTACTTTGGCAGCCTCAATTACGCCGAGGTGTTCTCGGCGGTGGCCGCCAATCCCGACCAGACCATGACCATCTTCGGCACCGCCGAGTGGCAGGTGGTTACCGTGGCGGCGATCCTGTTGTTCATCGGCGCCATGGGCAAATCGGCCCAGGTGCCGCTGCACGTCTGGCTGCCGGACTCCATGGAAGGCCCCACGCCGATCTCCGCACTGATCCACGCCGCCACCATGGTGACCGCCGGCATCTTCCTGGTGGCGCGCATGTCGCCCATCTTCGAGTTCTCGGAAGCGGCCCTGGCGTTCATCCTGGTCATCGGTGCCATCACCGCCCTGTTCATGGGCCTGGTGGGCCTGGTGCAGCGGGACATCAAGCGCGTGGTGGCGTACTCCACGCTGTCCCAGCTGGGCTACATGGTGGTGGCCTTGGGCGCCTCGGCCTACGCCGCCGGGGTCTACCACCTGATGACCCACGCCTTCTTCAAGGCGCTTCTGTTCCTCGGTGCCGGCTCGGTGATCATCGCCATGCACCACAAGCAGGACATGTTCGAGATGGGTGGGCTGAAGAAGTACATGCCCGTGACCTACTGGACCATGCTCCTCGGAACCCTGGCGCTGATCGGCTTCCCTGCCTTCTCCGGGTTCTTCTCCAAGGACGCCATCATCGAGGCCGTGGCTCATTCCGAGCGCGCCGGCTCCACCTTCGCTTACTGGGCGGTGCTGCTGGGCGTGTTCGTGACTGCGCTGTACAGTTTCCGGCTGCTGTTCCTGGTGTTCCACGGCAAGGAGCGCATGGATGAACACACCCGCAGCCATCTGCACGAGAGCCCGAAGGTGGTGACGGTGCCGCTGATCCTGCTGGCCATCCCGTCGGTGCTCATCGGCCTGCCCACCGTCGGCCCCATGGTCTTTGGCGGGTGGTTCGGCGAGAGCATCACCGTGCTGCCGGAGAATGACACCCTTGCCGCGGTCGGCTTCGAGAGCGTGCTGGGCTTCCTGGCCCACGCCTTCGTGGCGCCGGTGATCTACCTGGCCGCTGCGGGCTTCGGTGTTGCCTACTACCTGTACGTGTTGCGTCCGGACTTGCCGGGGGTGCTGGCCAACCGCTTCCCCATGCCGTTCCGGGTGCTGGAGAAGAAGTACGGCTTCGACGAGCTGTATCTGAACGTGTTCGCCGCCGGCAGCCGCGGGCTGGGTACGCTGCTGTGGCGTGGTGCCGACATGAAGATCATCGACGCCCTGCTGGTCAACGGCACCGCGCGCACCATCGGTCGGGTGGCGGCCCTGCTGCGTCACGGCCAGACCGGATATCTGTACCACTATGCGTTCGTGATGATTGTTGGCTTGATGGTGTTGCTGACCTGGTTCGTCTTCACCCTGCGGTGAGGGCGCCTGTCGCGATACCACGGTGGCGGCCGGACAGCCGGCGCCCAAACCCGTTTGAACTGGTAAGGAAGTAACGGATGTTGGAATCCTCCTGGCCCTTGTTGAGCGTGCTCATCTGGCTGCCCATCCTCGGGGGCGCCCTGATCTTCCTGCTTGGTGACCACAAGGCCGAGCGGGCGCGCATGATCGCGCTGCTGGTCAGCGGTCTGACATTCGTCCTCAGTCTCGGCCTGATCATCGGTTTCGAGCCGGGCACCGCGGCCATGCAGTTCGTGGAGAAGCGCCCCTGGGTGGAAGTGCTGGGCGTGAACTACCACCTGGGCGTGGACGGTATCTCCATGCCGCTGGTGGTGCTGAGCACCTTCTCCACCCTGCTGGTGGTGCTGGCGGCGGGGCAGAAGATCAAATACCGCCCGGCCATGTACCTGGCCTGCTTCCTGATCATGGAAGGCATCATGGTGGGCGTGTTCGCTGCGCTGGACGCCATCCTGTTCTACGTGTTCTGGGAAGCCATCCTGGTGCCGATGTTCCTGCTGATCGGCATCTGGGGCGGCGCCGAGCGCATCTACGCCACCATCAAGTTCTTCCTCTACACCTTCGTGGGCTCGGTGCTCATGCTGGTGTCGGTGATCTACTTGCAGCTGCAGGCGGGCAGCTTCGGCATTCTCGACATGTACGGCCTGGACCTGCCCCTGGGCACGCAGACCTGGCTGTTCGTCGCCTTTCTGCTGGCCTTCGCCATCAAGGTGCCCATGTGGCCGGTCCATACCTGGTTGCCGGATGCCCACGTGCAGGCGCCCACCGGCGGCTCGGTGATTCTGGCGGCGATCATGCTGAAGCTGGGTGGCTACGGGTTCGTGCGCTTCGCCCTGCCCATTGTGCCCGAGGCGAGCATGGAGCTGGACTGGCTGATGATCGGCCTGTCCCTGGTGGCGGTGGTCTACATTGGCCTGGTGGCGATGATGCAGGAGGATCTGAAGAAGCTCATCGCGTACTCCTCCATCGCCCACATGGGCTTCGTCACCCTCGGCTTCTTCCTGATCTTCCAGATCGTGGTCCGCGGCGGCGAGGATGGTGCACTGCTGGCGCTGGAAGGCGCCATGGTGCAGATGATCTCCCACGGCTTCGTCTCGGCGGCCATGTTCCTCTGCGTGGGCGTGCTGTATGACCGCATGCACACCCGCATGATCAGCGAGTACGGCGGCGTTGCCCACCGCATGCCGGTGTTCGCGGGGCTGTTCGTGCTGTTCGCCATGGCCAATGCCGGGCTGCCGGGCACGTCGGGCTTTGTCGGTGAATTCATGGTGATCCTGGCCGCGTTCCAGGCGAACTTCTGGTACGCCTTCTTGGCCGGCCTGACGCTGATTCTCGGCGCCGCCTACACCCTGTGGATGGTCAAGCGCGTGATGTACGGCGAGGTGGCCAACGACAAGGTATCGGCGCTGCAGGATCTGGATGGCAACGAGAAACTGGTGCTCGGCCTGCTGGCCGTGGCCGTTCTCTGGCTGGGTATCTGGCCAGCGCCGCTGATCAATGTGATGGAGCCGTCCCTGGCCCACCTCCTCGAGGTGATCACCGCCGGGCTGTAACACGCTAACGGATACGCGCGGCAGCCCCGACTGGTTGCCGCCGGGCTTTGAGCTCAGAGGAACGCTATGACGACGGACACCTTCGAGACACCGAACCTGATGATCGCCTTCCCGGAGATCTGGATGCTGGGAATGGCGTGCCTGGTGCTGGTGGTCGATCTGTTCAGCTCGGACCGGGATCACACTCCGGCCTACTGGCTCTCGCAGCTGGCTCTGCTGAGCAGCGTGGTGGTCACCGTCTGGACGCAGTGGGGCCTCGATGCCACGACCTTCACCGGTAACTACATTGCCGACTCCTTCGGGGTGATCCTGAAGGTCGCCGTGCTGCTGCTGACGTTCCTGGGTTTTGCCTACTCCCGGGCGTACCTGCGCGAGCGCGGCATGCTCAAAGGGGAGTTCTACCTGCTGACGCTGTTCGCCACCCTGGGCATGATGGTGACCATTTCCGCCCACAGCATGCTGGTGCTGTACCTGGGCGTGGAACTGATGTCCCTGTCCCTGTATGCGCTGGTGGCCATGCGCCGCGGGTCGCAGGTCGCGTCCGAGGCGGCCTTCAAGTACTTCGTGCTGGGCGCGCTGGCGTCCGGCCTCCTGCTCTACGGCATGTCCATGATCTACGGCGCCACCGGCAGCCTGGAGCTGTCGGCCATCGCCGGTGCTGCCGCCGGCGAGGATCGCCTGCTGCTGACATTCGGCCTGGTGTTCGCACTGGTGGGCGTGGCCTTCAAGTTCGGCGCGGTGCCGTTCCACATGTGGGTGCCGGACGTCTACCAGGGGGCGCCCACGGCGGTGACACTGTTCATCGCCACCGCGTCCAAGGTCGCGGCCGTGGGCCTGTTCATTCGGCTGTTCGGGGAGGCCCTGCAGCCGCTGCACGGCGACTGGCAGCACATGGTCATGCTGCTGGCCGTGGGCTCGCTGCTGCTGGGGAATACCGTTGCCCTGGTGCAGACCAACATCAAGCGCATGCTGGCGTACTCCACCTTCAACCACATCGGTTTCATCTTCCTGGGGCTTCTGGCGGGCACCCCCGAGGGATACGGTGCCGCGACCTTCTACGCCGTGACCTACGCCTTCACGGTTGCGGCAACCTTTGGCGTGGTGATGCTGCTCAGCCGTGAAGGTTTCGAGGCCGAGAACCTGTCTGACTTCAAGGGCCTCAACGAGCGCAGCCCGCTGTTCGCCCTGGTGATGTTGCTGTTGATGATCTCGCTGACCGGCATTCCCGGGACCGTGGGTTTCTACGCCAAGTGGATGGTGATCCAGGCGACCGTGGACGGTGGCCATATCTGGCTTGCGGTGCTTGCAGTGATCGGCGCAGTGGTCGGCGCCTTCTACTACCTGCGGATCGTGCGCTTGTGCTACTTCGACAAACCGGAAGGTGACGGCCCGCAGCCCAGCGGCTCCGCCGGATTTCAGGCCGTGCTCGCGGCCAACGGCTTTGGTGTGCTGCTGCTGGGCCTGTTCCCGGGGGCGCTGGTGGCGGTCTGCATGGCGGCGTTCGGCTGAGGACCACGCATGGGCATGACCGCCGCTGTGATCCTGTTGTTCGTGCTGGCGCTGGTGGCCGCGAACCTGCCCTGGCTTACGGAGCGCCGGTTTCTGCTGTTCGCGCCTCCGGCGGACGGCAAGCGTGAATGGCTGCGGTTGCTGGAATGGCTGCTGCTCTTCGGCGTTGCCGGTCTGCTGGCCGCTGGCCTCGAATACCAGGTGATTGGCGAAATCTACGCCCAGGACTGGGAGTTCTGGGTGGTCAACCTCTGCCTGTTCGCGGTGTTTGCGCTGCCGGGGTTCATCTACCATCATGATTTGCGCCGCTACCTGCGCAAGCGCCGTTAAGGAAACGCTGAACAATTCCCGCGTGCCTGTTGCATTCCCCTGAGGCGGGCGCTACCATGCGCAGCGTCAATTGCGGGGTGGAGCAGTCTGGTAGCTCGTCGGGCTCATAACCCGAAGGTCGCAGGTTCAAATCCTGCCCCCGCTACCAAGCACTATCAAAAGGCGGCCCAAGGGCCGCCTTTTGTCGTTTCAGGCTCCGGTGCGCCTGCGCGCCCGTCCGAGTATCGTTCAGTCCTCACGCACCCTGGCGCCGTCGTCCACCCGCTGGCCGGGGTGAGTGATCACGCGAGCGCCAGCCTGCAGGCCGTCGCGGATCTCTGTCATCAGACCGCTACGCCTGCCCGGCTGGATGGCGGTCCGGTGGGCACGGCCATCTTCGGCGACGTACACGAACCACTGATCATCCCTGCGGAACAGTGCGCTGGTCGGTGCCTGCAGCACGTCATCGTCCTGCCAGAGAATGAAGCGCGCCTCCACCCGGTAATCGTCACCCAACGCCTGCCATTGCTCGCGGGGTGAGGTGATGGCGACCCTCACGGGGACGCGCTGTTCGTCCACGCCCAGGGCGGATACCTTCAGGAACCCGCTGGGTTCCACCCGCAGGACTTCCCCCTCCAGGGCGCCGTCGCCCCCCCAGCGCTCCAGCACCACCGGCATGCCCGGGCGGATGCGCACGGCGTCCATGGACAGCAGATCCACCTGCACTTCCAGGGTGGACAGGTCGCCGATATCCACCACCGGCTCGCCAGCGCTGACTGGCCCCTCACTGTGCCGGTGCCTGCGGGTCACCACCCCGTTCACCGGCGCGCGCACCTCCATGCGTGGCTGGTCGCCCGGAGCCCGCGTTCCGTCCGCCACCTCCAGGACGGCGCGGGCTGCGTCCAGCTCGAAGCGCGCCACCTCCGCAGCGTGCCTTGCGGCGCGTTCGGCGACGCGGCTGGATTCCCGCTGTGCACGCGTGCGCTCCATGACCTCCGCGGAGACCAGCTCGCGGTCGTACATCTGCTGGTAGCGCTGGTCCTCGGATCGGGCGAGTTGGTGTTGTATCTCCCGCGCTTCCAGCTCGGCTTCCGCGGCCTCATGTCGCGCCCGGGCGGCAGCCACGGATTCGCGCGCCTGGGTGCGCGCCCGGGCGTCCAGCGCTGGCACCGGCGGAGGCTCCAGGGTGAACACTACCTGGTCCGCCTCAATCGCATCACCCGGTTCCGTTGTGACGCGCTGAAGATAGCCGGTGACTGGCGCCGACACGGTGTGGGGGGCAGGCAATTGCGTGCGCCCTTCGTCCTCAACGGTTTCGGCGAAATGACCCCGTTCCACCGTTGCAACGCTGACTGGCACCGGGGACGGCCACAATGCCAGGCCCAGCAACACGGCCATGGCGACTGCGATGAGAACGAGAATGATCTTCTTGCGTGTTGTCATGGACTACTACTCAACCGTCTTCAGTGCGGAAACCATATCCAGTTGCCGGAGTCGGCGCAGGATCAGCAGGACAGAAAGGGCTGTTGCTGCCAGAACTCCGCCGGCGGCGAAGGCGTAGGTCTGCGTGGTGATCACGAAGGGCACCCGGAACAGCTCAGTGCTCATGGCCTCGCTCAGCGCCAGCGCGAACCCGATGCCCAGGACCCAGCCCAGCGGGATTGCCAGCAGTGTCAGCGCTGCGATCTCGCCCAAAAGGATCCAGCCCACCTCGCCACGGGTGTAGCCCAACACCCGCAGGGTGGCGAGTTCCCGTGCACGCTCGGCGAAGGCGATCCGGGCGTTGTTGTACGCCACGGCAAAGGTGATCGAGCCCGCCAGTACAAGCAGAACACCCATCATCACCAGTACCGTGTCATCGATGTAATCGCGGATGGCAGCCTCGGCCTCGCCGATCATCCCGATGCTGGCGATCCGGGGCGCGTCCCAAAGGGCATCATAGAGTGCCGCGTGCTGGCTCTCGTCGGTCAGCAACCAGACGCCGGATATGGCGGGACCTTCGCGCATCAGGCGGTTCAGGGCCTGACGTTCCATGTATGCGCTCACGCCCACCGGCTCGTTCACGGTGGCGGCGAGTGCCACCTCCAGCGTGCGCCGGTGGCCTTCCATGATCTCCACCTGCACCGTCCCGCCGGGCCGCACGCCCAGATAGTTCGCCAGGTAATCGGTAAGCACCAGGCCCTCGGGTGGCAGGCGCTGCGGTGTACCGCGAGCGTCGATGAGCCGGCGCAGCTGTGGCTCCGCATCCATGCCGAGAATGGTGGTCCGGCAGTCCCTGTCACCGCTAACCAGGCGCACCGGCACATTGCGGAATCCCTCCACGTGCTGCACCCCCGGCTTGTGCCGGAGACTGGCTACCGCGTGGGCCGAGGTCGGCTCGCTGAAGTAGAGGTTGATGTCCATGGTGTGCATCAGCCGGCACTGGGTATCGAGCATGGCGTCCACCGCGCCGAACTGGTAGCTGCCAACCAGCAGCAATGCGCCGGAGAGGCCGATGCCCAGCACCGAGAGGCCGGATTTCATGCGGTGGCGGGCGAGATTGCGCACAATGATGCGGGTGGGTTGATCCAGGAGTTGCCCCAGCCGCGAGCGCTCCAGCCAGCCCTGGTGGAACGTCTCCGGCGCCGGGGGGCGCATGGCCTCGGCCGGTGGCAGGCTCACCGCCCCGCGCACGGCCCGGTAGGTGCCCAGGGCCGCGGCGCCGGTGGCAACAGCCACCGCCAGCAGCACCACCTGGGGCTGGAGCCGGAAGCTGATGGCCGGAAAGCGGAAATACTCCATGTACACCGCGGCCAGGGCGTCCGCCGCCCAGGCGCCGAGTCCGACCCCGACGGCCAGGCCGATCAGCACGATCAACCCTGTCAGTAACCCGTAGTGCACCGCCATGTCGCCGTTGCCGTAGCCGAAGGCCTTGAGCACGGCGACCTGCTGGCGCTGGGTACGCACGATCCGCCCCATGAGCACATTCAGCAGGAACGCGGCTACGCCGAGAAACAGGGTGGGCAGGAAGACAGCCATGACACGCAACTGGTCCAGTTCCATGGACAGGAACTGGTGTGAGGCCTGGTCGTCCCGGTCATGGGCGCCGATGCCGCCGTAACGGGCCAACAGGTCGTCCACGGCATCGATCACGGGCGACGCATCTGCCCCCGCCTGCAGGGAGAGCACCGCGTTGTTGAACGCGCCGTCCATGCCGAAGGCGTTGGCCAGCGCGCGCCGGTTCATCCACAGGATGCCGAAGCGCTCGTAGTCCGGCAGCAGATCCGCCGGCCCGATCTGATAGACGAACTCCGGCGACAAGGCCACGCCGCTGACGGTCATGGTCTCCAGACGGCCGCGGATGATGGCGGTGAGGGTGTCGCCCGGGCGCAGGCCATGTGCCTCCGAGAAGGGTTCGCTGATCACCACCTGGTCTGTGTGCCCCGACTCCGGCAGGTTGCCCTCGCGCAGGTGCAGCCGGTTCAGATCGGGCTGGCGGCCATCGGGAACGGACAGTAACTGGCCGCGGACCGGGTCCGGGTATCCGGGCACCTCGATGCGTACCGGTGCGCTGACACGGGTGTCCACATGATCCACGCCCGGAATCTCGCGCAATCGCTCGGCCAGGCCCTCCGGCGCCCGCTTGAGGTCGACGAATACGTCGGCAAAGCGGTAGTCCCGGTAGAAGCGGTCCTGGGTGAGGCTGATGGCGTCCAGGGTGGTCACTGCAATGATCAGCGTCATCACCCCTGCGGCCACCACCACGGCGATCGCCGCCACCTGGCCCTTGAGTTCCACCAGGTCGCGCAGGAGCTTGCGGTGGATGGTACGCATGCCCGCCTACCAGCTCAGTTCGGCCGGGGATTTGCGTTGTGCGTTCACACGCACGTCGCTGACCCGCCCGTCACTCAGTCGCACCACCCGATCCGCCATTTCAGCGATGACCACATTGTGGGTGATCACCGCCGTGGTGGTCCGCAGTTCGCGGTTGACGTGGGCGATGGCTTCCAGCACCTGGACCCCGGTGCGCGAGTCCAGCGCTCCCGTGGGCTCGTCGCACAGCAGCACCGCCGGGCGCTTGGCGATGGCCCGGGCGATGGCCACCCGCTGCTGCTCGCCGCCGGAGAGCTGGGAGGGGAAATGATCCAGGCGCTCGCTGAGACCCACGAGCGCCAGCGCCTCCTCGGGACGCATGGGGCTGCGGCTGATCTCCGTGACGATGGCCACGTTCTCCCGCGCCGTCAGGCTGGAGATGAGATTGTAGAACTGGAAGACGAAGCCAACATGCTCGCGCCGATATGCCGTGAGCACCCGGTCTCCGCCGGCGACCAGATCCTGATCGCCGTAGCGCACCTCACCGTCAGTGGCACTGTCCAGGCCGCCGAGGATGTTCAGCAGGGTGGACTTCCCCGAGCCCGATGCGCCGAGCATCACCGTGAGTTCACCGGCGTACAGGTCCAGGTCCACGCCGCGCAGGGCATGGATGACCATAGCGCCGTTGCGGTAGACCTTGGTCAGCCCCCGGGTGGCGAAGACGACCTGGGTGGAGAGGGCGTCGGAGTGGTCCATGGCGCGTCCGCTGCTGTCTTTTCCCATGCACAATAGCAGTGGCGTCAGTGCGCGGTGTTGATCAGTGTCAATGCCGTGAAACTTCCGGCGCAGTTGACTTCCCGGGCAATGACGATGTTCTCCGGGGAGGTGCGGATGCGTTCAGGCGGCGGATCGCTCGTGTTCGTCGCCCACGATCGATCCTCGACCGTTGCCCTTGGCCGCATACATCCGCTGGTCCGCGAGATCGACCAGGTCCGGCCAGTCCGTGTCCAGATCGTCCTAAAGGGTTTGTTTCCGGTGCCGATAAGACAGGGTGACTGAGAAGCGGGTTCTGCCATGACTGCACAGCATGATCTTTCCAGGTTGTACCGGTTCGGTGATCGCATCTCGGTGGCGATACTGTGGCTTGGCGTGCTGCTGGCCCTGGCGCTGGCACCGCTCCACGGCACCTGGATGGAGTGGTTCCTGGTGGCGTTGCCGGCGGCGCTGTTGCCCTCCGCGCTGGCTTTTCTGCTCCCGGGCCATCGGCTCACCCGCGTGGCGGTCGGTGTGGCGTACATGGTGTTCTCGGCGCTGATCATTCACCAGACGCGGGGCATGGCAGAGCTGCACTTCTCCATCTTCGCGTTGCTGGCTTTTCTGCTGGTCTACCGCGACTGGCTGCCCATCGTCGCAGCCGCAGGCGTGATCGCGATCCACCACCTGTCCTTCAACCTGCTGCAGGCGGCGGATGTCGGCGTTTACGTGTTTCCCGAGCCGGGGTTGCACATGGTGTTGGTGCACGCCGCATTCGTCGTTTTCCAGACAGCCATCCTGGTGTTGCTGGCGGTGATCGGCCGCCGCGACTCCCTTGCGGGTGCGGAGCTGGACGCGGTGGCGCGTGGCCTGCGCGCGGACGAGGGGGATATTGACCTCCGCTACCGTTTCCCGGCGCCCACCAGTGCGGTGACCGAGGACATGCACGAATCCCTGAGTGCCATCCAGGAGTCCGTGTTATCCGTGCGCAGCACGCTGGATGATGTCGCCGGACTCGGCCAGACCATGGACGCCGACTCCCGGGTTGCCGTGGAGCAGGCCACGGCGCAGTCGGACGAAACGCGCACCCTGGCGACATCGGTCACGGAAATGACTGCCTCCATCGAGGAAGTCGCCCGGAACGCCGGCACCACCGCGGAGACCACTCGCAGCTTCAGTCGGCGGCTGGAGGAGGCGCGCGACGGCGTGAGCAACGCCAGCAACTCCATCCAGCAGGTGCTCCAGCGGCTGCAGCAGGGCAGCGAGCGCATGACGGCGCTGGAGAAACAGGCCGAGGAGATCGGCAGTGTCCTGGACGTGATCCGGAACATTACCGAGCAGACCAACCTGCTGGCGCTCAATGCCTCCATCGAGGCGGCAAGGGCCGGCGATCACGGGCGTGGTTTCGCCGTTGTCGCCGAGGAAGTCCGTAACCTGGCGGCGCGCACCAGTGAGTCCGCGGGACAGATCGAAGGCATGATTACCGGGCTGCGGCAGGAGACCGCCGCCAGTGTCAACGCCATGGAGGAGGGGGTCACGGAAACCGGGCGCGGTGCCGATCTGATCACCGGGGCCGACCACACCATGGGTGAACTCCTGGGCGAGGTGCACCACCTGGACGAGATCACCGCTGGAATCGCCTCCGCTGCGGAGGAGCAGAGTCAGGTTGCCGCGGACATCGATCGGCGTCTCAACCGCATCAACGATCAGGCGGAACAGACCCGCGCCCGCACCAGCGACACGGCCGACAACGCCGTGCGCATGCACGCCCTGGTGGAGGACCTGCAGGGGCGCCTGCAGCGCTTCCTGGTGCGCGACTGATCCATGCCCGGCGGCGCCCGCCCCGAGGCGGATGTTACGATGCAGCAAAACCGCTGCACAGGAGCATCCCATGGCCGCCCGCGATACGGAGCTCACCACTGACCAGAAAGCCCTGGCCATCAACCTGGACAAGTTCAAGTTCGGCTCCATCGTGGAAATCGGCGCCGGCCAGGAAGTGGCGCGGCGGTTTTTCTCGGTGGGCGCGGCCGCCGGGACGGTGGCCAAGACCATGTCCGCCTACGACATGGCCGTCAGCGACGACATCTACGGCCCGGTGGACCGCTACGTCAGCCGCGCCCGGCTGATGCAGATGCTGGACAAGGAGTTCAGCCAGGTGGTCAACCGGCTCACCGACGTCCGGCCCCGCAATTCCACGTTCTTCGCTTATGCGGCCACGGTGACCGCCCGCAGCTTCAAGCAGCAGAACGAGTGCCACGGCTGGGTGGGGATCCGCGCGCAGTTCCACCCCGGTGCTGCTCCCAGCGACATCGTGCTGCACGTGCGCATGCTGGACCAGGACAACGCCCAGCAGGCCGACGCCCTGGGCATTCTGGGCGTGAACCTGATTCACGCGGCTTTCTACTACCACAACCGCCCGGAGGACATCATCGACAGTCTTCGGGACGAACTCGGCACCGACCGCATCGAGGTGGACGTGGTCCACTTCTCCGGGCCGTACTTCGAGGAGGTGGACAACCGCCGCATGAACGTGCAGCTCATCCGCAGCTGGCTCACGCGGGCGGTGATCTTCAATCCCGACGGCAATGTGGTGGTGCCGGGGGAGCTGTTCTTCCGCAAGCCGGTGCTGGTGATCCGCGGCCTGTTCAAGCCGGTGACCAAGGTCAACGCGGACATGATGCTGGCGGGGCAGCAGCAGTTCGACAAGCTCGCCGCCGTGGACCACGACGACACCGTGTCCCTGGCGGAGGTCACCATGAGTTCGCCGACGGCCGCGGACGAAACCGATGACGCCGACTTGCTGGAGCGCGCGGATCTGCTCGCCGCCCTGGGCTACACGGTGATGATCTCCGATTACGTACGCTTCTTCCGCCTGCGCGCCTACCTGCGCCGCTACACCCAGAAACCCATCGGCATCGTGCTCAGCGTGCGCGATTTCGGCACCCTGTTCGACGAGAAGTACTACGAAGGCGTCGAGGGCGGCATCCTGGAGGCCTTCGGCAAGCTGTTCCCGGACAACACCCAGGTGTATGTGTATCCCTCGCGCCGGGACGGCGAGACCGAAACCACGACCCTGCACAACGTCCAGGTGCCGGGGCACCTGCGGCATCTGCTCGCTCACCTGGTGGAGAACGGCAAGCTGCAGGCCGTCGAGCCCACTGACGAAAGCTGGCTGCACATCGATGCCGGCGAGGTGCTCCACGGCGTGCGCCAGGGGCGCGGGGCGTGGGAGGAGGCCGTGCCGGCACCGGTGGCCGAGACCATCATCCAGCGTCGCCTGCTGGGCTTCGACAGGGACTGAGAACCGCCCCTGGCGCTGATCGGAGACACGCTGCCTGATTGCCGTGGGCGGGGTATCATTCGCACCGCGACACTGTTGCTTCATGTTTCCGTATCGGAGGCCATGCCATGACCACGCCGTTTTCCCTGCGCCCCGTTGCCGCGGGCGCCATCATGTCCACAGTTGCCCTGGCCGGTTTCACGGCCCCGGCCCATTCCCAGGAGCGCCCCCTGCTGGTGGAGCGCGCCACCGTGCTGCCCGCCGGCGAGGCGGCGGTGTTCGGGCATCTTGCTTATGAGATCGGGCGGGAGGCCCCTGGTGGCCTCGAATATGACAACGCGCGGCTCGGCCCGTTTGGAGCACGCTTCGGGCTTGGTGATCGCGTTGAGGTCGGCGGCTCTCTTACGGCCAACATCAACGATGAGGATGACATCGGTGCACCGGACAATTCGGGGCTCGAGGGGCTGACCGTCTACGGCAAGATCGCGGCCAACGACTACATTGCCGTGACTACGGGCCTGACGGCTGCCGGCTCGAACGACGTCGGTCCATATCCCAATGATGGCCTCGACTTCTTCGTCAACCTGCCCATGCAGCGGCCACTGGGTGTTGGCCTCCTCTACGGCGAACTTGGCTATACGGTGCAGGACAGTGACGTCGGCGGCAGTTTCGTCAATTACGGAATCGGCTATTCCGTGCCCATGAACGAAGAACTTTCGCTGAACGCCGAGCTTGTAGGCGAGGAAGCCGGAGGCACAGTTGACGGATTTAATCCGCGCAACGGGAACAGCATGAGCCTGGTCCTCGGCGGCAATTTCCAGCCGCAACGCAACATGGACATTGCCCCTTACGTCTCCATGGGTCTCTACGATGCAGCGCCCAGCGTCGCCCTGGGGGCTTCTTTCGAGATGCGCATGTAACCCGGCCGGGCCACCTGGCCATGCTCGTGAACCCCGGCTGCCGCGCCCGCGGCTCCGGGGTTTTTCGGTCAAGCCCTGTGGACATGGTGCCCCGCCAAGGCCACTATGCAGGCGAGGGTGGTCGTGACCCGAGCCGGATGTCCGGTCCGCGGGCACATCCGCCGCGACGACAAGGGCCATCATGACCGAAGGCAACAGCGAGCAGCAGCAGCGGCTCGATCGATTCGCGCAGCGCCTGGATCAGGCCTGCGAACGGCTGGCGCGCACGTCTGCGTTTGCCAAGTTTACCCACAGCTCCGAGGTCATCGAGGCCGCCCGCCGGCTGCTGGCGGAGCCGGGTGGCGCAGAAGCGGTTTACCACCGCATCGGTGCACTGGACGCCGCCGGTATCTTCTCCGGCAGCGACTGGGAAACCCCGGAGCTGCTGCAGCCGGAGATGGCGGCCAACACCCTGAAGCTGAGCAGCGATCACATGCTGATCCTGGAATGCCTCAGCGAGCTGCGCATGGTGGCCATCATTGAGGGCGAGCTGCCACCGGAGCGGTTGTCCCCCGAGGATGCGCGACACTTCCTGGCCAAGGTGCTCGCCCTCAACGTGCACCTGGTCTTCGGTGAGCTCAACGAGGCAGAGCGCGTGCGTCTGGGCCGGCACGCCAGCATGGTGCGCCAGCACCAGCGATTCGTGCTGGAGCGCGTGGGTTTCGATGCGGTGGTGGAGGAGCTGATCACCGAGATCTGGCGCATCCTCCAGCAGCGGCCCATCCAGCTGGACAACGTCAAGGAGATGATCACCAACGTCGCGGTGTACCTGAACAGCGACGCACCGGGTGTGCCCATGGCCAGCACGCGCGGCGCCGAGCGCCTGATCAGTGCACTGTACGGCCCCACCCGGGCCAGTCAGGAAGACCCCGGCCTTGATGCGTTCATCCAGCGCCTGCAGAGCATGGACGATCAGACCCTGCGCAACGAGGCCCTGGGCTTCGGCCGCGCCATGCACGACACGGGTCTGGTGTCGCCGTACCACGCCACGTTCCTGCGTTTCGTCCTGGACAATGCCCCTGACCTGGTGCCATCCACGCTGGGGCTCAGCAGTACCGGCGTCGAGGTGCTGGGGAGTTACAGTGAGCTGGTGCACCGCCTGATCCGCGAGGCCATCTGGCCGGAAACCGCCGATGCCATTTACGGGCTGGCGGGTCTGCTGGAACGCGGCGTGCTCTACCACGGGCCGGTGCCGCCGGCGCTGTGGCGCCAGATCCACCTGAATCTGTCCGACGATGCCCAGCGGCTGCTGGCGCATACCGAGTTCGCCGGCGGGCCGTCCGCACGGGTGCGGCTGCTGGCGGGCGTCATCAGCATGCTGGGCCGGCCCCTGGGCATCGGCCAGGGGGACAATCCCACCTGCCAGTCAGCCCGGGCACTGTCCATGTGGTCCACCAACGACCCGGACTATCTGTTGCAGGTGGTGGCCTGGGCCGCCCGCGACAGTGATGTGATCACCCACTTCGAAGGTCATGCATTGTCGTCGTCGGGACTGGCTGCACGGCAGCCACCGCAGCCCCTGTGGGACGTGGATCCGGTGTCGGCGGTCACGGTGCCTCACCTGGACGCGCTGTACATGGAGATGGGGCGTTTGTGCGTGGGCCGCGGCGAGGATCCACACCGCTGGGTGAACCCGGAGTTCCACGGCTGGTGGGTAGGCCGCGGGTTCGCCATCGTCGTGGACGTGGCCACCGGCATGCTGGTGGACCAGGAAGGCTTCGTGTGCCGCTTCTACGCTTGCTACCACCCGCTCTACAACGGCAATAACCCGGTGATCCACTCGCAGCCGGCAGGCATCGCCGTGACCGATGCCACCGCCCGCTTCATCGGCTGGCACGCCATTTCCATCGAACGGGTGGGCTTCGATCCCGAGGGCGTCATGCGGGTGTATTTCTTCAACCCCAACAACGACAGTACCCAGGACTGGGGCAACGGCGTGGTGGTCTCCACGGAAGGGGCCGGGGAGTATCACGGCGAGTCGTCACTGCCGTTCGAGGAGTTTGTCTCCCGGCTCTACATCTTTCACTACGATCCCCGTGACGAGGCCCAGGGCGTGGAGGTGCCGGAGGAGGCCATGGCGCGCATTCATGCCATGGTTGCCGATAGCTGGGGAGCGGACCGCCAGGCGCCCGCGGAGGACGCCTGACGGTCGCATTGCGGCTGGATCGTCCTAGACGTAGAAGTCCAGGTCTTCCTGGTGTTTCAGCAGATCCCGCAGCTTGTGCGGGTTGTCCCCGAAGAAGTACACCAGCCCCCAGTGCGTGCCGAAGGCCGTGCGTTTGGTGACGGTCTCTTCCAGCGGCGGGGTCAGCTCGTGGTACTCGAAGTACTCATGATTCTCGGTCTCCTCCGGAATCTCCAGCTTCGAGACCACGCGCCGGCGGGGATACACGCCGAAGCAGCCGGCGTGGCCCTTGGCGTCCTGTACCGGCGTCGGGAAAAAGGCCTCGATCTCTTCCTCGGTGGTCTTGGGATCGAAGCACAGCACCATGCCCTGGTAGGCATTGAAGCCGTAGGCGCGCTCCAGCAGCTCGAACACCTTGAACCCCGGCGGCCGGTAAGCGACTTCGCCGAAGTACATGGTGCCGTCGCTGGTGACGAAGTACTCCGGGTGGATGAAGCCGAACTCGATGTCGAAGGTCTTGATCAGCTTCTCGATTTCCTTGGTGATGAGATTCCGCCAGCTCTCCAGCTCCGGCGTGGCCGGTACGAACACGGAGTAGCCCAGGGTGACGTACTCGGAGATGTTCAGGAAGCGGATCTTGCCGTTGTGGATCCACGCCTCCACGGCGAACTCCCAGCCATCCAGGTGGCTTTCCATGAGCAGCGGATACTCTTCGTCCGGGATGGTGTCGATCTCGTCCGGATGGCGAATCACCCGGTGGCCCAGGCAGCCGGCCTTGTCAAAGGCCTTGAGGTGGATGGGGTCGTCCGGGTCGCCGTCGAGCTTCAGCAGGGTCTGGTTGACGCGCTTGAGGAAGCGGACCACGTCCTCCTTGTCATGGGCCTCCTCGAAAATGCCCACGCGGATGCCGCCGAGCTGGGCGCGGCGCTTCATCAGCGCCTTGTCGCGGAACAGCACCGCCTGGCCGTGGAGGCGCGGGTTGCCCATAAGGACGGCGTTGATGGCGCCGGCCCACTCCACGGTCTCCTCGAACAACGGGATCGCCACGTCCACGCCTTCCTCCTTGAGGCGTTCGGCGATCTCCATGGAGCGGTCGTTCAGGCGTTCGAAATCCCAGGTCATGTGAGGGATTCCGTGCTCCTTGGCATAGTCCTCGGCCCACTCCGGAGCCACGATGATGTAGCGGCGGTCGAAGCGTTCCAGGGCATCGATGCAGTTGATGCTCCATCCCAGGATGGCGACATAGCCCTTGTTCGGATCTTTTTCAGTCATGCGTGCGGCTCCGTTGTGAAAGGGCCCCGCGCCGTGTGGCGTGTTGCCGATGCGCGAGGACGGTAAAGGAATCGCATTCCTTCACGCAGCGTAGCACGCTGTTCGGGTAGGCCCGTATGTTGGGCTGATACAGGACGTACAAGAATTGTTCTAGAACCGGTACCGCAACCCCGCGGTCAGGAAGTTGGATCCGCCCTCCGTGCCGTACAGCCCGAATACCCCGGACCGGTGGTGAAGCCGCGTGACCAGGCTCCAGCGGGGATTGCCCGGTGGGCTGAAGGAGATGTCCGCGTGCATGTAGTGGAGCAGGCGGCGCGTGTTCTCCTCCAGGGGAGGGCGCCGGGTGGCGCGGGACAGGCCCTGGGCGAAGGAGATGCGGGTGTCCAGCCAGTGATTCCACGGGAAGCGCGTCCAGTACACCACCAGCGCGGCGTTCTTCTCCCAGTGGGACTGCTTGCCCCAGTGCCGGACCAGTTGCGCCTCCCCTTCCCACACGACCCCGTCCCACCCGTGTCCGAGGTGGCGACCGAGGATGGCCGCACCCATGTAGGACGGGCCGGTTTCGCCGCCGTCGGCGGCGAGGATGTCGAGAAAACGGCTATCATCGAACTGCCCCGCCAGGGCAGTAACCGACCAGGGTGTTTCGGTCGCGGCGGCCTTGCTGCTCAGCGGCGCCAGCAGCAGCGCCAACAGAAGAAGTTTCACCATCGGTCTTGCGCGTTCCTTCCGTCTGCGTGAGGCAATGCCCTCCAGTATACGGTTGCATGATGCCGCGCAAGGTTCCACTAGCGGGGCGCCACCCCCGCTTCGCTGCCGAGATGCTTCTGGCCGAAGAAAATCAGCGCCGTGGCCGCACCGAACATCAGCAGGCCGTAGATGGCCGAGGGCATGATCATCACGTCCCCGTCCAGGCCGTGAACGCCGTGCAGTAGCGTGCCGGCCACGGCCATGCCCAGCGGCGTATTCTGGATGCCAACCTCGATGCCGATGGTCAGCGCCTGGCGCAGCTTCAGGGCGAGCAGCCAGGCGAGGCCCAGTCCAATGGCGGTCATGATGAGGTTCAGTGCCAGGCTGACTCCGCCGACCATTGGCAGGATGGTGAGCAGATCGTCGCGTTCGGCCCACAGGATGACCAGCACGATGAACAGGAATGCCAGGGCGGCGAAGCGGTCGTAGAGCGGCCCGATGCGCATGGAGAAGCGGGGCGCCAGCCTGCGGATCAGCATGCCCAGGGAGATGGGCACGATGGTGAAGGCAAAGACCCCGAACATGACCTGGAGCACGGGAGTCGGCACGTCATCCGGGGTGGTGCCGACGAAGTAGTTGATCGCCAGAGCAAGCAGCAACGGGATGGTGAACACCACCACGCAGCTGTTCACCGCCGTGAGGGTGATGGACAGGGGCTTGTCGCCCCGGGCGAGGTGGGACACCAGGTTGGACGTGGTGCCGCCGGGGCAGGCCGCCAGGATGATCAGGCCAATGGCCAGCTCCGGCGGCAGGTTCCACGCCAGCGCCAGGAGAAAGCCCACCACGGGCAGCAGGACGACCTGCACGATCAGGCCGGCGACCACCGCGCGCGGGTAGTCCTTGAGACGGATGAAATCCTTCACCCGGAGGGTCATGCCCATGCCGAACATGATCAGGATCAGGGTGATCGGCAGGATGATGTCCACCAGGACGTTAAGGTCGTTCTCCATGCGACTCCTCCGGTCACTGTGTCTCGTTGTGTTCGATACAGACGGCGTGCTGCCCCAGTGCGGATACTACGGTGAAATCCGTTCCTGGGTAAAACGATTGCAGAAAGTGTCAATCGACCTTCATGACCAACCGGCGCCTAGCACAACAAGCCAGCAGGCATTCCCGGGGTGCAGGATCCGGCCGTTATTGATGGATTCATGGTGCCGCGCCCGGGCGGGACGCGGCATCTGGGCGGGAAGTGCCGGGGGTCAGCGACTGTTCAGGGAACGGCCCACCCAGGGGTCGTCGGTGATACGGGCACAAGCCTGGCGGTACTCGTCCTGCAGGCGTGCCACCACATCGGCCGTGGGCTGGACCTCCCGGATGCTGCCCACGCCCTGGCCGGCGCCCCAGATATCCCGCCAGGCCTTGGACTTGTTGCTGCCGCCGGAGCCGAAGGCCATGTTCGCCGGATCGCCCTCGGGCAGAGCGTTGGGGTCCAGGCCGGCGTTGCTGATGCTGCCGGCGAGGTAGTTGCCGTGGACGCCGGTGAAGTAGCTGGTATAGACGATGTCCTTGGCCGAGGACTCGACGATCATGTCCTTGTAGCGCTGATCGGCGTTGGCCTCCTCGGTGGCGATGAAGCGCGTGCCCATGTAGGCCAGGTCCGCCCCCATGGCCTGGGCGGCGAGCACATGATCACCGCGGCTGATGGCGCCGGAGAGGATGATCGGGCCATCGTAGAAACTGCGGATCTCCGAGACCAGGGCGAAGGGGTTGAACGTGCCGGCATGCCCGCCGGCCCCGGTGCATACCAGGATCAGCCCGTCCACCCCGGCCTCGATGGCCTTCTCGGCATGGCGCACGCTGATCACGTCGTGGAACACCAGCCCGCCGTAGGAGTGCACCGCCGGGATCGCTTCCGTGGGGGCGCGCAGGCTGGTGATCACGATGGGCACCTGGTACTTCACGCACATCTCGAGATCGTGTTCCAGGCGGTCGTTGCTCTTGTGCACAATCTGGTTCACGGCGAAGGGCGCGACCCGGGCGTCCGGGTTGGCCGCCCTGTAGTCCGCCAGTTCCGAGGTGATCCGCTGCAGCCACACCTCCAGCTCCTCCGCCGGTCGCGCGTTCAGTGCCGGGAACGAGCCCACAATGCCGGCCTTGCACTGGGCCAGCACCAGGTCCGGGTTGGAGACGATGAACATGGGCGAGCCGATCACCGGCAGGGAGAGATTGTCTTCAAGGATCTTGGGTAGGGTCATGGGCCGTCTCTCTGCAGCGTTCGTTGTTTTCCGGTTACCAGTGGGGTTGCGCGCTCTGGCATGCGCGACCCGGATGATGCCGGAACCTGACAATGGTCCCGGGGACAGGGCAGGGGTATCGTACAGGAAGACACCGAAAATCAGGACCATTACAACGGGAGGAGCCACGACACATGGGCGCGCATAAGCAGCCGGAAGTCCTGTGGTCACCGAGCGCGGAGCGGATTGCCGGGAGCCGGCTCCGGGAGTACATGGACTGGCTGGCCCGGGAGAAGGGGGTGGTCTGCCAGGATTACGACAGCCTCTGGCAGTGGTCCACGGAGCACCTGGAGGATTTCTGGGCGTCCATCTGGGAATACTTCGCCATCCCCCATGCCGCACCCTACGAGAGTGTCCTCCGGGAGCGAGTGATGCCGGGCGCGCAATGGTTCCCCGGCGCCCGGCTGAACATCGCCGAGCAGATCTTCCGTTTCCATGCTGCGGACGGTGATGTGCCCGCAATCTTCTCCCGCTCCGAGTTGCGACCGCTGCAGAGCCTGAGCTGGGACGAACTGAGAAGCCAGGTGGCAAGCGTTGCCACGGCCCTGCGGTCCATGGGCGTGCAGCGGGGCGACCGGGTAGTGGCGTACTTGCCGAATATCCCGGAGACCGTCGTGGCGTTCTTCGCCTGTGCCAGTCTCGGCGCCATCTGGTCCAGTTGCTCGCCGGATATGGGCACCCGCAGCGTGCTGGATCGCTTCCGGCAGATCGACCCGAAGGTTCTGCTCACGGTGGATGGTTACCGCTATGGCGGGACGGACCATGATCGGCGTGAGGTGGTGGAGCAACTCCGCAGTGAGCTGACAACGCTGGAGCACACGGTGTTACTGCCCTATCTGGACGGTGATGCGGACAGGGCAGGGGTATGGTCCTGGGCGGCGCTGCTGGATCACGCCGGGCCCATGGAGTTCGAGCCCGTGCCCTTCGATCACCCGCTGTGGGTGGTGTACTCCTCCGGGACCACCGGTCTGCCGAAGCCCATCGTGCATGGTCACGGTGGAGCGCTACTGGAGACGGTCAAGGGCCACGGTCTGCACCTGGACATGGGACCGACGGACCGTTTCATGTGGCTGACCACCACCGGCTGGATCATGTGGAATTCCCAGATCGGGGGCCTGCTGGTCGGCGCCACCATCTGCCTGTACGACGGCAACCCCGGATATCCGGACCTGAACACCCTGTGGCGCTTTGCCGACGAGACCGACATGACCGTCTTCGGCGCCGGCGCAGCGTTCTTCATGAACTGCCGCAAGGAGACCGTTGAGCCCCGTCGCGTGGCGGACCTGAGCCGGTTACGCACCGTCGGCTCCACCGGGTCGCCTTTACCCGAAGAGGGCTACCGCTGGCTGAGCGATGAGCTGGGTGACGTGCTCATCGCCGCCATCAGCGGTGGCACGGATGTGGCGGCGGCCTTCGTCGGCGCCTGTCCGATTCTGCCCGTGGTCGCCGGCGAGATGCAGTGCCGCTCCCTGGGCGTTGCGGTGCATGCGGCCGATGATCAGGGCAACCTGGTCATGGACGAAGTCGGCGAGCTGGTGGTCACCGAGCCCATGCCGTCCATGCCCATCTATTTCTGGAACGACCCGGACGGTCAGCGCCTGCGGGAGAGCTATTTCGAGATGTACCCCGGCTGGTGGCGGCACGGCGACTGGATCCGGATCACGCCCCGCGGTGGCGCGGTGATCTACGGCCGTTCGGATACCACCATCAACCGCCACGGCATCCGCATGGGCACCGCCGAGATCTACCGGGTGGTGGAGGAGTTCCCCGAGGTGCTGGACAGCCTGGTGGTGGATCTCGAATACCTGGGCCGGGAGTCGTGGATGCCGTGTTTCGTGGTGCTGCGCGAGGGCGCGACCCTGGACGACGATCTCGCCGCGTCCATCAAGCAGGCCATCCGGACCAAGCTCTCCGCCCGTCATGCCCCCAACGAGATCGTGGCGGTGGATGAGATTCCGCGGACGCTGACTGGCAAGAAGATGGAACTGCCCGTCAAGAAGCTGCTGCTCGGCATGCCCCTGGACAAGGCCGCCAACCCGGACGCCATGGCCAACCCGCACAGCCTGGAGTACTACATGGCGTTTGCCCGCAAGCGGAACACCGCTGCGAGCTCAACGGAATGATCCAGCGCCCGGCGTAACCCGGGCGCTGGCCTGCGGGCTACAGCCGCTCGATGATGGTGACGTTGGCCATGCCACCGCCTTCGCACATGGTCTGCAGGCCGTAACGGCCCCCGCGCTGCCGCAGGGCGTGAACCAGCGTGGTCATGAGCTTGGTGCCGGAGCCACCCAGGGGGTGCCCCAGGGCAATGGCGCCGCCGTTGACATTGAGCCGCTCGGGGTCGGCGTCGGTGACCTCCAGCCAGGCCAGTGGCACCGGCGCAAAGGCCTCGTTGACCTCGAACAGATCGATGTCGTTGATGCCCAGCCCCGATTTCTTCAGTGCCTGCTGGGTGGCCGGCAGTGGCGCCTCCAGCATGATCACCGGGTCGTGACCGATGACGCTCATGTGGTGGATGCGTGCCAGGGGGTCGACGCCCAGCGCCTTCAGACCGCGTTCGCTGACCACCATGACACCGCTGGCACCGTCACAGATCTGACTGGCGTTGGCGGCGGTGATGCAGCCACCCTCCTGGAGCGTATCGAGGCTGCTCATGCGGTCCATGGAGGCATCGAAGCGAATTCCCTCGTC
This sequence comes from Aquisalimonas sp. 2447, assembly GCF_012044895.1. NCBI lineage: Bacteria > Pseudomonadati > Pseudomonadota > Gammaproteobacteria > Chromatiales > Ectothiorhodospiraceae > Aquisalimonas > Aquisalimonas sp. 2447. The sequence continues at coordinate 678,810 of NZ_CP050695.1, forward strand.
GGCGGTGTGGATACCGCCTTCGCCTTCACCATCCTGGGTGCGCACCGCCACCGGCAGGATCTCGTCCTGGAAACGCCCGGCCTCGGTGGCCTTCATGGCGCGCTGGTGACTCTGCAGGGCGTAGCGGTCCAGCTGTTCGCGGTTATGACCGTACTTGTTCGCAATCATTTCCGCGCCCATGAACTGTGTGAATTCCTCCACGTCCGGGTAGCGCTTGTGGATGCCCGGGCTCATGTAGTGCCCCATGCCCGCCTTCTGGTGCAGCTTGATGGTGGAGAACATGGGCACCCGGCTCATGCTCTCCACGCCAGCGGCGATCACGGCATCCATGCTGCCGGCCAGCACCGCCTGAGCGGCGAAGTGCAGCGCCTGCTGGGAGGAGCCACACTGGCGGTCCACGGTGGTGCCGGGGACGGACTCCGGCAGTTTCGACGCCAGCACCGCGTTGCGGCCCACGTTCATGGCCTGCTCGCCGCCCTGGCTGACACAGCCCATGATCACGTCTTCCACCATGGCCGGGTCGGCCCCGGTGCGGTCCACCAGGCCGTTGATCACTTCGGCGGCGAGGTCCGCCGGATGCCAGCCCGAAAGCTTGCCGCCCTTGCGGCCCCCTGCCGTGCGCGTCGCGGCTACGATGTAGGCGTCGGCCATGATGTGATGCCTCCCTCCGGGATGTTTGTATCGCTGTTATCTGGCTGCGTTGGAAAAGCCCGCGCAGTCCGCAAACTTCCGAATCCGAAAGAATGAACGACACGGGCTTTCAGGGGAAGGGGCATTCCGGGGGATCGTCCAGTGTTTCCTTCACGCTTGCTTCCGCGGTGTTTCGAGCACCTCGCGGATCTCCTCGATCTCCAGCGCCTCACGTTCTTCCAGGGCCTGAGCCAGTGCGTCCAGCAGGTGACGGTTGTCCTCCAGGGTCCGGCGGGCGTGATCGGCGATTTCGGTGATGATGCGCCGTACTTCCTCGTCGATGAGCTCGGCGGTGGCTTCGCTGTGCTCCCGCCCCTGAGCCAGTTCCTTGCCCAGGAACACGTGCTGGTCGCTCTGGGGGAAGGCCACCGGTCCCACCTTGGGGCTCATGCCCCAGTGCGCCACCATGCGGCGTGCCAGCTGGGTGGCCTGCTGCAGGTCGTTCTCGGCGCCGCTGCTGACTTCATCGAAAATGATCGCCTCGGACGTGCGGCCGCCCAGCATCACGGCGATGCGGTCGCGCAGATAGGCCTCGCCGTAGTTGTAACGCTCCTCGCTGGGCACCTGTGCGGTGATCCCCAGGGCCTGTCCCCGCGGCACCACGGTGACCTTCTCCAGCGGGTCCGCATTGGGGAGCAGGTAGGCAAGCAGGGCATGGCCGGATTCGTGGTAGGCGACAATGCGCCGTTCGCGGTCCGACAGTGCGCCCTCGCGGCTCTCGCCCAGGAGAATCCGGTCGCGGGCACTGGAAAAGCACTCCCAGTCCACCTCACTGCGACGGTACCTTCCGGCGAGCAGCGCCGCCTCATTGACGAGGTTGGCCAGATCCGCGCCGGAGAAACCGATGGTCACTTCCGCCAGACGCCCCAGGTCCACGTCCTCGGCCAAGGGAACCTTGCGGGTGTGAACCTTCAGAATGGCCTTGCGGGCGTCCCTGTGCGGCCGCTCCAGCGTCAGCTTGCGATCGAATCGGCCGGGGCGCATCAGGGCGGCATCCAGCACGTCCGGCCGGTTGGTCGCCGCCAGGACCACCACGGACTCAGTGGCATCGAAGCCGTCCATTTCGGCAAGGATCTGGTTGAGGGTCTGTTCCCGCTCATCGTGGCCACCGCCCATGCCGGTGCCGCGGGACCGGCCGATGGAGTCGATCTCGTCGATGAACACCACCGCCGGCGCTTCCTGTTTGGCCTGCTTGAACAGGTCGCGGACGCGGGAGGCGCCCACGCCGACGAACATCTCGATGAACTCCGAGCCGCTGATGGAGAAAAACGGCACGCCGGCCTCGCCGGCCACTGCCTTCGCCATGAGAGTCTTGCCCGTGCCCGGCGGTCCCATCATCAGCAGCCCGCGCGGGATCTGTGCTCCCAGGCGCTGGAACCGTGCCGGGTCCTTGAGGAATTCCACCACCTCGACCACGTCTTTCTTGGCGTTGTCGGAGCCCGCCACGTCGTCCAGCGTGACGGTGCTGTCCTCGCGATGAAACTTCTTCGCCTGGGAACGACCGAAGCCGAACGGTCCCCCGCCGGACATGGCGCGCTGCTGCATGCGGTGAAACAGCCAGAACAGCAGCGCGAGAAGCAGGATCCAGGGCAGGGCTCCCACCAGGATTTCCTGCCACCAGGGCGGGTCTGCCGGGCGTGCCGCGATGGTGACGCCGTGTTCCTCCAGGGTCCTCAGCAGCTGGCGATCCTCGATGTCCGGGCGCACGCTCTCGAAGCGCTCCGCCTCGCCGACATCCAGAGCCTCGTGGCCTTCCTCGGTGAGTTCTCCCTCGACGTGCTCGCCGCGCAGGGTGACGGCGGAGACATACCCGGACTCCACCGCTTCGATGAACTCCGAATAGCCCAGCTCGGCGTATTCCTGTTCCTGCAGCGCATCCAGGTAATAGAAGCCGAGCAGTATGCCCAGCGACAGCCACAGGAACAGCAGCCACTGCTGTTGTCGCGGGAGTTGCTCCGCGCCCTGTGCGTCCTGCCAGCCCTTTTGCCGGTTCTGGTTGTCGTTGTCCCGGTTACGCTCCGTCATTGCTCACCCAGCCGGTTGCCCTGTCCTTACTGACCTTCCCAGCAATTCTTGTGTAGACAACCCTGCGTCGATCCTGATCACTGATGTCGTGCTCGTGTTCCAACTCGGTTCTTCTCCCCGCTACTCTTCGCCAATCGGCGCAATCCGGTGGCGTTCGGAGGTGCTGACGACGTCGGCGCAACGACCATCCTGGAAGCAGAAGAGGGAGATCAGATGCGGTTCACCGTGGATGCACAGACCGGTGTCCTGGCAGATCCACACCCGGGGAGAGCCCTTGATCTCCGGCACCTCGGTGGCGGCCTCCGTGGCAATGCGGGAGCGGGCGCTGGCGGCCTCCCGGGCGTCGGCCTCGCGCAGTGCGCCCTCGAGGGCGTGGTTGATACGGCCTTCATGGGGCAGACGGCAGACCAGGGCCACGGCATCCCGTTCGCGCTCCGGGCTAATGTTGATCAGTACGGCGGCATCGTAGGGCGTCAGCAACACGTAGACCGGACCCCGGTAACTGTGGCTGGCGGCGCAGTAGTCGTCCGCGGCTGCGCCGAAGGTCCAGTTGGGCACCAGCAGGCTGAAGTCGGGGGCGATGAAGCTGTTCAGGGTGTACAGGCGCGTCACGGGCTCGTGCCTACTTCGGTCCCAGCAACAGCCAGGCAATCAGGCCGATCACCGGCAGCACCAGCAGGATGACGATCCACAGCGCCTTGGCCGCGGGGCCGGCGGGGCTCTGGGCCGTGCGGATGATGGCCCAGATGACGATGAACAGCCACAGTATGCTGAGGATACCGCCGACTTCGATGCCCATGGGTTACTCCTTGTGTTCGTTGCTTGTGCGCCGGTGGCGGTGACCGCCCCGGCCCTTGTCGCCACCACCAGGCCCCGCTGCCGGCGTGTCCGGGTCAAGCATGATCAGGGGCTGAATCGCCAGGGCATACTCGTCCTCCGGTGGCAGCATCCCCTGGCGCTCCCGTTCCAGAACCTGCTTCACCTGCTCCCGGGCGCCGGCCGGCAGCTCGTCCACCCGTGATTCACCGACCGCGTCGGCGTAGTTGCTCAGGAACTGCACGGCCCGCAAGCGCCGGGTGTGTCCGCCGATGGCGCGGAGCCACAACCGCCGTCGCAGCCAGTCCACGAGAAAGAACGCGATGACGGGGATGATCACGGCGGCGGCCATGAGTGCCGCGTTGGCCATGGCCGGATCCAGATCCAGCTCGCCCAGAGCCACCAGCACCCCGATGATGAGTGCTGCAACCACCACCAGCGTGACCACGCCGGCCTGGATGAACGAGCGAATGCCGAGGCCCAACAGCTTCTGGCGCTCTTCGCGCAGCCAATCGTCCATTGCCTGCCCTCTTGTTCGCTTTCCCTGGTGTTCTACATGGTGGCGAGGGCGCTGTCGATAAAGGGAGCGCGCGGCAGTCTGCCGAAATCGGAGTTTCAGCGGGCCGCCGGAACACTTGCAGCCGGGATGTACAATGGATACCACGATATGCGGAGAGGGTGTTGCATGGTTGTGGATACCAGTGCAGTGAATCGTGGTCGTGCAGTCTTCGCCGACCGGGACAGTCTGTGGCTGTTCGGCTACGGCTCGCTGCTGTACAAGGCGGGATTCCCGTATCTGGAGGCGCGGCCGGCCACGATTACTGGCTGGACGCGCCGTTTCTGGCAGGGCTCCCACGACCACCGCGGCACGCCGGAAGCGCCGGGGCGGGTGGCGACGCTGGTGGAGGATGCCGGCGCGCGGTGTGCCGGCATGGCCTATCGCATTACCCACGAGGTGCTGGAGCCGCTGGATATCCGCGAGAAGAACGGCTATCTGCGTTTCACCACGCCCATGGACTTTCACGACGGGACCATGGAGCAGGGGCTGGTCTATATCGCCACCGAGAGCAACGCCGCGTTCCTGGGGGCTGCGCCTCTGGGGGACATGGCTGCCCATATTGCCCGCTCCATCGGGCCCAGCGGCCCCAACCGCGAGTATCTGCTGGGTGTTGCAGCGGTGCTGCGGGAACTCGGTGTGGACGATCCCCACGTGTTCGCCCTGGAGGACGCGATGCTGGCCTGGGAGGCCGGCGGCGTTACCGGAGCAGGGGAACGCGCAGGCTGATGCGGGCGCCGCCCAGGGGCGAGGTGTCCAGTTCCAGCGTGCCGCTGTAGGCGGCCACCAGATCCGCCACCACGGCGAGCCCGATGCCTTCGCCGGGGTGGCGTGTGTCAGCGCGTTCTCCCCGGCGGGTGACCCGCTCCCGGGCATGCGCCGGAATGCCCGGCCCGTCGTCCTCGACCAGGATCTCCAGTTCCGAGCCGCCGGCCACCGTTGCAGCCACCCGGACCCGGTGTCTGCAGTGGCGCACCGCGTTGTCCAGGACGTTCCCCAGAAGTTCCATCAGTTCGTCCTCCGGGCCGGGAAAGACCACGTCGTCGCCGCAGTCCAGTTCCATGTCCGGCACGGGGGTGCGCTGTCCCGACAGGGCCCGGAGCAGCCGCTCCGCGACAGGCCGCAGCGGTGTGTGCTCGCCCAGCCGTTCGCGGCTGCGGCCCGCTCTGGACAGGTGGTAGCGAACGCTGCCGTCGATACGCTCGACCTGTTCCAGGCCCTCCCGGCTGGCCCCGTGGGTTGCGCCGGTCTCCAGGGTTCCGCGCAGGACCGCCAAGGGCGTCTTCAGGCTGTGAGCCAGGTCCGCCAGGCTGGTCTGGTACTGGCGGCGGCGCTCACGCTCCGCCCGCAAGAGGCGATTGACCCCGTCGGCCAGTGGCACGAGTTCCGGAGGCGCGGCGGCGTCCAGCTGCGCCTTGCGCCCCTGACGAACGTCCCGAAGCTCGCGCACCAGCCGACGCAGCGGCCGTAGCCCCCAGTGCTGCAGCAGGGCCTGACTGAGCAGCAGTCCGACACCGGCGGCGATCAGCCAGCCCCAGAGCGTCCGGCGATAGGCGCTCAGCTCCTCGCGGCTGTCCAGGCGTGACTCTGCCACTTCCACGGTGTACTCCCGGGTGCCGGCGTCCGGATCGCTCCAGCGGACGCCGTAGCCCAGGCTGCGGGCCTGCTCCTGGTTCAGCTCCAGGCGGCCGAAGCGCAGATCGCCGGGGCCGGCGGTTTCTGCCCGTGGCCATTGCAGCCCGCTCAGTGAGCCGGAGCGCCAGGTCACGTCGCCATCGGCGTCACTGATGCGCCCGTACAGTCCACCCCCGGCTTGAGCGAAACGGCCATCGGGCAGATCCCCGGGGATGCGCAGTGCGCCGTCCTCCACCCGGGCCGCCGCCAGCAGCGTGTAGACGTGGTTCTGCAGCCGTTCCCGTTCCGCCTGGGCAAGGCTGCTGCGGAAAGCCTGATCCAGGGCCGCACCGGTGAGCCCGAGGAACAGCACGGCGACCACCAGCGCCCCCAGTAGCAGACGGCGGTGCAGCGAGAGCCCACCATTACTGCTCATTGGTCGTGGTCCGGTGACTGGCGGAGGGTGTAACCCAGACCCCGATGGGTGACCACCGGCTGATGGGCGCCGTCCGGGTCGAGCTTGCGCCGCAGGCGGCGGATGAAGACCTCGATCACGTTGCTGTCCCGGTCGGCCTCGTCCGGGTACAGGTGCTCGGTGAGTTCCTGCTTGGAGATGACCCGCTCCGGGTGCAGGGCCAGGTATTCCAGTAGTCGGTATTCGAACGCGGTGAGGGGGATGGGTGTGTCGTCGAGGCGGACCTGCTTGTTGGCGGTGTCCAGGGTGTAGCCGCCGAAGGGCACCACGGGATGCGCCCAGCCGGCGGCGCGGCGGAGCAGTGCATTGACCCGGGCCAGCAGTTCGGCGGCATGAAACGGTTTGGTCAGGTAGTCGTCGGCGCCGTTCTCCAGCCCGTTGACGCGATCCTGCCAGCCGTCGCGGGCCGTGAGGACCAGCACGGGGAGCCGGCTGCCCTCGCTGCGGATGGTCCGTAGCAGTTCGAGCCCCGAGCGCCCCGGCAGGCCCAGGTCCACCACCGCCAGGTCCAGCGGGTACTCACGGGCCAGGTAGAGGCCGGTGTCGCCGTCCGCGGCCGTGTCCACCACGAACCCCTCGTTGCGGAACTGCTCCGAGAGTTGCTGCAGCAGGGTCTGTTCGTCCTCGACAATCAGCAGGCGCATGACCGCGGCTCCTCGCTGGTGGCTTCAGTGCCGGACGGCCCCGGACCGTCGATCCACTTCGTAGACGCGCACCTCGCCTTCGCGCACCAGAACCCGGATGCGGAAATAGTCCTCGTTGCGGGTATCCACCCCGAGGATCCGACCGTCGGTGTGTTCGCGCACCTGCTCAATGGCCTGATCACGGCTGAGGCGCGGTTCGTCCCCCAGTACTACGCCGGCCGAGGTTACGGACGCCCCCAGCAGCAGTGCCAGCACAACCGCGCGCGCCGACCGCCGCGAGGAGTGATTCCCGTGGATGCAGAGCAATGACATCGTTCCGGATTGTTCCGTCTTCATGCAGGACACTCGATTGCGAACCGGAAGTGTACCGCAGGCACTTCTCGCTGAAACGGTATCTGTCCCTGCCTGAACGCTCGCTGAACGCGCTGTCGGAGAAGATTCCGGGGTCGCGCAGGATGGGCGATTCCGGGGGGGGCGGTTCGTTCAGCTGCGGTTCAGCTTGCCGGCGGCAGACTGATCCCGAGTTCAGCCAGAAGGGAGCTGTGAACCATGAAGTACCTGATGACCGGATTGCTTGCCCTGTTCCTGATCGCACCCGGCGCCGCGCTGGCGGATCGTCTCAGCGAGAGGGCGCTGCTGGGGGGTGCCATCGGCGGTGGCGTGGGGAGTTACATCGGCGCCGAGATCGGAGGACGTGAAGGCGCCATGATGGGCGGTGCCGTGGGTGGTCTCACGGGTGCAGGCCTGGCCACGCGCGGCCATGATCGCTACCGCGGCGGCCACAAGTACCGCGGTGGCCACAAGTCTCACCGCGGCGGACGGGACCATTACAAGGGCAGATCGCACAAGTCCTACCGCAAGCACCATGGTGGCTACCGGACACCGCACCGTGGCAGTAAGGGGCGTTACACCAGTTCCCGCGGGCGTGGCGGCGGCTTCTGCCCACCGGGGCTGGCCCGCCAGGGACGCTGCTGAGCAGTCACGGCAACTCGTGTCCTGTCCCGGACAGGACACTAAAGGGCCCCGCCGGCTTGTTGCCGCGCGGGGCCCTGGTCGTTCCGGGCGCGGATCCCGCGGAGGGATCCTGGTTCCTGAATTATTCGCCTTCCGCCGGGGCTTCACCCATGGCGGACTGCTCGTAGTTCTGGATGCCGATACGCTCGATGAGATCCAGCTGGGTGTCCAGGAAGTCGTAGTGGCCTTCCTCGTCGGCCAGAAGCTGCCCGAACAGGTCACGGCTGGCGTAGTCCCGCACCTTCTCGCAGTGACCCATGGCTTCCCGGTACAGGGCCAGGGCCTCGGACTCGGCGGCCAGGTCGGACTCGAGGATCTCCTTGACGTTGCCACCCACGCGGACCGTGTCCATGTCCTGCACGTTCGGATTGCCGCCCAGGAACAGGATCCGGCGGATGAACCGGTCGGCGTGCTGCATTTCTTCCCGCGCTTCTTCTTCCTGCTTGCGGGCGAGGGTGTTCAGGCCCCAGTGCTCAAGCAGCCGCGCATTCAGGACGTACTGGTGGACAGCGGTAAGCTCGCTGCGCAGCCCGCGGTTGAGATACTCAATGACCTTGTCGTCACCCTTCATGCTGCCTCCTGGTGGTCCGTGTCTATAGTTACTGTAATTGTCCCTACAAAAGCCTCTGTTGGCTAGTCCGGGGTACGGGCCTCGCCACGGGCGTGCCGGCGGCTCGCCGGAGCGATTGAGTCTGGGCCGGCAATTATCGGTACCATTTAGTACGATAATGGACTATCCTTTATTGGATCGAACGCTGGAGAAAGATCGATGGCCCTGACCAATACCCGAAACGGCTTCGGCCTGGTGGCGATCCTGTTCCACTGGGTTGCCGCCGTGCTTGCCATCGGGCTGTTCGCGTCCGATCTGTGGATGACGGGCCTGGGGTACTACGACCCCTGGTACAACCGTGCGCCGGATCTTCACCGCGCCTTCGGCGTGGTCCTGTTCATCCTGCTGGGGCTGCGGCTGATCTGGCGCCTGGTGAATCCCGCGCCCCGTCCGGAACCAGGGACCCGCCGCTGGGAGCACCTGCTTGCAGTCACGGTGCAATGGAGCATGTACGTGCTGCTGTTCGCCATCATCGTGGCCGGCTATCTCCTGTCCACGGTGGACGGCCGCTCCATCGACGTGTTCGGGCTTTTTCAGGTGCCGTCCTTCTACCGTGCCGGCGACGGCTTCGAGGACCTGGCCGGCGACGTTCACTACTGGCTGGCGATGGTGATCGCCGGCCTGGTGGGTCTCCACACCCTGGGGGCCATGAAGCACCACTTCATCGACCGTAACCGCACCCTGGTGCGGATATTTCGCCCGGTTCGCCGACGCGGATACAACCAATGATCCAACGGAGGCAACACCCATGCGACATCTTCTGACCAGCAGCGCGACCGCCCTGGCCCTTGCCGTGACCATGAGCACCGCCCATGCCGAGCCGGAGCACTACAACCTGGATACCGAACACAGCTTCATCCAGTTCAAGATCAGCCATCTGGGCTTTTCCTGGCTGGTGGGCCGGTTCAACGACTTCGAGGGCGAGTTCACCTACGATCCTGACGAACCCGCCAATTCCGAGGTGAACGTCACCGTGCAGACGCAGAGCATCGACTCCAACCACTCGGAGCGGGACCGTCATCTGCGCGACGACGATTTTCTGGACGTGAGCGAATACCCCGAGGCGCGCTTCGTGTCCACGGATTTCGAACGGACGGGAGAGGGCGAGTACACCCTGAACGGCGAGCTGACCCTGCATGGCACCACACGGCCCATCAGCATCGATGTCACCCACGTGGGCGCCGGCGAGGACCCGTGGGGCGAGTATCGCCGCGGCTTCGAGGGCACCGTGACGCTGACCCGCGCGGACTTCGGCATCGACTACGATCTGGGCGAAGAGGCCGAGGAAGTGGAGATGTATCTCTCGGTGGAAGGTATTCGGCAGGACTGAGGCTGAAGCGACGGTCGTCGGTACTGGAAGGGTCGGCCGCGCATTGGCCGGCCCTTTTTCGTCTCGCGGGATGGCTCGGGCCCTGGCATGAAGCCTCTGCGCAGCATTGACAGATCTGTTCTGTCAGGTCTTTAGTCGGTACCCGGTCTTGAAAATCCACCACACCACGGCGAGGCAGACGGTCAGGAAGGCGCCGATGGTCAGCAGACTGGCCGCGAGGCTGACGTCGGCGATGCCGTAGAAGCTCCAGCGGAAGCCACTGATGAGGTAGACCACCGGGTTGAACAGCGTCACGGTCTGCCACGCAGGGGGCAGCATGTCGATGGCGTAGAAAGTGCCGCCCAGGAAGGCCAGCGGGGTGATGATCAGCAGCGGGATGAACTGCAGCTTCTCGAAGCCGTCCGCCCAGATTCCGATGATGAAACCCAGCAGGCTGAAGGTCACCGCCGTGAGCACCAGGAACACGATCATCCACACCGGGTGAGCGATCTGCAGGTCCACGAACAGGTTGGCCGTGGCGAGGATGATCAGCCCCAGAATGACGGATTTGGTCGCCGCCGCGCCGACGTAGCCCAGCACGATCTCGAAGGATGACACCGGTGCCGACAGCAGCTCGTAGATGGTGCCGTTGAACTTGGGAAAGTAGATGGCGAAGGCGGCGTTGGACACGCTCTGGGTGAGCAACATGAGCATGATCAGCCCGGGCACGATGAATGCGCCGTAGCTTACGCCACCCACCTCGGTGATGTGGGAGCCGATGGCGGCACCGAACACCACGAAGTACAGCGAGGTGGAGAGCACCGGGGAGACCACACTCTGGAACAGCGTCCGCAGGGCGCGGTGCATCTCGTGGGCATAGATGGTACGGACAGCGTAAATGTTCATTGATGACCATCCCGCACCAGGCTGACAAAGATCTCTTCCAGCGAGCTCTGCTGGGTGTGCAGATCGCGGAAATGGATGCCGTGGGCGTCCAGCGCCTGGAGCAGGGCGGGGATGCTGTCGCGGTCGCCCTGGCCATCGTAGGTGTAGATCAGTTCGTGGCCCTCATCGCCGAGGGTGAGCCCGTAGTCCGACAGCGTCTCCGGCACATGCGCCAGCGGCGTTTCCAGATGCAGGGTGAGCTGCTTGCGGCCGAGCTGGCGCATGAGCTCCCGGGTCTCCTCCACCAGCATGATCTGTCCCTGGTTGATCACGCCCACCCGGTCGGCCATTTCCTCGGCCTCCTCGATGTAGTGGGTGGTGAGGATGATGGTGGTGCCGTCGTCCTTGAGCCGCTGGACCAGCTTCCACATGTCGCGGCGCAGTTCCACGTCCACGCCGGCGGTAGGTTCGTCCAGGAACAGGATGCGTGGTTCGTGCACCAGGGCCTTGGCGATCATCAGTCGCCGCTTCATGCCGCCGGACAGGGACATCAGGCGTTCGTCTCGCTTGTCCCAGAGGCTGAGGTCGCGGAGCACCTGTTCCACTTTGGCGGGATTGCGCGGCTTGCCGAACAGCCCCCTGCTGTAGGACACCGAGGCGTGCACCTTGGCGAAGGCGTCGGTGGCCAGCTCCTGGGGTACCAGGCCGAGGCGCTGTCGCGCGGCGCGGAACTCGCGCTCGATGTCGTGGCCGTCCACCAGCACGGTGCCTTCGCTCGCCTTCACCAGACCGCAGATGACACTGATCAGCGTGGTCTTGCCGGCGCCGTTGGGGCCGAGCAGGGCGAAGATCTCGCCGTGGCGGATATCCAGGTTCACATCATGCAGCGCCCGGAATCCGGAGTCGTAGCGCTTGGTGAGTCCCTGGACGCGGATGGCGGAGCCGGTCGCGGCGGCGGCCGACGTCTGCCCGCTGACTCCGGCGTCGGGCTGGCCGGTTTCCCGGAAAAGCAGCTGGGATGGTGTGGTCATGAAGGGAACGATCCGTGCGCTAAAGGCGCGCTGCATAAAGCGCATAGTGTAACTGATCGACAGCCGACTGCGGGACGGTTAGCGCGGGTATTGCCGTCCCCAGATGTCCTCGAATACCAGGTCGTTCAGCGTCCGGCGCTGATCCCAGCCCTCCTGCTCCAGCATGGGGGCGTCGTAGAACTGCTCCACGTGGCCAAGGCAGAGAATGGCGATCGGGCGCCCCCCTTCCGGGATGCCCAGCAGTGTGCGCAGCGTTTCGGGATCGAACAGGGACACCCAGCCCATACCGAGGCCCTCGGCGCGGGCGGCAAGCCACAGGTTCTGGATGCCGCAGGCCACTGAAGCCAGATCCATCTCCGGCAGTGTGCGCCGGCCGAACACGAACCGCTCCCGGTCCGGCATCAGCGAGACCACCAGGACCTCTCCGGCTTCGCGGATGCCCTCCACCTTCAGCCGCATGAACTCGGCTCCGCGCTCGCCCAGGGCGTCAGCGGTGGCCAGGCGTTCCGCCTCCACCAGTTCTCCGAGCCTGCCCCGCAGGCCACGGTCGGTCACGCGGATGAAACGCCATGGCTGCATGTAGCCGACACTGGGGGCGCAGTGCGCGGCCTCCAGCAGGCGGGTGAGGATCGCCGGCGCCACCGGATCCGGCAGGAAGTGGCGCATGTCGCGGCGGCTGCGAATGGCCCGGTACACGGCTTCGATTTCGGGGGACGAGAACGCATGCGGCGTGGCGCCCCCGGATTCATCGCGGGATGATACACTCATGGCCGCGAAGCCTAGCACATCCCTGTGCCGGCCTGCGGCGGGGCGTTTCTTCAGTAGCCGATGTCCCGGTAGGACCGCGAGATTTTCTCGATGGCAATGGCGTAGGCGGCCATGCGGTAGTCGCGGATGCGGTCGTCGCTGCGCCTGCGCTCGATGATCTCCCGGAACGCGAGCCGCATGGTGTCGTCCAGGCCGGAGCGCACCAGGTCGAACTCGTCCGCGCCGCGGGCGATCTCGTTGTGAATCCAGTCGGGCACCTTGGTGTTGGTTGCCATTTCGATGGCGGTGACGATGTGGTTGCCCCGGGCCTCGTGGAAGCGTTTTTCGATACGGCCGAAGCGCACGTGGGCCAGGTTCCGGATCCACTCGAAGTAGGAGACGATGACGCCGCCGGCATTGCAGAAGGCGTCGGGGATGATCTCCACGCCGCGCTGCTGGAGGATGGCGTCGGCCTCGTAGGTCACCGGCCCGTTGGCCGCCTCGGCGATGAGGCGGGTCTTGATCCTCGGCGCATTCTCCTCATGGATGACCCCTTCCAGCGCCGCCGGGATGAGAATGTCGCAGTCCATCTCCAGGATCTGCGCGCCGTTTTCCTCGTATGCGCCGCCGTGGAAGCCCTTGACTCCGCCGTTGGCCTGGATGTGCGTGCGCAGGGCGTCAACATCGATGCCGTCCTGGTTGACCACGGCGCCGTCGCGCTCGATCACCGCGATCACCCGGGCACTGTCATCCCTGGAGAGGAAATGCGCGGCGTGATAGCCCACGTTTCCCAGGCCCTGGACGATGACCCGTTTGCCCTCGAGGCCGCCGCTCAGCCCTGCCCGCTGGACCTCCTCGCCATTGCGGAAGAACTCCCGCAGGGCGTACTGGACGCCGCGCCCGGTGGCCTCGTTGCGCCCGCGGACCCCGCCGTGTTCCACCGGCTTGCCGGTGACCGCGCCGATGTAGTTGATGTCATCGGGGAACAGCTGGCGGTAGGTGTCCACCATCCAGCCCATCTCCCGGGGGCCGGTGCCCATGTCCGGCGCCGGCACGTTCTTGGCCGGGCTGAGGTAGCCCTTCTTGATAAGCTCCCGGGCGAAACGCCGGGTGATGGCCTCCAACTGCTTCCGGGTGTAGTTCCGGGGCTCCAGAATCAAGCCGCCCTTGGAGCCGCCGAAGGGCACGTCGACGATGGCGCACTTGTAGGTCATCAGCGCCGCCAGGGCTTCCACCTCGTCCTGATCCACGTGGGTGGCATAGCGGATGCCGCCCTTGGCCGGCAGGCGGTGGTCGCTATGGGTGGCCCGCCAGCCGGTGAATATTTCGGCACGGCCGTCGATCTCCACCGGGAACGAGACCTGCAGCACCGAGTCGCAGCTCTTGAGCGCATCCCCCATGCCGGGCTCCAGCTGCATTACCTCGATGGCGTGGTCCACCATGTGATCGACACTTTCCCGGAATGACAGGCCGCCCTGTGCGAGTTTCTCCCCCATGATCAGCTCCTTTCTGCTTGTTGGTTGTTGCGATGTGCGGTGCGTTGCCGCGTGGTCGTCGGCGCCCAGTACCTCGGTGACACTATGTTCCGGACAAGGTAGCTCAACGGCGGGATGTCAGCGAGGGACCTGCGTTGGCGTCGACAGCGCGTGAATCACCGAAGCATTCGGCACTGCCTGCGGGGATCAGCGGCGTCGTTGTACTTCAGCTCCCGGACTGCAGTTCCGCGAACACCTCGCGCATTGTCTCCGGCGTGAACTGCATGGTATCCACCCCGGGTGATCGCCAGCTCCGGTAGCGCTCGCCCCGCAGGCGTTTCGCCAGTTCGATAGCGTCGTAGATCTCGATGCCGTAGACCCAGTTGGCCATGATCAGGATGGCCGCCATGTGCGCGCCCTCGTTGGAGGTGGCGCAGATGTCCTTGATCAGATGGATGCGGTAGTCCCGGAAGTAGCCGTCGAAGACGGAGGTCATCAGGCAGCCGTCCGTCACCAGGCCGCCGATGAGCAGGTTCTTCGTCCCCAGGCTGCGCAGGGTCAGATCCAGATTGGTGGCGTAGAAACTACTCCAGCGCTGCTTGTCGATCACGATGTCCCCGGGCTGCGGGGCGATGGCGTCGATGATGTCCACGTCCGCGGTGTCCGCGGCATAGAGCTGCGGGCGTCCGTCGGCATTCAGCGGTTCGTCGAGGGACAAGCCGACACCGTCGGCGCGGTTGATCTGCCGGGTGTAAATCACAGGGATGCCGATTGCGCGGGCGCAATCGAGCAGGTGGCTGGTGTTGTCGACCACGGCGTCCACGCCCCGGACGCCGAAGTCGCTCTCCTTCTGAAGATCGATGAGAACCAGTGCAGTGTCGGACAATTCCATGGGTAGCTCCGGTGGCCGCTCATGCTGGCATCCCTCCCGGCTGTCAGCGGAACGTGGGCGGGAGGCGCGACGGCGCGCAGTCTAACGTGAAATCTGCCCCGTTTCCCCGAAATGGGGTGTCCGGAGCCGGCTTGCGAAGCCGTGTCGGTTTGCGCATGCTCCGGAGTTTCCGCGTGAACAAACAGACAAGAGGCAGCATTCATGGGTGAAGACCTGGTACGGCTGAACTATGCGAGCACGGCAACGTTCGAACCCAATGAAGCCGGTGGGATCGAGGTGGAGGTGGCACGCATTCTCGCCCAATCGCGGAAGAACAATAAGGCCAAGGCGGTCGGCGGCGTCCTGCATTACGGCAACGGCTACTTCTTCCAGGCCCTGGAAGGCGAGCGAGGGGTCGTCAATGACCTCTACAAGACCATCTCGTCGGATCCCCGGCACCGAGACGTGCAGATTCTCTCCGTGAACCCCGTTCAGGAGCGGCTGTTCGCCGACTGGTCGATGAAATACGTCCCCATTGAGGAGCAGATCAAGGGACTTCTTGATCGCCACCGCATCGAGTTCAATCCCTACCGCTTCGATGACGCCTTCATTCGGGAATTCCTTGAGTTGTGCGTCTACGGTCAGGATCCCACGACGCGACTTGAGCAGGAGGCCGAGCGGGACGCCGCAGAAGGTCGCGACCAGCGGCCCTGGTGGAAACGGTTGCTGGGATTGTAGGGCCATGCCGCCGCCATGGACCCCGCCGGCGCCATGACATTGCCCACCGTCTGGCTGCTGTCGGCCTACCGGGCGGACAGTCACGCCGCCTGGGCGGACTGGCTCACCGCTGAAGTGACAGCAGTGGACTGGGTGGTGCGGGAGTTGCCCGGCCGTCATTTCCGCTGGCGGATTCGTGGCAACCCACTGTCCTGGCTGGATGAGCTCCCTGAACTGGTGCCCGCGCGTATCCTTGCCACCTCCATGGTGGATATCGCCACGCTCAAGGGGCTCCATCCGCGGTTGGCCCGCGTTCCCGTGGACTACTACTTCCACGAAAACCAGTTCGCCTACCCGGTGAGCGCGCAGCAGGTGCGTTCGGTGGAGCCGCAAATCGTCCAACTCTACGGTGCGCTGGCCGCGGACCGGCTGCTGTTCAACTCCGTGTTCAATCGCGACTCCTTTCTGGAGGGCGTGGATGAGCTGCTGCGCCGCATGCCGGACGCCGTCCCGCGAGGCGTGCGCCGGCGTCTCGCCCCGCGCTGTGATGTGCTGCCGGTGCCCGTGCAGGCGGTGCCCCCTGCCCGCGAGCGCGATCCCCGGCTGATCCTGTGGAACCACCGCTGGGAGTACGACAAGGCGCCGGAGGTGTTCGCCGACGCCCTGGTGCGACTGCATGACTCCGGCCGCGACTTCCGACTGGCCCTGCTGGGGCGCCGACCGCCGCGGGAAACGCCGGCCGCACTGACGCGCATCCGCGAGATGATGCCGGAGCGCATCATCGCCGATGGTCGGGTGGATGACGCCCGCTATCGTGCGCTGGTGGGCGGTGCGGGCGTCGTCGTGAGCTCGGCGATCCACGAGTTCCAGGGTCTGTCCGTGCTGGAGGCGTGCAGTGCCGGGGCGCGGCCGCTGGTACCGGATGCCCTGTGCTATCCGGAGCAGTACCCGGGACACTACCGCTACCCGCCGGGGGATGCCCGGGCGCTGGCCGACCGGCTCGCCGGCTGGCTGGACGGCGGTCTGCCGGAGCCGGTGGACGTTTCTGCCTGGCTGGCAACGGCCGTGGCTCCCCGCTGGCGGAGCCTGTTCTCACCTGATGTCGTAACTGACGAGGATCTGTCGTGATGTATCGCGCGATGCGCTGTACGGCGTTGACGGGGCCCGCCGCCCTGTCCCTGGAGCAAGTGGAGGAAGCAGCGCCGGGCCCTGGTGAAGTCCGGGTGCAGGTGCGGGCCATTGGCGTGAACTATCCGGACCTGCTCATGACCCGCGGTGCCTATCAACTGCGCCTGGAGCCGCCCTTCACCCCCGGCATGGAGGTGGCAGGGGAAATCGCCGAGACAGGGCCCGGCGTGCAGGACTGGTCCCCCGGTGACCGGGTGATCGCGCTGCTGCGCCACGGAGGCTATGCCGAGCAGGTGGTAGTACCGGAGGACGCCCTGATTCCGTTGCCGACCCCGTTCGGCTTCGACGAAGGCGCCACCTTCCACGTGGCGACGCGCACGGCTTATCACGCCCTGGTGGATCGGGGTCGTCTGCAGTCCGGCGAGACGCTGCTGGTGCTGGGCAGTACAGGAGGCGTCGGTCTGACTGCCGTGGAGATCGGTCGGCTCCAGGGGGCGCGGGTGATCGCCGTGGGTTCCAGCGACGAGCGGCTCGCCGTCGCACGGCAGCGGGGTGCCGACGCGGTGGTGAACTACCGGGAGCAGGACCTGGTGGATGCCGTGAAGTCGGTCACCGACGGTGCTGGTGTCGACGTGGTCTATGACCCCATCGGCGGTGAGCTCTCCCGTGCCAGCACCCGTTTGCTTCGCTGGAGTGGCCGGCTGCTGGTCGTGGGGTTCGCCAGCGGCGAGATCGCCGATTATCCCGCCAACCATGCGCTGCTCAAGGGTTACAGCATTGTCGGCGTGCGCGCCGGCGAAGGAGCCCGGCGTGACCCTGCCCAGGCGCAGCGCGGCCGCGAGGCCATGCTTGCCTGGGCGGAGCAGGGCCATCTGCGACCCCATATCTGTCGTGCATACCCCCTGGGGCAGGCCGCCGACGCGCTGAGATCCCTGGAATCGCGAGGCGTGGTTGGGCGCGTCGCGCTGCGTCCCTGACGTTTGGTTTGACCGGGCTCTCGAGCACGTGTCGGAGGAGTTGTGCATCGAGATGTTGCAATGCACCAAATCATGATATATGATGCACCGCAACAAGGTTGGAGAAGGGCTCCACGCCTTGGTCAATCAACGCATCGACGGAGGTGCACTATGACGAATCCGACCATCAATCAGTTCAACGAACAGTTCGACAAGCTCTTCGGCGGCCCGGCCCGCGCTTTTGCCGAGCTGAGCGTCAATCACCTGGACTCCCTGGTCTCCACGCAGATGGACGCTGCCAAGGCCTACACCGATCTCGGCATCCGCCAGGTCCGCACCGCGCTGGACATCCGCGAACCGCAGGACGTGCAGAAGTACGTCCAGGGTCAGCAGGAAGTCGCCAAGGAGCTTGGTGATCGCGTGAAGGGCGACGCCGAGAAGGTAGTGGCGCTGAACCAGAAGTTTGCCGAAGAGGCGCAGAAGCTGTCCCAGCAGAACGCCCAGGGCGTGCAGAAGGCGGCCACCAGCAAGACTGGCGGCTCCAAGAGCACCGGCAAGCAGGCCGCCCAGGCCAAGTAAGACGGGCTTTGTCCGCGGCGCAGCGCCGCGGGTTGAGAGAAAACGCCGGCCCTCGGGCCGGCGTTTTTGTTCATGGTATCTGCCGGATGACCGGTGCCGGAGCGCTAACCCGGTCGTGGCGGCTCGGCAGCGGGGCGGGCGAAATAGAATCCCTGGACGTAGTCCACGTGGTGCCTGCGCAGCCACTCCCAGTCCTCCCGGGTCTCGATGCCCTCCGCGATCACCGCGACTTCCAGTTCCCGCGCCATGTCGATCAGCCGTGAAGTGATGGATGCCCGGTAGCTGTCGTGGCTGACACCGTCCACCATGCCGCGGTCCAGCTTCACGAAGTCCGGTCGGATGCTCTGCATCAGGTTGAGGGATCCGTAGCCCGCGCCGAGGTCGTCCAGGGCCACGCGGAAACCGTGGCGGCGATATTCCCGCAGAATCCCCTCCAGATGGCCGGGATCCTCGACCAGATCCGTCTCCACGACCTCGAAGACATATCGTGATGGCGAAGAGCCGTGGCGCTCCACCTCATCAAAGGTGGTCTGCAGGCAGAACACCGGATCGTAGACCGAGGTGGGGTTGAAGTTGATGAACACGTTCTCCTGGATCCCGTTCTCGGCGGCCTGCCGGATGGCCGCGATGCGCGCCGCCCGGTCCAGATGGAACATCAGGTCGCTGGCTCGGGCTGCCGGAAACAACTGTCCGGGACTGATTATGCCCCCATCGCGTCCAATGCCCCGTGCCAGGCACTCGTAGGCGAAGATGTCGTGACCGGACTCGGCGTGGAGAATCGGCTGGAAATGCATCTTCAGGCGGTCCTCGCTGAGCAAATCGCCGAGCCAGCGGTTTTCCTGCCGGGCGATCAGAACGGCGAGTGGCACCGTGCTGCCCAGGTGCTGCACGCCGAATTCCTCGCGTTCCGAGAGCAGCAGTGCCGGGCAGTTGGACTGCTCCGGCC
Source organism: Aquisalimonas sp. 2447 (assembly GCF_012044895.1). Lineage (NCBI taxonomy): Bacteria > Pseudomonadati > Pseudomonadota > Gammaproteobacteria > Chromatiales > Ectothiorhodospiraceae > Aquisalimonas > Aquisalimonas sp. 2447. Next base: position 697,898 of record NZ_CP050695.1, read on the forward strand.
GTGACAGCATCCAGGAGAGGTCATCCAGGGCCGCCTCGGCATGTGCTTCGCTGAGCTTCAGGTAGAACACGTTGTCGTCCAGGAACTCGACTACCCAGCCCCGATCCCGGAGCTGTCGGATGGCTGTGGCCCGCGTGTGCGCCAGCTTAGGCGCCAGATACAGGCGACTGGTATTGCTTTCGATGGTTGGGACGACTTCACAGCCGGGACATGCCATTCGTACACACCCTCTTTATCAGTATGCAATCAACGGACAAGTTCCACGTCCACCTGGTTCTTGCCGTTTTCCTTCGCCCGGTAAAGGGCACGGTCCGCCCGGCGCATCAGCGCCCTGATGGAATCGTTATCGGCAACTTCCGTGATTCCGCAACTTAGCGTGATGCCACGCGGCAGGGCAAACGAGTGCGTCGCAACCAGGCGGCTGAGCGCCAGGGCGCCGCTCCGGGCGTCGGCGGCGAGCGTATCGGGCATCAGCAGCGTGAACTCTTCGCCGCCCCATCGCCCTACGGTGTCTCCGGCCCGACTGCTGTGAGACAGCAGCTGCCCGAGTTGCCGCAGCACGTCGTCGCCGGCTTCGTGTCCATGGGCATCGATCCGCGCACCATGTGGTGGGACGTATCAGGGCGGTTTACGCTATGCAAAACGTCAGGTGGGTGCTGTCGATTGCATCACAGCATTGCGTTCCCTGCCCGCAGGCGCCTCGTGACTCAGCGGATTTCGACCTCCCGGCTGGCCTTGCGGAAATAGATCCGCCACCCGGGCCAGGCGGGGAGCTGCCAGCGTTCAGGTGGTTTGCGGGCACTGCCACCCACCTGCTCGGCGGTAATGCGTTTGCGTGCGACGTCATAGTGGATGGCCAGTTCCAGGTCCCGCAGTGACCAGTGGCGTGGGTAACGCTCGTCGAAGCGCTCGCGTTCCCACTCGGGGATGCCCGGGAAGCGAAGATCCTCCGCGCTCAGGAGTTCCAGGTCCTGGGCGTCCTCCACGCCCAGAGCCGTCAGGCGCTCCTGGAGCCATTGCCGTGGCTCCGGTGCGGGCTCGTTGAGGGCGTTCAGCGCCTGATAGATCTCCCAGGCCTGAACGTCGTCCTTCAGCCGCCTTCCGGCGGGCTTCAGCAGGCGCCCCTGCAGAATCAGTTCCGTCGCCGCGCGGCGCGCCTCGGCACCGGACGGTTCCAGCTCCTCGGTGCGAAGCGCGCGACCCGCGTAGCGCCAGGTCTGTGTGCAGAGCAGTTGTCCTTTCCGCAGCGTGGGATTGTCGATGTCCACTTCGGCAAGCCCCTGGTCGATGAGTGTTTTCAGGGGAATCGGCGCCATGCAGGTGGCCACGGTGATGGTCTGGCGGGTGCCGCGGCCCGGGACGCTGAGATCGTCGAACACCATTGCCGCCTCGTCCGCCTCGCCGAACAGGCTTTCGCGGCCCGGAAACAGTTCCCCGTGGCCGTTACCCAGTGCCTCGCGGCGTTTCTCCCGGCGTACGAAGGCCATCACGGGGGCGCTGCCGGCGGCTGCAGCCAGTGCCTGTTCAATGATTCCGGGATCCAGATCCCCCGGAACCGCGGGTAGGCCCAGCTGTTCCCGGAGGTGCTCGGCCAGCGCCAGGGCCTCGTCACGGGCCCGGCGACCCACGGTCACCCCCGGCAGATCCAGCCCCCGGAGTGCGGCAACCCGCAGGGTGGCATCGCAGCGCCGCCGCAGCATCTTCTGCAGGCGTTCCCGATCGTCGGGGTCGCCGGTCACGGTGGCCAGGGCGGGCCCTGCATGAAGGCCTGCGGCCAGGTCCGCCATGAACCCGGCGGTATCCTGGTCCGGCATGGCCAGGATCAGAGCGGCGAACTGCGTATCCACCGGCAGGGCGAACAGGCGGCGGCCGAGCGCCGTGGCCTGTCCCGCCGCATCAAGGGCCCCCATCGCTGTCAGCGCCCGTTCCGCCCGCTCCAGGCTCTGGGCCCGGGGCGGGTCGGGGAAGGTCAGTGTCATCACCGGCGTGTCCGACACCGCGGCCGCCAGCACCAGGTCGGCGAGATCCTCCCGCTGCGTCTCCGGTGGTGCCGCCGCCTGTAGCGGTGCCTGACTGCCCCACAGCCGCAGGCAGACGCCGGGCTGGGTGCGTCCCGCGCGCCCGCGGCGCTGGTCCGCATTGGCGCGGGCAATGGGTTGAAGGGTCAGCACCGTACGGCCGTTGCGCTGTGCCGTACGCCGTTCCAGACCGCTGTCCACCACGGCAGTCACGCCCGGTACCGTCAGCGATGTCTCGGCGACGTTGGTGGCCAGGACCGCGCGGCGCCGTCCACCACTGCGCAGGGCGCGCTCCTGTTCCCTGATGGACGCGGACCCGTGCAGCGGCACTACATCCGCGTCAATGCCGTCCAACTGTTGGGCCGTGGCGCGGATTTCACCGCGGCCGGGGAGAAAGGCGAGCACGTCGCCGTCGGTCTCCTGCAGCGCTCGCTGCACCGCCGCCGCCATCCGCGCAGCCAGGTCTTTTGACGCGGGCATCTCCCGAGGCCCCTCGGCCAGGTGGTGTACCGTGACCGGATGCCCCTGGCCGGGCGCTTCCAGGTGGTGTCCATGGAGGAACGAGGCCAGGCGCTCACCGTCCACGGTGGCAGAGGTCAGCACCAGCCGGTGCTGCCCCCGGGCCTGCAGCAGCGCCAGCAGCAGGTCCGTATCCCAGCGGCGCTCGTGGAACTCGTCCAGAACAACGGTGGCGAATTGCGACAGCCCCGACTCGGCCAGCCAGTTGAGGGCAATCCCCGGGGTGACGAAACAGATTTCCGTCTCGGGCCCATGGCGGGTGTCCAGTCGCACCGCGTAACCGATCCGTTCGCCGGCACGCTCACCGGACTCCTCGGCGATGCGCAGCGCCAGGCTCACCGCCGCCACCCGCCGAGGCTCCACCACCAGTACGCGCCCGGACCGTGCCGCCCACAACGGCAGGCGCGTGGACTTGCCGGTGCCGGTGGCGGCAGTGACCACCACATGGCCGGCGTCCAGGGCCCGCTCGAAATCGTCCCGGAGGGTATCAATGGGGAGCTCGGAAAAACGCATGGCTCAGGCGCTGTCGCTGACAGGGATGGGCGCAGAGCATAGCAATTCGTGGCGGCCGGAGCCGAAGAACGTCGCCATGTGACGTCAATTTGGATGGACCGGTCCATTTCTGTACAACCAAGGTGGCAACTTACCAACAGGGCCCATTCGCCCTGTCATTCACCGGGGGGCACGATGCAACACCAGAAGATTCCGTTACTCGCCACCTTGCTGGCAGTACCTTTCCTGATCACGGCCTGTTTGAGCAGTGACGATTCGTCAACTGGGGGCGACACCGGTCAGATGTCCCTGGCTGTGACGGACGCGCCGGTCGATGACGCTGAAAGAGTGTTGGTTCGTTTTACCAGCGTCGAGTTGCGACCCGTAGAGGGGGAGCCTGTCGTCTACGAGTTCGATGATGTGCGTACAATTGACCTACTCGCACAGCAGGGCAGCGATCACGAGTGGCTCTTCGAAGACCACGAAGTGCCCGCCGGTGAGTATGAGCAGATCCGCCTTCACTTGGAACCGGGCGGACTCTCGGATGGGCCGCCGGCATCTGTGCTGGGTACGACGTCCACCATTGAATTCCCGGATCGTACACCATCCCCCCTAGCGGTCCCCAGTGGTTTGCAGACCGGGCTGAAATTGGTGAGTGGTTTTGTCGTTCCTGCGGATGGCGAGGCCTCCTTGACGGTGGACTTCGATCTGCGCAAGGCCATTACCCGGCCCAAGGGGGAGCCCTGGGTCGCTAACGATTACTATTTCCTGCGCCCGGCTCTGCGGCTGGTTGACAACACGGAGGTTGGCCATCTGGAGGGCGAAATCGACCCGGACCTGGTCGATGCCAACAACGACGCTTGCACGGGCGGCAACGCGGTCTATGTGTTCGATGATCCGGAACAGGATCCCAGGGATATCCGTGATGAAAACGGGGACCCGGTCACCACTGCTCTCGTGAAGCAGACGGAAGAGTCCGCGGCGGAGGGTACCGAGACCTGGGCATACCGTGTGGGCTTTCTCACCGCAGGTACGTATCGGATCGCCTTCACCTGTGACGCAGAACGGGACGATCCGGAAGAGGCCGACGACTTGAACTTCCAGTCCGAGGCCGCGGTGACCATCGAGGCCGGGGAGACGACGCAGCAGAACCTGTGAACCCCGCCGCGAAATCTGGCACGCTGTTTTCTCTGTAATAGGAACGGAGCGTGTCCGGATGGAATCGCGGAATACCCATTGGTTGCGGCCGCTGGCACTGGTGTCGGCGGCCGCTGTTGTTCTGAGCGCCTGCAAGCTCTACCTGCCGGAAACCGATGACGAGGGTGACGGCGAAGTGACCTTCGCCATCCAGGAAGTGCCGCACGCACCTGTGTCTCGGGTGGTTCTCGCGGTGGAGGCCGTCGAACTGGAGCGCGCCAACGGCAATGTTCGCGAAGTCGATCTCAGCGGCAACCCGCAGACCGTGGATCTACTGCCTGCCGATGAGGTGGCGGATCCTCAGGCGCGGGTCGTGTTCTCGCGCGAGTCATTGCCTGCCGGGGACTATCAACGCCTGACGCTGGTGATCGATACGGAGCAGAGTACTGTTACCAATCTCGCGGGTGGTACCGTCCCGGTCGAGGCCGCGGGAGATGGCGAACGGCTGGATGTCGAATCGAACTTCCGCTTGGATGGGGAGGGTGGCGAGGAACTCATCCTGACTGTGGACCTTCACCTGGGCCTTAAGGAAGTCGATGGCCGTTTCGAACTTGAGCCCGGGCGTTTTGTTACCACCGACGCAACCAGTGGTTCCCTGCTGATAAGACAGCGACCGCCTTGCTCGGAACTCGGTCTCTACTTCTACGAAGGCGAGAATCAGGATGCTGCGGAGTTGGGCGCAACCGATGCGCCATGGTTCACGCTTCGCCCGGAGTCGCAGAGGTCGGACGTGTTCATGCCTTATTTCCCCAGCGGTGAGTACACGGTCTGGTATACCTGCGAGGCCGATCAGGACAGCCCGGACTCTGTCGACGGTATCGAGTTCGAGGAGTCCGAGAACCTGGAGGTCGAAGACGGGCGGTGCAGTCAGCTGGAGTTTGATGGCGGACCCGGCGAGCCTGGCACCTGCTGAGGGGGCATGTGCCCCGTTCCCTTGGTGCCGGCGCCAGCTGCCGGCATACTCGTCGTTCGACTGCCACAGGAGTGCCCACAATGCTGCCTACCCCGGATATCGCCCGCGTCACGCCCGGGAAATTCCTGCGCGGCCGTGTCGCCCATGTCTGGCCGTTTGCCGCGGTGAGCTTCCTGTTCGCCGTGGTCATTCTCCTGATGCCGCGCACCTTTGACGGCACGGCGGTGGAGTGGCTGCATACCCTGCGACCGGTGAACGCCCTGCTACGGGAACTGGCCATCGGTGCGCTGCTGCTGTTCGGCGGTGTCGTCCTGATACTGCGTCGGGTGCCGCCGGGGCCGACGGTGCTGAAGTTCACGGCGACCCTGTCCCAGGCGTTCATCACCTTCTTCTTCTACCTGGTGGCGCTGTTCGGCGGGCTGCTGGTGGCCTGGCCGCTGGCGGTGTGGCTGGAAGCGCCCCTGCGCAATGTCCAGCCCGGGTTGCAGGGTCTGCTCTTCGGAGTGCTCAGCGTTCTGCTGGTCTACATGGTGTTCGCGCTGGTGCATCGGCTCGGCAAGGGGCGCTGGCCCGGTCAGGAGTCCGGTGGGGGCAAACTTGACGGCGCGCTGCGCCTCGATCGTATCCCGGATCTGGCGGTGCGCGCCGCCGGCGCGGCCATGGTGCTGGTGTGCGCCGCGCTGTTCTGGACCGGAACCATCCTCTGATGGCGGGCAATGAAATGACAAGAATCACTCCACTGGTGCTCTCCGGGGGCTCGGGCACGCGGCTGTGGCCGTTGTCCCGCGAACTCTACCCGAAGCAGCTGCTGCCGCTGACCGATCCCGACCACACCATGCTGCAGAGCACCGTGGAGCGACTGCGCGGTCTGCCGGACCTGGCAGAGCAGTCGGTGGTGATCTGCAACGAGGCGCACCGCTTCCTGGTGGCGGAACAGCTCCGCGGCACGCATCTCCCCGCGGCGGCCATCCTGCTGGAACCGGTGGGGCGCAACACGGCGCCCGCCGTGTGCGCGGGCGCCCTGCACGCCCTGGCCGGGGATCCGGATGCGCTGCTGCTGGTCATGCCGGCGGATCACCAGATCGCCGACCCCGCCGCCTTCCGCGAGGCCATCGGCGCCGGCCGCACTGCGGCGGAGCAGGGCGCGCTGGTCACTTTCGGAATCCGGCCCGCCTATGCGGAGACCGGCTACGGCTACATTCGAGCGCGCCTGAATGGCGGCGGGGTCAGCGGTGAGCCCGTGCCCGTCGCCGAGTTCGTGGAAAAACCCGACGCCGCCACCGCCCGGCAGTACGTGGAGTCGGGCGACTACCTCTGGAACAGCGGCCTGTTTCTGTTCCGGGCCGATCGCTACATCCAGGAACTGGAACGCTTCGAGCCGGACATGGTGGCCGCCTGCCGCGAAGCCCTGGAAAGCGCCGGCCGTGATCTGGACTTCATCCGCCTGGACTCGGAGGCGTTCGCCCGCTGCCGTTCCGATTCCATTGACTACGCGGTCATGGAGCGCACCGATGACGCCATGGTGGTGCCCATGGACCCGGGCTGGAGCGATCTCGGTTCCTGGGCGGCGCTGCAGGCGGTCAGTCCGGTGGATGGCGACGGCAACGTGGCCATCGGCGATGTGCTCTCCCAGGGCACCAGCAACAGCTACATCCGTTCCGAGCATCGGCTGGTGGCGGCGGTGGGGATGGAGAACGCCGTGATTGTCGAGACGGCTGACGCGGTGCTGGTGGCCGACCGGGAACACGTGCAGGACGTGAAGAAGGTGGTGGAGCGCCTGCGCGCCGACGGCCGGCCGGAACCGTTGACCCACAGCCGCGTGGTTCGCCCCTGGGGGTCCTATGAGAGCATTGCCAGTGGCGAGCGCTTCCAGGTCAAGCGCATCATCGTCACACCGGGGGCGAGCCTGTCCCTGCAGATGCACCACCACCGTGCCGAGCACTGGGTGGTGGTCCGGGGCACCGCGCGCATCTCCCGGGACGGCGAGGAGTTCCTGCTGAGCGAGGACCAGTCCACGTACATTCCGCTGGGAGTGCAGCACCGCCTGGACAATCCCGGGAAGATCCCGCTGGAGCTGATCGAGGTTCAGTCCGGCAGCTATCTGGGCGAGGACGACATCGTGCGCTTCGAGGATGTCTACGGGCGAGGGTGAGAGCGGGCGGCTATAAACCCGCGCAGGGTGCATCTTGATGCACCTTCTCCCGACATGCCGCCCCGAGGCGGTTTGTCGAAGCACATTTGCGGTGCATCAAGATGCACCCTACTGGGCTGTGGGAGCGGCTTCAGCCGCGATGGCGGAGGTTCCTCCGCCGGGGATGCTCCTGGAAATCGCGGCTGAAGTGCGCAGGGCGGATCTTCAGATCCGCCGTTCCCTGAAGTCGGGCACCAATCGGGCCGTGCGGCCGTACCCCCTACGCCAGCCGCTTGTACTTGATCCGGTGTGGCGTGTCGTCGTCGCCCAGGCGCTTCTTCCGGTCGGCCTCGTAGTCCTGATAGTTACCTTCCACGAAGGCCACCTGGCTCTCGCCCTCGAAGGCGAGGATGTGGGTGCTGACGCGGTCCAGGAACCAGCGGTCGTGGGAGATCACCACGGCGCAGCCGGGGAAAGTGAGCAGCGCTTCCTCCAGGGCCCGCAGGGTTTCCACGTCCAGGTCGTTGGTGGGCTCGTCAAGCAGCAGCAGGTTGCCGCCGCTCTGCAACAGCTTGGCCAGGTGTACGCGGTTGCGCTCACCGCCGGAGAGCTCGCCGATGCGCTTCTGCTGTTCGCTGCCCTTGAAGTTGAACCGGCCAACGTAGGCGCGTGACTGCACCTCGTAGCTGCCCACCTGGATGATGTCCTGACCGCCCGAGATTTCCTCCCAGACGGTCTTGCTGTCGTCCAGGCTGTCGCGGCTCTGGTCAACGTAGGCAAGCTCGACGGTGTCGCCGATGCGGATGTCACCGGAGTCCGGCTGCTCCTGCCCGGTGATCATGCGGAACAGCGTGGTCTTGCCGGCGCCGTTGGGGCCGATGACGCCGACGATGCCGCCCGGCGGCAGGTTGAAGGTCAGGTCCTCGTAGAGGAGTTCATTGTCGAACGCCTTACTGACGCCGTCGAACTCGATGACCTTGTCACCCAGGCGCGGGCCCGGGGGAATGTAGAGCTCCTGGGTCTCGTTGCGCTTCTGGAACTCCTTGGACTGCAGTTCGTCGAAGCGCTGCAGGCGCGCCTTGCTCTTGGCCTGGCGCCCCTTGGGGTTGGTGCGCACCCACTCCAGCTCGGCCTTGACCGCGCGCTGGTGGGCCTGCTCCTGCTTCTTTTCCTGCTCCAGGCGCTTTTCCTTCTGCTCCAGCCAGGAGGAGTAGTTACCCTGCCAGGGGATGCCCTGGCCGCGATCCAGTTCCAGGATCCAGCCGGCGACGTTATCCAGGAAGTAGCGGTCGTGGGTGACGGCCACGACGGTGCCGGGGAATTCCGCCAGGAAGCGCTCCAGCCAGGCCACCGATTCGGCGTCCAGGTGGTTGGTGGGCTCGTCCAGCAACAGCATGTCGGGGCCGGAGAGCAGCAGGCGGCACAGGGCCACGCGGCGCTTCTCGCCACCGGAGATGGTGTTCACGTCGGCATCCCAGGGGGGCAGGCGCAGGGCCTCGGCGGCCTGTTCCAGCTGGCGTTCCAGGTCCCAGGCGCCGGCGGCGTCGATCTTGTCCTGCAGCTTGCCCTGTTTTTCCATCAGCGCTTCGAAGTCGGCGTCCGGGTCGGCCATTTCCGCGGAGACGGCATTGAAGTCGTCCAGCAGCGCCTTGATTTCGGCGACGCCTTCTTCGACGTTCCCGCGTACGTCCTTATCCGGGTCCAGTTGAGGTTCCTGGGGCAGATAGCCGATGTTGATGCCGGGCATCGGCCGCGCTTCGCCTTCGTACTCCTTCTCGACGCCGGCCATGATCCGCAGCAGCGTGGACTTGCCCGAGCCATTGAGGCCGAGCACGCCGATCTTGGCGCCGGGGAAGAAGGACAGGGAGATGTCCTTGAGTATCTCGCGCTTGGGCGGGACGATCTTGCCCACCCGATTCATGGTGTAAATGTACTGCGCCATGGGTCAGTTGAACCTGCTGTTCCGGGAAATGATGCGACATTCTACCTGTCGCGTCGGTGCTGGCCAGTCCTTTGAGATGTGTTTGGTGATGAATCCGCGCGGGACAGCGGTGAGGGCTCCGGAGCTCCGCCTGTTTCCTCCGCTCCGGACTGGCCTGGCGACAGCACATCCCTGTGCTGACGCCAGGTCGCTTCATCCATGAAGCGACCCCTGTCGGGGCCGGTCGCCCTGCGCTCCGGGGCTCCGCTAGTCGCCCTCACCGCTGTCCCGCGCGCATTCATCACCAAACGGGTTGTTTGATGGTGGGGTTGCGGCACCGGGCCACCAGGAGCACCGCTGCTTACCCCTTGCCGCGCGTCCTTGTCTTCCCCTTGCGCCCGCTCTTCTCCAGGAATTGGATGACGGAGGCGGCGATGTCCTTGTTTGTCGCCTTCTCGATGCCCTGCAGGCCGGGAGATGAATTTACTTCCAGCACCACCGGCCCGTGGTTAGAGCGCATGATGTCCACACCCGAGGTGTTCAGGCCCATGATGCGGGCCGCGCGGACCGCCGTGGAGCGCTCCTCCGGCGTAATGCGGATGGCGCGCACGCTGCCGCCGCGGTGGACGTTGGAGCGGAACTCGCCATCCTTCGCCTGGCGGATCATCGCGCCCACCACCTTGTCGCCCACCACGAAACAGCGGATGTCCGCGCCGTTGGCCTCGCGGATGTACTCCTGGGTGAGGAAGTAGGCGTTGAGGCCGCGGAAGGCGTCGATCACGCTCTCCGCCGCCTTGTTCGTCTCCGCCAGCACCACCCCGCGGCCCTGGGTGCCCTCCAGCAGTTTGACCACCAGCGGCGCGCCGCCCACCAGGTTGATAAGGTCCTGGTTGTCGTCCGGTGAGTAGCCGAAGCCGGTCACCGGCAGGCCGATGCCCTTGCGGGCCAGCAGCTGCAGCGAGCGCAGCTTGTCCCGCGAGCGGCTGATGGCCACGGATTCGTTCAGGGGGAACACGCCCATCATCTCGAACTGCCGGACCACCGCCGTGCCGTAGAAGGTGACGGAGGCGCCGATGCGCGGAATCACCGCGTCCGGCATCTCCAGGACTTCGCCCTGGTAGTGGATCTCCGGCTTGTGGGAGCTGATGTTCATGTAGCAGCGCAGCGGGTCCACCACACGCATGGTGTGCCCGCGCTCCTCCCCGGCCTCCACCAGGCGCCGGGTGGAGTACAGCTTGCGGTTGCGCGAGAGAATGACGATATTCATCGGGCGGCGCAGCTCCGTGGCTCAGGTGGTTCGGTCCGGGTCCGTGGGCGGACCGCAGAGGAACGAGGCGGATGGGTTGACCAGTAGCCGGCGGCGCATGGCGCGCCGGCCGAGCAGCATACGAAAGCCCATGCTATCGCGATTCGTCAAGGTCAGGTCGATGGGCCAGCTTATACCCGCGAGCAGGATGCTGGTGCGGATCACCGGGCGGTACTCCTGGTGCCCCGTGGAACTGGTGACCTGGCGCTCACCCACGAGATCCGCCGTGCAGCGGATGGTCGGGTGACTGCGGCGCTGGAACGGGTGGATCTCGAAGGTGACGCGGGGCCGTTCATCCTCGGTGAAACGGTGGACATGGATGGCGTGCAGCGCCGAAGTGAGCGCGCCGGTGTCGACTTTGATCTTGATCTCCGGGACGTCCAGGTCCGGGAGCCCGGCCCACTCGCGCCAGCCGACGGTCAGCTTGGAGACGGGTTTACGCATGGCGTGGCTCGCTCCGGCATCAGGAAACCGCTGAATTCGGCACGCGCAGAGGCGCGTGCGGACCGTTCCGCGTTTCCTTGTAGAGGAATCAGCCTTGTCGGGCAACCGTTGCCTGAGGCGGCGCCGGTGGTGTCGCCGGGGGTAAAGTGGGCGTCCGTGCAGGGGTAACCGGAATACGTTACACTGCTAGGCTCTCCGATATTCAGAAGCGTGCGCGGGCGCTCGGCGCCGCCGCGACCCGATTCCCGTACCGGGGGTCCTGTTCCTCCCCGGGGCAGTGAATAGCGCCCGTCGTGGGCCGCCGCCCCCCGGTACAGCACGATTTTCTATTGGCAACGTTGAGGGAGCCGAATGTTCAACCAAGACATGAACATCGCCAGCTTTGATCCCGAACTCTGGGATGCCATGCAGAAGGAGACTGTGCGTCAGGAAGAGCACATCGAACTGATCGCCTCCGAGAACTACGCCAGCCCGCGCGTGATGGAAGCTCAGGGCAGTGTGCTTACCAACAAGTATGCCGAGGGCTATCCCGGCAAGCGCTACTATGGTGGCTGTGAATTCGTCGACGAGGCCGAGCGTCTGGCGATCGAGCGCGCCAAGCAGCTCTACGGCGCCGATTACGCCAACGTGCAGCCGCACAGCGGCTCCCAGGCCAACGCTGCGGTCTACCTGGCCCTGGCCTCCCCGGGTGACACCATTCTGGGCATGAGCCTGGACCACGGTGGCCACCTGACCCACGGCGCCAAGGTCAACTTCTCCGGCAAGATCTTCAACGCCGTGCAGTACGGTCTGGATCCGGAAACCGGCGAGATCGACTACCAGCAGGTGGACGCACTCGCCCAGGAGCACAAGCCGAAGATCATCGTTGCCGGCTTCTCCGCCTACTCCCGCGTGGTGGACTGGGCCCGCTTCCGCGAGATCGCCGACAAGGTGGGCGCCTATCTGGTTGTGGACATGGCTCACGTCTCCGGGCTCATCGCCGCCGGCGTGTACCCCAACCCGGTGCCGTATGCCGATGCCTGCACCACCACCACCCACAAGACCCTGCGCGGCCCCCGCGGTGGCCTGATCGTCGCCCGCGAGAACCCGGAGATCACCAAGAAGTTCCAGTCGCTGATCTTCCCGGGCACCCAGGGTGGCCCGCTGATGCACGTCATCGCCGGCAAGGCCGTGGCCTTCAAGGAGGCCCTGGAGCCGGAGTTCAAGGACTACCAGCAGCGGGTGGTGGACAATGCCCGGGCCATGGCGGCCACGGTCAAGGAGCGCGGTTTCGACGTGGTCTCCGGCGGCACCGACAATCATCTGTTCCTGATCGATCTGGTCTCCAGGGGCCTCACCGGCAAGGATGCGGACGCCGCCCTGGGCGAGGCGCACATCACCGTGAACAAGAACACGGTGCCCAACGATCCCCAGTCGCCGTTCGTTACCTCCGGTCTGCGTATCGGCACCCCCGCCATCACCACCCGCGGGTTCGATGTCGAGGATGCCAAACAGCTGGCCCACTGGATCTGCGACGTGCTGGATAACATCACCGACGCCGACACCATTGCCTCGGTGCGGGAGAAGGTGAAGGAAATCTGCGCGCGCAAGCCGGTCTACAAGGGCTGACGATCCGCCATGCGCTGCCCGTACTGCCAGGCGCAGGATACCCGGGTGATCGACTCGCGCCTCGCGCGGGAGGGTGACCAGGTCCGTCGGCGCCGGGAGTGCGGGCAGTGCGGCGAGCGCTTCACCACCTTCGAGTCGGCGGAACTGCTGATGCCGCGCATGGTGAAGCAGGACGGCACCCGCGAGCCCTTCGACGAGGACAAGCTGCGTACCGGCATGTTGCGGTCGCTGGAGAAGCGGCCGGTGGATACCGAGCGGGTGGAAGCGGCCATTCACCGCATCATCCGGAATATCCGTGCCCAGGGCGAGCGGGAAGTGCCGAGCCGCAACGTCGGCGAGTGGGTCATGGAAGAGCTGCGCGAGCTGGACAAGGTGGCCTTCGTGCGCTTTGCGTCGGTCTACCGCAGTTTCGAGGACGTCAGCGCCTTCCGTGAAGTCATCGAGGGGCTCGAGGACTCGTCCTCCTCCCCCTCGTCTTCTTCCTAGGCGAGACGTGCCCGCCATGAGCAGTGATGCCTTCAGCGCCGAGGATCACCAGTGGATGGCCCACGCGCTGCGGCTGGCCGAGCGAGGGGTCATGACCGCGCGCCCCAACCCGCGTGTCGGCTGCGTGATCGTGCGTGATGGGGAGTGTGTCGGTGAGGGCTGGCATGCCCGCACCGGTGAAGCCCACGCGGAGGTGCATGCCCTGCGCGCAGCCGGTGCTGAAGCACGCGGTGCCATCGTTTATGTCAACCTTGAGCCCTGTTCCCATTTCGGCCGCACGCCGCCGTGTTGCGATGCGCTGCTGGAGGCAGGCGTTGCCGAAGTGGTTGTTGCCATGCGGGACCCGAACCCGGCGGTGGCCGGTAACGGCCTGGAGCGGCTGCGCCAGGGTGGCGTCCGTGTTCGTGAGGGGCTGCTTGAGCCCGGTGCCCTGGTGTTGAATGCCGGCTTTGCCCGGCGGATGCTGCGGCGGCGCCCCTGGGTGCGTTGCAAGCTCGCCGCCAGCCTGGATGGCCGTACCGCCATGGCCTCCGGTGAGAGCCGCTGGATCACCGGCGCCGCCGCTCGGGCGGACGTCCACCGCTGGCGCGCGCGATCCTGCGCCATTGTCACCGGCAGCGGCACAGTGCGCGCGGACGATCCGGCGCTCACCGTGCGTGACGTGACCGGTGCCGCGGAGATTCCACCGCCCCTGCGGGTGGTGCTGGATTCCGGTCTGACGACACCGCCGCATGCGCGCCTGCTGGCCGAGCCCGGCCCGGTCCTGATCCTCACCGCCAGCGAGGACAACGAGCGGCGGGCTGCCCTGGAGGCCGCGGGAGCCGAGGTAGAGCGAATTGCCTCCCGGGATGGCGTGCTGGATCTGGAGGCCGTGCTGGAACTGCTGGCCGGGCGACAGGTCAACGAGGTGCTGGTGGAGTCCGGCCCCACCCTGGCAGGGGCGTTCCTGGGTGGTGGCTGGGTGGATGAGTTCATCGTCTACCAGGCGCCGCATCTCATGGGCCATCAGGCGCGGCCGCTGCTGCAGCTGCCGGGGCTGGAGACCATGGCCGGTCGCCGGCAGCTGACGCTGCTGGACGTGCGGCGGGTGGGTGACGATATTCGTATCATGGCTCGGCCCGAGCCGGTCGCAGGAGAAGGCTGATGTTTACTGGGATCATCCAGGCCATGGGGACCATCGGCGCCCGCGAGCGCCGGGGTGACGACGTCCGCCTGGAGGTTGCGGCTGCGGACCTGGGGCTGGCGGACGTTGCAGTCGGCGACAGCATCGCCGTCAATGGTGTCTGCCTCACGGCGGTGCGCATCGACGACGGCGGCTTCGGCGCGGATGTGTCCGTGGAGACCCTGGACCGGACCAGCCTGGGGCAGCTGGACATCGGCAGCGCGGTGAACCTGGAAAAGGCCCTGACACCGTCGACCCCGCTGGGGGGGCACCTGGTCAGTGGCCACGTGGATGGTCTCGGCACGGTGGAGGAGCGCTATCAGGACGGCCGCTCCTGGCGTTTCCGTTTTCGCGCCCCCGACCGCCTGGCACGCTACATCGCGGAGAAGGGTTCCATCTGTATCGACGGTGTCAGCCTGACGGTGAACGGCGTGGACGGCGCCTGCTTCGACGTCAATATTGTCCCGCACACCATGGACGTTACGCGCTTCGGCGGGTATCGTCCCGGCCAGTCGGTGAACCTGGAAGTGGACGTTATTGCCCGTTACCTGGAGCGCCTCATGCTCGGCGACGAGGCGGCCACGCCCGGGGCAGGTGGCATCACCCGCGAGTTTCTCGCCCGTAACGGCTTCCGCGCCGACTGATCGAGCCCCGCCGGCGTTGCCGGTGCCCAGCAGACAGGATTTCAGCCATGGCCATGAACAGCACCCAGGAGATCATCGAGGACCTGCGCCAGGGGCGTATGGTGGTGATCATGGATGACGAGGATCGCGAGAACGAAGGCGACCTGGTCATGGCCTCGAGCATGGTGCGTCCCGACGATATCAACTTCATGGCGCGCTATGGCCGCGGGCTGATCTGCATGACCCTGACCCGTGACCGCTGCGAGCAGTTGCGCCTGCCGCTGATGGTGGGCGGCACCGATGAGGCCCAGAGCACCAACTTTACCGTCTCCATCGAGGCCAGCACCGGGGTGACCACCGGCATTTCCGCCGCTGATCGCGCCCGCACGGTGCAGGCCGCCGTGGCGCCGCATGCGAAGCCCGAGGACATCACCCAGCCGGGGCATATCTTCCCGCTCATGGCACAGCCCGGTGGTGTGCTCACCCGCGCCGGGCACACCGAGGCGGGCTGTGACCTGGCGCGCATGGCCGGTTTCGAGCCGTCGTCGGTGATTGTCGAGATCCTCAACGAGGATGGAACCATGGCGCGCCGGGACGATCTCATTACCTTTGCCCGTGAGCATGGCCTCAAGATCGGCACCGTGGCCGATCTCATAGCGTACCGGGTGCGCAACGAGCGCACCGTGGAGCGGGTGGCGGACTGCGAGCTGCCCACCGAGTTCGGACCGTTCCACCTGTACGCCTACCAGGACAACGTCGACGACGCCCTGCACTTTGCCCTGGTGCGCGGCCGGCCGGAGCCGGACAGCCCGTGTCTGGTGCGGGTCCATTTGCAGAACACCCTGTCGGACGTGTTCGCCAGCACCGGGCCGTTGTGTGGCTGGCCGCTGCGCGCCGCGCTGCGCCAGGTGGCCGACGCCGGCGAGGGCGTGATCGTGGTGCTCCGCGGTGGCGAGGATGACTCCGCCATCCTCAAGCGCATGCACGAGTACCATCGGCAGGCCGACCGCAGTGAAGACGAGCCCGGCGCCCAGGCCAGCGGTGACCTGCGCACCTACGGTAAGGGCGCCCAGATTCTCACCGATCTCGGCGTGCGCCGCATGCGGGTGTTGAGCGCGCCCAAACGAATGCATGCGCTGTCCGGCTTCGGCATGGAAGTGGTTGAATACGTGGATCCGGCATAAGCCGGCAGGGATAATCGGGATGACTGAAATGACAACGATCGAGGGTGATTTCACCTCCGTGGACGGGCGCTACGCTCTGGTGGTGGGGCGGTTCAACGCATTCGTGGTGGAAAGCCTGCTGGAAGGCGCGCGGGATACCCTGCGGCGGCACGGTGTCGGCGATGAGCAGATCACCGTGGTGCGGGCGCCGGGTGCCTGGGAGCTGCCACTGGTCACCGACCGCGTGGCCGCCACCGGCACGTTTGACGCCATCATCGCCCTGGGGGCGGTGATCCGCGGCGGTACCCCCCACTTCGACTACGTTGCCGGCGAGTGCAGCAAGGGTCTGGGCCAGGTGGCCATGCAGCGGGACCTGCCCGTGGCCTTCGGTGTGCTCACGGTGGATTCCATCGAGCAGGCCATTGAGCGTGCCGGCACCAAGGCCGGCAACAAGGGCGCCGAGGCCGCCATGTCGGCTATGGAAATGGTGAGCCTGCTGCGCCGGATTGGCGGCTGAATCGTGACGCGACGCGGCCACCGACACGACCACAACCGCCAGCGACGGGCAGCGCGCCAGCGCGCCCTGCAGGCCCTCTATCAGTGGCAACTCACCGGTCAGAGCGCCCGGGATATCGAGGGCCAGTTTCTGCCGGAACCGGAGGGCGAGGTGTCGGCCAAGCAGAGCGCGCCGC
This sequence comes from Aquisalimonas sp. 2447, assembly GCF_012044895.1. NCBI lineage: Bacteria > Pseudomonadati > Pseudomonadota > Gammaproteobacteria > Chromatiales > Ectothiorhodospiraceae > Aquisalimonas > Aquisalimonas sp. 2447. Next base: position 714,573 of record NZ_CP050695.1, read on the forward strand.
CGGCGGTGGAGCCGGACCGGGAAATGGAAGAGGCCATGGATATGGCCGATACCGATCTGACTCTGTTCCGGGAGCTGCTCCACGGCGTGCTGGATCGCATGGAGGAGTGGGACGCGCAGATCAACCCGCACCTGGACCGGGCCATGGCGAGTCTTGATCCATTGGAGCGGCTGGTGCTGCGCATGGGCACTTACGAGCTCAACGAGCGCCTGGACATCCCCTACCGGGTGGTGATCACTGAAGCAGTGGAACTGGCCAAGGCGTTCGGCGCCGAAGCGAGCCACAAGTATATTAACGGCGTGCTGGACAAGGTGGCCCGCGGCCACGGCATGCGCATGGCGGAGATCGGCCGCCAGCGGCGCTGAGCGTCGGGCACCACCAGTTACCGGGGGCATCCCGCATGACGGAATTCGAGCTGATCCGGACCTACTTCGGCGATCTCGGCAGCCGCCGCGACGATGTGGTGTTCGGCGTCGGTGATGACGGCGCCGTTGTCCAGCCCGCCCAGGGGCAGGCGCTGGTGATGGCGACCGATGCCCTGGTGGCCGGTGTGCATTTCCCCGAGAACGCGCCGGCGGAGACCGTCGGCGACAAGGCCCTGGCGGTGAATCTCAGCGACCTCGCCGCCATGGGGGCCGAACCCGCCTGGCTGCAGCTGGCGCTGGTGATGCCCGCCGTCGACCACGCCTGGCTCCAGGGATTTGCCCAAGGCCTGGGGGGGCTCGCCCGCTACCACCAGATGCGTCTGGTGGGGGGCGACACGGCGCGCGGTCCGCTGACCATTACCGTCCAGGTGGTCGGCTTCGTCCCCCAGGGCGCGGCCCTGCGGCGCCGCGGGGCAAGGCCCGGGGACGCCGTCGTGGTGAGCGGGACCCTTGGGGATGCCGCGCTGGGTCTGAAGTTGTGGCGCGGCCGGGCCGATCGTGAAGACGATGACGTAGCCTACCTGGTCAACCGCCTGCACCGGCCGACCCCGCGGGTGAGTCTGGGGCGCGCCCTGCGCGGTCTCGCCACCGCCGCCATCGACATCTCCGACGGTATGGCGGCGGATCTGGCCCATCTCCTGGAGGCCAGCGGTGTCGGCGCCACCCTGGACGTGGACCGCCTGCCCCTGTCCGAGCCCGGCGTGCGCTTCGGGGGACGCCAGCGCCAGTGGCACAATGCCCTCAACGGCGGCGACGACTACGAACTCTGTTTCACCCTGCCGCGCTCGCGGCTGCACGAACTGGACGCTCTGGCGAGCCGCCTGGGTGTTGCGCTAACCCGTGTCGGCACCGTACAGCAGGAGCCCGGTCTGCGCCTGGTGCGGTCGGACAACGCTCCCGTGCCGCTGGAATCCACCGGCTACCGGCACTTTCCGGAGTAAGCCATGGCTAAATCCGAGCACGTCCCCAGCCTGGCCGGTCGTGCCCGGCTGAGCAATCCGGTGCATTTCCTGGCACTGGGATTCGGCACCGGCCTGGCGCCCAGGGCACCGGGAACTGTTGGAACCCTGGCCGGCATCCTCGTGTACGTGCTCCTGCTGCCCCTGCCCATGTGGGGGTATTTGCTGGGTACTCTGGTGGCCATCATTGCCGGGATCTGGATCTGCGACCGTGCAGCGCGGGATTTCGGTGTTCACGATCATCCGGCCATTGTGTGGGACGAGGTGGCGGGCTTCCTGATCACCATGATTGCCGCTCCGGTGGGGGTGCTGTGGGTGGTGCTGGGGTTCGCGCTGTTCCGTGTGTTCGACGTACTCAAGCCGTGGCCCATCGGCTGGCTGGACCGACGCGTGGGTGGCGGCCTGGGCATCATGGTGGATGACATTCTGGCCGGGATCTACGCGCTGGTGCTCCTGCAGTTGCTGGCCTGGTGGCTGGGGGGGTGATGCGACAGGCCATCCGCGCCATGCTGGTGGTGGTGACCCTGGGTGTGCTGGTGGGCGTGGCACTGTTCGGCGGGCAGCGCTACCTGGAGTATCGGGTCGCCGATGCCGTGAATGCCCGCATCGCCGATCTGCCGGCGCAGGTGGATGCCCGCTACCGCGCCGTGACCGTGAACCCGCTGGAGCGCACCGCTGCCATCCACGACCTGCTGATTGTCGGTGAGGGGCTGTTCCCGGATGCGCGGGTGCGCCGGGTCAGTGTGCGGGAATACCGGCGTGGTACCCCGCTGCCGGAGCACCTGCGGCTGCAGTTCCACGATGTCTACTGGGTGCGCGGCGGCTGGCCGCGGACGTTGGAGGTGCTGGAGACCGGCGTCAACGGTCCCGTGGTCGGGGATGTCACCCTGGAGATGCGCTTCGATCCAGACAGTCAGGCGCTGTGGATCGACGACTTCACCGTGGAGCTCCACTCCGGGGATCGCATCAGCATGCGCGGTCGCTTCTATCTGCAGCCCATGGGCATGCTGGATCATCCCTACGACGGCCCCGCGTCGGGGCTGGAGTTGGTCGGTGTGGAAGGCGACTGGCACGATCGAGGTCTGTTCGCCAGTGTTCTGGACCAGCTGGCCCGGGAACGCGGCATGATGGGGCGAACCCTGGCCGGGAACCTCCTCGGTGAGCTGGAATGGGCGGCGGCGGAGTGGGGCGATGAGCAACTGGACGCCAGCGTCGAGGCGCTACGGCGGTTCGTGCATGAACCGGGGCAGCTGCACCTGCGCATCGATGCCGGTGATCCGCTGGGTGTTGTCTTGCTGGGTGAGCGCTTCCTTGTCGATCCGCCGGCGGCCCTGCGCCGGTTATCGCCGGAACTGGATTACACGGCGCCGCAGCATGACGCCAACCGCGCTCCCACTCTAGAATAAGGGCGGCAGGATACGTGCAGCCGCCGTGGCGGGCCCATGATGGATCCAGATGCCGCCCCTTCCGATACCTTGGCCAAGGATCGCTCATGACCGTTCAAGCCATGCCGTTCGTCCCCGGAGTTGCCGAGGGCCAGCTCAGCAAGGACCTTCATCGTGCCGGCGCCGACGAGTTGCTGCTGATCGACTATGCCGACGTCGAGCGCCTGAATGGCCGGCCGGCGGGGTTGCTGGTGGTGGGCGGGGCGCCGCTGTCTCACCCCATGAGTCAGCTCCAGGGGCTGGGCGTACCCACTGTGATCATCGGTCGCCGCCAGGCGGAGGAACTCCGGGTCGGTGAACGGCTCCGCGTCGATGGCGGTGACGGCCGCATTGAGCCGGCCAACGGGGCAAGCGCCCCTGATGACGGTCGCGCCCTGGGCCTGCGCCCGGGGCAGCCGGTGCGGACCGCCGACGGCGTGGCGGTGGAGCTGCGGGCGAGCATCACCGGCGAGCAGGGCGCCCGGGAGGCGCTGGATGTGGGGGCTGCCGGGGTGGGCATGGTGCGCACCGAGTACCTGACACCACTCCATGGGCAGCAGCCCGACGCGGCGTTCTACATCGACAGTATCGGTGCCATTTGCCGGGCCGCCGCACCGCTGCCGGTGACCCTGCGCCTGCTGGACATCTCGGTGGACAAGCGGCCGCCGTGGCTCGGTGAAATGGCAGGTATGGCGGGGCTGCTGGGCATGCAGGGATCACGGCTGTTCGGCGTGGAGCCGGTGCGAAGCGTTGTTCAGGCCCAGGCCGTGGCTATCGCCGAGCTGGCACAGGATCACGATATCCGCGTTCTCATCCCGTACGTCGCCAGCCCCGAAGAGTTCCGCCACTGGCATCACCAGCTCTCGGCCTGGTTGCCGGCGTCGGTGCCGGTGGGCATCATGGCGGAAACGCCGGCGGCGGCGCTGGCCATGCCGGAGTGGCGCCGACGGGCGGAGCTGGTGTCCGTCGGCTGCAATGACCTGATGCAGTGCCTGTTCGGTGCCGATCGCGACATCCCGGAGGTGGCCGGGTATCTGGACCCGTACTCGCCGCCCTTGCTGCGTTTCCTGCGGACCCTTGCGGAACTCGCCGGTACGGATCAGCAGGCCGTGCAGCTCTGCGGTTTGCTGCAGCAGCTTCCCGGCGTGCTGCCGTTGCTGCTGGGGCTGGGTTACCGCCGCTTTTCCATGGCGCCGCGGCTCATTCCCACGCTGGCGCGGGTGGTGCAGGCCACGGACACGGCGCAGGCGCGCCAGCAGGCTGCGGCGGTGTGTGCGGCGGAGAACTCCGAAGCCGTGCGCGACCTGCTGGGACTGGACGCGGACACCCGCCCGCCGCTGCCCTGGAGCCGGATCTGACCCGAACGCCCCGGAAAGGATGCGCCATGCCGGTACCGGAAACGCCGCTACTGACCGTTGACTGCCTCATTCGCCTGGACGGTGACCCGTACCGGGTGGTGCTGATTGAACGTCGCAATCCGCCCCACGGCCTGGCGCTGCCCGGTGGCTTCGTCGACCGCGGCGAGCGGGTGGAGAATGCGGCGCGCAGGGAGGCGCGTGAAGAAACGGGCCTGCAAGTCGAACTGCTCTGCCTGCTGGGGGTGTACTCCGATCCGGCCCGTGATCCGCGCGGGCATACGGTGAGCTGCGTCTACGTGGCCGATGCGCGCGGGAAACCGGTGGCCGCGGACGACGCCGTGGCCATCGCCATTGCGGACCCCCGCAGCCACGGTGAGCTCGCTTTTGACCACGCCACCATCCTCGGCGACTACCTGCGCTGGCTGACCTCCGGCGACGTGGCTCCGCTGCGGTACTAACCTTTCAGGCCCCGCGGCTGCAGAACAGGCCCAGACGACCGTCCAGATCCGTCTCCTCGCCGGAAGAGAGGTCGCCGGCGGGGTCCAGTGCCCAGTCACCGATGTCGCGCCGGACCACCTCGCCCTGCAGATCCCGGGTCAGCATGTGATAGCCCTCCGCGTAGAGTACCGCGCGCCACTGCTCGGGGTTCGGCAGCCGCTGAAACATGTTGCAGGTCGGGCGGCGGGGGATGATCTGGTCCTTTTCGCCGTAGAGGATCAGCGTGCGTCCACGGTGTTCCGGAATAGCGGCCTGGGCGTTGTCCATCAGATTGGCCAGACCCTCCAGGGCATCGGCCCGCGCACCCCGCTGGATCAGAGGGTCGCGGCCCAGGTTCCGGAGCATCTCGCGGTTGTCCGAGGGGCGGATTTCCAGGCCGCTGCCGGTGAGCTTGCGCTCCGGCGCCACCCGCGCGGCCAGCCACAAGCCGGCACGCTGGTACCAAGGCATGTGGCCGCGGCTCCATACCGCAGGTGCCAGCAGAATGGTGCCTTCCACGGGGAGCTCCGGGTGTCGCGCCTGGGTGACCAGGGTGACGGCGCCGCCCATGCTTTCCCCGGCCAGATACAGCGGCGTGTCGGGGTATTCGGCCCGCAGCAGATTGGCCATGATGGCCAGATCCGAGGTCAGAGGGTCTGTCCCCGCCCAGATACCGCGTTGCTCGGTGGCGCCGAAGCCGCGCTGGTCGTAGGCGTAGACGGAAATGCCGCGCTCGCGGAGATCCTCGCCCAGCACCGCCCAGCCGCGCCGGTAGTCATTGAAGCCGTGGACGCCCAGAATAATGGCCTCCGGCTCCCCGGTTTCCGCTCGCCAGCGGCTCACCGGAAGCCGCGTACCGTCGGGCATGGTCGCCACGCCAGGGTCCAATTGCGGCGGTTGCCCCGGCGGGTTGGTTTCCTGTTTGTGTGGCCCACAGGCCCCCAGTGCCAGCAGGAGCAGCGGAATCAGCAGGCGAGCGGCAGAGCGAGGAAGCATTGCATTCATGGTTCCGGTGATACCTGAGATGGTGCTGGATTTCCAGCCAAGGCATCACAGCGTCTTGGCCCGGCGCGGCGCAGGCGTGGATACTGACGTGATCGGCCTTGAGCGGCCCGTATGGAGTGGACATGACAATTGCGAATAAAGGTAAGGCTGCCGGCTCCTGGATGCGCTATCCCGTTGGCGTCGGCATAGCGCTGGGGGCGCTGGGTGGCCTGGCGGTGTTGTTGCCCGGCCCCTGGTATCAGCTCGGTTGGCTGGGGCTGGGGGCGGCGTTCACCATGCTTGAGATTGGTGGCTGGATGGGGGCGGCAGCCGCCGCCCTCGGTGCCGTGATGCTACTGGTGGCGCTTTTGATGCGGCAGCGGCCCTTTGTCATTGCCAGCGCGGTGGCCCTGGCAATGGGGGTGGCGACGGCCGCCTGGCCGTTGTACATGCAGCATCGTGCTGACGCGGTACCACCCATCCACGATATCACCACGGATACCCGCGACGTACCCGCCTTCCAGGCTCTGGCAGAGGAGCGCGAACAGGCACCCAACGCCGTGGAATACCCCGGCGAAGAGTTCGCCGCGCAGCAGCGCGAGGCGTATCCGGACCTGGAATCCCGTCATTACACGGCGTCCCTCGGGGAAGTGTTCGAAGCGGCCGAAGCTGCTGCGGCCTTGATGCAGTGGCAGGTGGTGGCCGCGGACCGGGATGCTGGCCGTATCGAGGCGGTGGCCGTTACACCGTGGTACGGCTTTCGGGATGATGTGGTGGTGCGCCTGCGTGCCGAGGATGGCGAGGTCACGGTGGACGTACGCTCTGCCTCGCGCATTGGCCGCAGCGACATCGGGGTCAATGCCGAGCGGATTCGCGAGTATCTTGCGACCCTGGATAATCAACTGGGCGGTTCCTGAACACCAACAACACTGGCGGGATTCCGCGAAACGGGAGGATCACGCGCACATGCGCCTTCAAGTTGTCAGTGATCTGCATAACGAAGTGCTGCGCCACGTCACCGGCGAGTCGCCGCCGGACCTGCCCGATGCCGGTGCCGATGTGCTGGTGCTGGGTGGTGATATCGACTGCGGCCGGCAGAGCGTGGAGTGGGCCGCGGAACAGACCCAGCGCCTGGGGATTCCCGCGGTGTTTGTCGCCGGCAATCACGAGTTCTACGGTAACCAGTATCCCCGGTTGATGGACGAACTGCGGGATGCGGCACTGGGGACGGGCGTGTATGTACTGGAGCGGGACTCGGTGGTGATCGGCGGCGTCCGCTTCCTCGGGGCGACGCTATGGACCGACTTTGCCGGGGATGGTCAGATTCCCGCCACCCAGGCCATGCCCGTGGCGGTCGAGCACATGCCGGACTACCGGCATATTCTGGTGGGTGAGGGGGATGATGCGCAGCCCCTGACGCCGGAGGCGACCCGGGAGTGCCATCGCGACACCCGGGAGTGGTTGTATCGGACCCTCTCGGCGGGCAGCAGTGAACCCGCGGTGGTGGTGACTCACGCGGCGCCGCTGATCGACTGCGCCCATCCCGAGTACTCCATGGACGAGATCGGCGCGGCATTCGTCAGCGACCTGCATCCCCTGCTGGCGGAGACGGCGCCTTCGCTGTGGATCCACGGCCACACCCACGCCAACACTGACCTGTACCATTGCGGTGTGCGCGTGATCAGCAACCAGCGCGGTTACCCTAACGAACAGGTGCCGGGCAAGCCCTTTGACCCGGCCTGCGTCATCGAGGTACGCGGCTGACGGAGGGGCGGGAGACGAGTACGGAGGACATCACCATGCACGTGCATCTGGAACTCTGTGTCATTCCCATCGGCAGCGGCACTTCCCTGGGCGAATATATCGCCGCCTGTCAGGAGGAACTGGAAGCCGCCGGCCTGGCCACCGAACTGCATGCCTACGGCACCAATGTCGAAGGCGAGTGGGATACCGTGTTCGCCGCGGTGAAGCGCTGCCATGAGCGGTTGCATGCCAAGGGCGCACCGCGGCTGTTCACCAGCATCAAGGTGGGCACGCGCACCGACCGGCAGCAGAGCCTCGACGACAAGGTGGCCAGCGTCCGCCAGCAGCGGTCCGGTGGATGACCCTGGCGCAGGAGGATGACCAGCAGCGCGACGCCCTGCGGCGTCACCGGCGTGTGGCAACGGCATCTCTGGTGGGCGCCGGTGCGGTGTACTTCGGCACCCAGTTCGTGGACGATCCGGGGTACTGGTGGTTGCTGGTCCGCTCCGGTGCGGAGGCGGGGTTGATCGGCGGCGTTGCCGACTGGTTTGCGGTGACGGCGCTGTTTCGCCGCCCCCTGGGGTTGCCGATACCGCATACGGCCATCGTGCCGCGGAACAAGGACCGCTTGGGCCGCGGACTGGGCCGCTTCGTCTCGCGCCATTTCCTGGATCAGGAGGTGGTCCTGGCGCGGCTGCATCAGGCCGACCCCTCCCTGCATCTGGGGGGCTGGCTGGCGCGCCGGGACAATGCCGCACTGGTGGCGGATCGCATGCTGGTGCTTGCGCCTGATGTGATCAACGCCTTCCAGGACCGGGAGGTGCGCGGCTTCTACCGGGACGTGCTGGCAACCCATGTGCGGCGCCTGGACCTGGTGCCGGTGCTGGACCGGCTGCTGCAGGTGTTTCTGGCCAGTCGCGAGCACGAGCAGCTGTTCGATCGCGGTCTGCTGGTGGCGCGCCAGGCGCTACGGCGTAATCAGGATGCCATTCGCGAGCAGGTCAGTGCCCGCAGTCGCTGGTGGGTGCCGCGGCGTTTCGACCGCCGGCTCGCCGACGAGATCATCGACGGGGTGGACGAGTGGCTGGGCGAGATGGCCGAGCACGACCATCCGGTGCGCCAGGATTTCGAACGATGGGTGCACGAGTTCAGCGAACAACTGCGGGACTCCGGGGCCCTCCGCGCGCGGCTGGATCACCTGCGTGACCAGGTCCTCGCCAGCGACGAGCTGCAGGACATGCTGGAGACCCTGTGGGAGGATCTGCGCGGCGCGCTGCTGGAGGGCGTGACCGGTGAGGGCTCCGGTTTCCGTGAATCCCTGATCCGCAGCCTGCAGCAGTTCGGCGAGACGCTGCAGACGGATCCGCAGGCCCGCGCCCGCCTGGACGAACGCCTGGAAGCCCTGCTGCGGGAGCTGGTGCTGCCGTTCCGCGACAGCATCGGCACCTTCATCGCCGACGTGGTGGACGACTGGCCCAGCGACAGCCTGGTGAATCGCCTGGAGCTGGCCGTCGGGCGTGACCTCCAGTACATCCGCATCAACGGCACGCTGGTGGGGGCGCTGGTGGGCATGGTGCTGTTCTTGGTCACCACGGCCGTATTCGGCTGATAGAACCGTTGCTTCCCGAAAAGTGGCGAACGCTTATACTGACGGCCTTTCGTGCCCAACCGGCCCGGATCACGGACAATCGTCCCAAAGTCGAGTCTCTCTATGGAACAAGCAGCGGCCCCCGGCCTGCGGCAGCGTGTCGGGAACTGGGTGGAAAGCCGCCCGGTGCAGAACTTCATCATCGTGCTGATCTGCTTCAACGCGATTACGTTGGGGCTGGAGACCTTCGACGTCATCCAGCGTCATGCGGGCACAGCGCTCTTGATCACCGAGCGGGTGGTGCTCACGATCTTCGTCATCGAGATCGCGCTGAAGCTGTTCGCCTTCGACTACCGGTTCTTCAAGGAAGGCTGGAACGTCTTCGACTTCTTCATCGTGGCCATCTCGCTGATGCCGGACACGGGGCCCTTCTCGGTGCTGCGGGCGCTGCGCATCCTGCGTGTGCTGCGCCTGGTGGCGAAGGTCGGGCGGCTGCGCATGATCGTGGAGTCACTGCTGAAGGCGATTCCCAGCATCGGCTGGATCGCCTTTTTGCTGGGGCTGGTGTTCTACATCTTCGGCGTCATGGGCACCAAGCTGTTCGGCGAGAGTTTCCCGGAAGACTTCGGCCATCTGGGGCTGACCCTGTTCTCGCTGTTCCAGGTAATGACCCTGGAGAGCTGGTCGGAGGAGATCGCCCGGCCGGTGATGGAAGTCTACCCGTTGGCCTGGCTCTATTTCGTGGTCTTCATCCTGCTGTCGGCGTTCACGGTGCTCAACCTGTTCATCGGTATCATCGTCAACACCATGCAGGAGCGGCACATGGAGGAGGCGGACGCCAAGCATCAGCAAACCGAGGCCAAGGCCCACGAGGAGCGCGAGCGCATGCTGCGCCTGATCGAGGAGCTTCATGCCAAGGTGGAGCGCCTGGAGAACAAGCTGGACCGACGCTGACAGCGCAACACTGTCCGCGTCGCCGGCCGTTCACGCCCGTCGGATGGCGGCATTGCGGAACCAGCGCCGCAGCAGGCCGTGACGGGGCGAGAGTATCAGCGCCAGCAGGAACAGGACCGATGCCACGATGACGATGCTGCCGCCGGAGGCGAAATTGAAGTAGAACGCCAGATACAGCCCGACGATGGCAGAGAACACGCCAACGCCGATGGCAATGGCCAGCATCGCCGGCAACCGGTCGGTGAGCAGATGCGCCGTGGCCCCCGGGGTTGCCAGCATGGCCACCACCAGGATGATGCCCACTGTCTCCAGGCTGGCCACGATGGTCAGGGTGAGCAGCAGGATCAGCCCGTAGTGGATCAGCCCTGAGTTGAACCCCAGTGCACGGGTCTGCACCGGATCGAAGGTATACAGCAGAAACGGTTTGTAGCACAGCACCACGGCCACCACGGCGATGACGCCGGCGATCATGGTCAGTAGCAGGTTCACCGGCTGCACGCCCAGAACGTTGCCGAACAGGATGTGCATCAGGTGGGTGCTGGTGGCGATCTGGCTGATGATCACCACGCCGATGGCGAAGGCGGCGGTGAACATCACGCCCATGGCGGCATCGGCCTTCAGCCGCGTGTGCCGCTCCAGCGCCCCAATCCCCAGTGAGGTCAGTGCGCCGGTGATGAACGCGCCGATGAAGAACGGCCAGCCCAGCAGGTAGGCAATGGCCACCCCCGGCAGCACGGCGTGGGAGATGGCATCACCGAGCAGGGACCAGCGCTTGAGCACGATGAAACACGACAGCATGCCGCAGGTCGCGCCCACCACCACCGCTGTCAGCAGGGCGCGCTGCATGAACGCGTACTGGAACGGGCCGGAGATGGTTTCCGGCAGCAGGTCGATCACGCCCATGAGCCCGCCCAGGAGGACGTCGACGATGGCGCGGCTGATGGCGTCCAGGGCTTCCGTCATTGCGCCTGCAGGTCCTCTGTCTCGGCGGCGGGCTTGCGGTCAAGCCAGTTGGCCGCCGCGGTGCGGGTCAGCATGTCGTCCTGGAGCATCTCCGCAGGCGGACCGATACCAATGAGTGAGCGGTTCAGCAACAGCACCTGATCGGCGTACTTCAGGGTGTTCACCAGGTCATGGGTGACCATGACGATGGTCTGCCCCTGCTGGCGCTGGCGCAGCAGCACGTCCAGGATCAGGCGCCGGCTGTCCTTGTCCAGCCCAACCAGGGGTTCATCCAGCAGCACCAGCGGCGCCTGCTGGGCCAGCATCCGGGCAAGCAGCACCCGTTTCTTCTGGCCGCCGGAGAGCTGGCCGATGGGGCGGCGCGCCAGGTGCTCCATGCGCACCTCTTCCAGTGCCTGACGGCAGATGGCATGGTGACGCCGGTGGCTGAGTCGGGGCGGCAGGAAGCGCCGCGCCAGGGAGTCCTGGCGCATGTGGCCGTAACGGCCGGTCATCACCGTGTCCCATACCGACGCGGGAAAGTCCCACTCCAGGTTCTCGTGCTGGGGCATGTAGGCGACCTGGCTCTGGCGGCGGCACACGTCCGGGTCGTCGCCGAACAGCTGCATCCGCCCGGTCACCGGTGTCAGTGATCCGGCGAGAAGGTTGAGTAGCGTCGTCTTGCCGGAGCCGTTGGGACCGATCACGGCGTGCCATTGGCCGGTTTCCAGCTGAAAGCTGACGTTATCCAGCACCGGCGCGCCGTCGTACGCCGCGGTCAGTCCGCGTACGGCCACGGCGTGGGCATCATCGGCGTGTCGGCTGTGAACGGCGTGCAGGCTCATGGGCTCAGGGTGCCAGTTTGTCGACCAGCATGCGCGCGTTGTAGCGCATCATGGCGGTATAGGTGCCGGCGTCGCCATCCGGTGCGCTCAGGGAGTCCACGTACAGGGGGCCATGGTAGGGAATTCCCGTATCCCCGGAGATGCCGCGGACGTGGCGGTCGGAGATGGTGCTCTCCCAGAACAGGGAGCGGGGCTGGCGCTCGCGGATGAAGTCGGTGACCTCCGCGACCTGTCGCGGTGTACCTTCCTCTTCGGAGTTCGTGCCCCAGATCCCGGTGTGTTCAAAGCCGTAGGCATCGGCGAAGTACAGGAACGCGGCTTCGCTGGTCACCAGTGTCCGATCGTCCTCGGGAATCGCCTTCAGCGTCTCCGTGAGTTCTTGGTGCAGTGCCTTCAGGTCGGCTTCCAGCGCATCGGCGCGTTCATGGAAGGCATCGGCCTTTTCCGGCACCAGCTCCGCCAGGGCCTCCGCCATCACGCGCGCATAGGCGGCGGCTGCCCGGGGATCCATCCACAGGTGCGGATCCGGGGCGCCTTCCATATCCCCGGTGACGATGGGCAGAGTGCTCCACTCGCTGCGCTGGGCCACGGCCAGAATCGGGGTGTCGCCCCCCGTGGTGGCGCGCACCTGTCCCATCCACTGCTCCAGGTTGTAGCCGTTGTAGAAAACGATGTCGGCGTCTTCCAGCGCCGCGAAGTTGCGGGCCGTGAGCTCCCACTCGTGGACCTCGGCGCCCACCGGCGTCAGGGATGTCACCTGGGCATCCTCACCGGCAATATCCCGGG